>CALAMB010000090.1 GCA_937925645.1 uncultured Acidobacteriota bacterium
GATAGCAGTAAACAGATAATAGTCAGCGGCGAACGGTGGGGGGCGGACCGCTGTGTTCGCCGATTGCCCCACACCGTTACTGTTCACTGTTTACTGTTAACTGTTCACTTTACAACATCAAACGGCGGATCCATGTCCGCCGCTTGAATGGCCAACCATCCAATTCCAAATTCTGTTGTGTCTAGTCATCCGCCGCCGGCCCGCCCGCGGGGTCGGGATAACGGAAGGCCTTGTTCTCAAAGTTCCGGAGGACCAGGTCGTCGCCGTCTCGGCCTTCGACGTAATCCGGCAGCAGGGGAATCTTGCCGCCGCCGCCGGGGGCGTCGATCACGTACGTGGGCACCGCGTAGCCCGTCGTGTGACCGCGCAGGCCGCGAATGATCTCAAGCCCCGCGGCCACCGGCGTCCGGAAGTGCCGCGAGCCCTGGATCGGATCGCACTGGTACAGGTAGTACGGCCGCACCCGGGCTTTCAGCAGGCCGTGCATCAGGCGCTTCATGGTGTCCACCGAGTCGTTGATGCCGGCCAGCAGCACCGTCTGACTGCCCAGCGGAATGCCCGCGTCAGCCAGGCGCTCGCACGCTTGAACGGTTTCGGGGGTCAGCTCGTCGGGATGGGTGAAGTGAATGCTGACGAACAGCGGATGGTGCTGGCGCAGCGTGCGCACCAGACTGGGCGTCACGCGCTGGGGCATCACCACCGGCACCTTGGTGCCGATGCGCAGGAACTCCACGTGCGGGATCTGCCGCAGCCGGGTGAGCAGCCAGTTGAGCTGTTCGTTGGACAGCGTCAGTGGATCGCCGCCCGACAGCAGCACGTCTCGAATGGCCGGATTCGCGGCGATGTAGTCGATCGCTTTCTGCCAGCGGGTTTTGGAGCACCCCGCGCCGTGGCTGCTGTGGCCCACCATGCGGGAGCGGGTGCAGTATCGGCAGAACGCGGCGCAGAAGCCGGTGGTGAGAAACAGCACGCGGTCGGGGTAGCGGTGAACCAGGCCGGGGACGGGGCTGTCGTGGTCTTCGCCCAGCGGGTCGGCCGCCTCGCCCGGCGACACGGCGAATTCGGCGCTGACGGGGATGACGCTCCGCCGGACCGGCTGGTACGGATCCATCGGATTCAGCAGACTGGCGTAGTATGGCGTGATCCGGAGCGGCAGCGAGCCGTTCAGACCCAGGATCGCGTCCCGCTCTTCGGGCGACAGGGCCACAATCCGTTCCAGCTCGCTCAGGTTCCGGATGCTGTGGCGCACCTGCCAGCGCCAGTCGTTCCATTCGTCAGGCGTGGCTTCGGGAAAGAAGCGTTCCATGAACGCCATCGACCGTTCGCTGGGCGCGATGGCGTACGTACGGCCCTGTGATTTCAGGGATTTTTTGGCGACGACGGGGGTCCGCGTCAAGCGAAACGGGATGACGTGGGGGGTGTGTCGATCCATGAAATCGGCTTCCGCGTGGCCGATCTCCGTACTGGGAGGTTCCTCTTCCTCACTGAACCAAAGGTCGCGTTTCATCGATCTCCTTTGCACCTGATCAGCACTGTGCGTCCAAGTCGCTGATCGCAAATATTCGGCCTTGAAACATCTCTAAAACAGAAAAAATCAGCCGAATTTCGGCGCAATTTTTATATAGCAATTATCGTGCCATATATCTAACTTATTGATATATTTATATTTAGATAATACACCATCTAAATAGCGGTCCTGCTGATTCATGTTTTGCCCCTTATAATTTCGATACTTAGCTAATAATTACTATACAAGTAATTGTAATTAAAAGACATACAACTACTTTTCGGAACTTTGAATACCGATATGCTCAATATCGGTACTTATAGTTCCTTTTTTGATTTTGCGAGGGGAATGTACTTGAAGTCTTCTTTGCGAATACCATAGCGGGCCATCAGTTTATGGAGCTGCCGGACACTGATTCCCGTCGCCTTGGCCGTTGCGGCGATCTTGCCGCGATGGAGCGTCAGCATCTCTTTCAGGTAGCGCCGCTCCACGCTCTCCACGGTGCGGTGACGGATCTCGGCCAGGGTCATCGAGGTGTCCATCTCGATGCGCGTGCCGGAATCCCCTGACGCGAACAGCTCGCTGGGGAAGCTCTCCGGCGTCAGCATGGACGAGGTCTCCAGGATGTACGCTCGCTCCACGAGGTTTTCCAGCTCGCGGATGTTGCCCGGCCACGCGTAGCGCGCGAAGGCCTCCATGACCAGCGGGTGGATGCCGACGATGTCCTTCAGGTGGTGGCGGTTCAGTCGGTCGAGAAACACTTCGGTGAGAACCGGGATGTCTTCAAGGCGCTCGCGGAGCGGCGGCAGCTCGACGGGAAAGACGTTGAGGCGGTAGTAGAGGTCCCGCCGGAAGCTGCCGTCGTCGCACATCTTGCCCAGGTCCTCGTTCGTGGCGGCGAGGATGCGGACGTCCACTTCGATGACGTCCTCGCCGCCCACCCGCTGGAAGGTCCGGTCCTGGAGGATCTGCAGCAGCTTGATCTGCATCGACGGGCTGATGGTGGAGATCTCGTCCAGGAAGATGGTGCCCCCCTGGGAGATCTCGAACTTGCCGAGCTTGCGGCGGATGGCGCCGGTGAACGCGCCCTTCTCGTGGCCGAACAGCTCGCTCTCCAGCAGCGTGTCGGGAATCGCGCCGCAGTGGATGGCGATGAACTGGTTGTCGCGCCGGGTGCTGTGCTGGTGAATCAGCTTGGCCACGACGCCCTTCCCCGTCCCCGTCTCGCCGGTGAGCAGCACGGTGGTCTTGGTGGTCGAGACGGCCCGCACCTTGCCGAAGACCTCCTTCATCACCGGGCTGTTGGTCCGGATCAGCTCCAGCGAATCCTCCTGCCAGAAGCTGTCCCGCAGGTACTGGAGTTCGTAGTGGATCTTCAGGGCTTCCTGCAGGCTCTCCTTGACGTACCGCAGCTCGTCTGGGTGGATGGGATAGGTGATGTAGTTGCTGGCGCCCTGCTTCACCGCCATCACCGCGTCGCGGATCATCGCCGGCTGGCTCATGACGATGAGCTCCGACATCGGGTACGCCTGCCAGAACGGCTGCAGCACCGTCTTGTAATCGAAGTAGCCGTTCACCGGCCGACCGTCCCGCAGCAGGAGAAGGTCGATGAGGATGAACTCGTACCGCTTC
>CALAMB010000091.1 GCA_937925645.1 uncultured Acidobacteriota bacterium
TCGGCGATCTCCAGGGCGTCGCCGGCGGCGAAGACGGGGAGCCCGGCGGCGCGCGCCTCCGCGGTGAACTCGTCGATGGGGTTGAGGCCCACGGCGATGAGCACGGTGTCACAGGCGAAGGTCTTCTCGGTGCCGGGCACGGGCTGGAACCGCTCGTCCACGCGGGCGATGGTGACGGACTCCACGGTTTCGGCCCCGTTGGCCGACACGATGGAGTGCGAGGTGTAGATGGGCACGCCCAGCCGCGCCAGCTTGTCGGCGTGCACCTGGTAGCCGCCGCAGCGGGGCATGGCCTCGGCCAGCCCCACCACGGGGATGCCCGCCTGCAGCGCGTGGTAGCCGGCGATGAGGCCCACGTTGCCGCCGCCGATGATGAACAGGCGCTCCGACGGCCGCACCAGGTCGCGGTTGGCCAGCGTCTGGAAGGCGCCGGCGCCGAACACGCCCACGAGGTGGTTGCCCGGGAACTGAAGGTACTTTTCCCGGGCGCCGGCGGCGTTGAGCACCACCCGGGGCCGCACCAGCCGGTAAGCGCCGTCGCGGAGCACGCCCACCTTCCGGTCGCTGAAGACGAAGACGGCGGTGCTGTCGAGCCAGACCTCGATGTGGGGGTCGGCCGCCACCGCCTCGCCCAGGAGCCGGCCGATGTGGTTGCCGCGGGTGCCGGCGCGCGAGTCCTCCACCGAGCCGAAGAACTTGTGGGTCTGGAGCACCAGCTTGCCGCCGAGCTCGGTCTTGTCGTCCACGAGCAGGGTGCGCAGCCCCATTTTGCCGAGCTCGATGGCGGCCGACAGTCCCGCCGGTCCGCCGCCGATGACCAGCGCGTCGGTCTCGGTCTCGGGGATGTCGTGGAGGGCGGGCGCGGCGTCGGCCGCCGGCAGCTCAGGCAGGCCGTCGCAGCTTTCCACCACCATGTTTGCCTTCACCGGCGTCATGCATGACTTGACGGGCATGCCGTTGGCGATGACCATGCACTTGGAGCACTGGCCGTTGGCGCAGAAGAGCCCCTGGCCGCTGCCGTCGCGGTGGTGCCGGCCGAACACCTTGACGCCATTGGCGATGAGCGCCGAGCTGATCATCTCGCCGCGGCGGGCGGTGAACGGCTGGCGCTGCCAGTAAAAGGTCACGGTCTCGGTTGGGGGAATGTCCAGGACGGGATGCTGGGTGATTCGGTGTGTTGACATATTACAGTTTCCTTATAATTATTCATGAATAGCATAACGTGCCGGACGTGGCAAGTTGATTTTCAGTCCCCAGGCCCGCAAGGAAGATGTTCACCACAAAGATACAAAGGGCACAAAGAACTGTTTTGGTTGAATTTAGAGTTATTTTTTGGATTGTCAGAATCGGGCGTAGGATTGGAATTTTAGATTCCGGATATCGGATATCAGATATTTGAACAGGAATCAGTCCGGGAGAAATAGGTGAATAGGTGAATAGTTGAATAGGTATTGGGATCTAGGTTCTGTGTCCCAGGACCCAGAACCGAGGTCCCAGGTCCGACCTCCGAAGTCCGAATTCCAATGTCCGATGTCCGAAATCCGAAGATCAGGAACGAGCCTCGATTACGATTGCGATTACGATTACGATTACTCAGTTACTCCCGAAATCTTGCCAAAATTTGGCAAAATATTTCACCGGTTTCTTCCCCCCGGTCGCCCGTCCCAACATCGACCGGCCCGATCCACGCTGTCACGACGAAAATAGACTTGTATGATGGATG
>CALAMB010000092.1 GCA_937925645.1 uncultured Acidobacteriota bacterium
GAAGTCGTTGTTGCCGCCGTCCCACAGGATGACGTCGGCTTCCTTCTCGGCCTGCCGCAGGATCGCCTCGTAGTCGACGCCGGCGTACACGATGACGCCCTTGGCGATGTGCGGCTCGTACTCCTCCATCTCCTCGATGGTGCACTTGTGCTTCTTCAGGTCCGCCAGCGAGGCGAACCGCTGGACGGCCTGGGCGGCCAGGTCGCCGTACGGCATGGGGTGCCGGATGGCCACGACCTTCTTGCCCAGCGCCTGCAGCGCGCGGACCACGGCGCGGCTGGTCTGGCTCTTGCCGCAGCCGGTCCGGACGGCGCACACCGACACCACCGGCTTGGTCGACTTGACCATGGTGGCGGTGGGGCCGATGAACCGGAAGTCCGCGCCCTTGGCCAGCACGCGGGAGGCCTTATGCATGACCACGTCGTGGGGCACATCGCTGTAGGCGAAGATCACCTGGTGCACCTTGTACTTGTCGATGAGCTGCTCCAGCTCGCCCTCGTCGTGGATGGGAATGCCCTTGGGGTACAGCTTGCCCGCCAGCTCCCGGGGATACTTCTTGCCGGCGATGTCGGGGATCTGGGTGGCGGTGAAGGCGACCACCTCGTACTGGGGGTTGTCGCGGAAGCAGGTGTTGAAGTTATGAAAATCGCGCCCGGCGGCGCCCATGATCAGCACGCGAATCTTGTCAGCCATGTTATCCTCCTGTTTATATTGTTATGTCAGGCCCTGGGGTCGGGATTTCGGGGGGCGTCCCCCGCGCTCAGCTCAGCGGGCCCACCTGCTGAGTGAAGAACGAGACGGTGAGTTGACGTTTGCGTTCCATATGTCCGCTCCGGGGCGGCGGCGCGACGCCGCGCTAGTCCAGGAGATGGGATACCAGACCGTCCTTTAGCTTCGGCTCGAACCAGGTGGACTTGGGTGGCATGAACCGGCCGGCGTCGGCGATGGCCATCAGCTCGTCGATGGAGGTGGGGTACAGGGCGAAGGCCACCGTCGCCTCGCCGCTCCGGACCAGCCGCTCCAACTCGCCGATGCCGCGGATGCCGCCGACGAAATCAATGCGCTTGTCCTTGCGCGGGTCGCCGATCCCCAGCACCGGCGCCAGCAGGTTCTCCTGCAGGATGCTCACGTCGAGGCTGCGCACCGGGTCGTCCGCGGGGAACGTGCCCGGCCGGGGCGACAGGCGGTGCCACCGGCCGTCGAGGAACATCCGGAACTCGTGGCGGCGCTCCGGCCGGCCCGAATCCGCGGGCGCCACGTCAAACGCCTCCCCCACCCGCTGCAGAAAGGCGGCCGCGTCCAGTCCGTGCAGGTCATGGACCACGCGGTTGTAGTCCATGATCCGGAGCTGGTTGTGGGGAAAGATGTAGGCCAGGAAAAAGTTATAGTCCTCGCGGCCGGTGTGCCCCGGGTTGGCGTCCCGGCGCATCCGGCGCACGTGCGACGCGGCGGCCGAGCGGTGGTGGCCGTCAGCGACGTACAGGTGCGGGATCTGGCGGAAGATGGCGGTGACGTCCGCGATCCAGGCGGGGTCGGAGACCACCCAGAACCAGTGCTCGATGCCGTCGGCGGAAGTGAAGTGGTACTCCGGCTCGCGGCGGCACTCCGCCTCAATCCTGGCGTCGAGGTCGGCCCGGGCGTGATACGTGAGGAAGACAGGGCCGGTCTGGGCGTTGAGTTCGCGGACATGGCGGGTGCGGTCGTCTTCCTTGTCCTGCCGGGTGAGTTCGTGCTTCCGGATGACCTCGGCGTCATAGTCGTCCACTGACGCGCCGGCGGCCAGAGAGGTCTGGAGGTGATCCCCCATCCGCTGGCGGTAAATGTAAAGGCAGTCGGCGGGGTCCTGGAAGAGCACGCCGTCGGCCATCAGCCGGCGGAAGTTCTCGGCGCCCTGCCGGTACACGCGGTCGTCGTACAGGTCGATGCCGGGCGGCAGGTCGATCTCCGGCTTGCCCACGTGGAGGAAGGAGTGTGGGTTGTTTCCCGCCATGGCCAAGGCTTCCTGCGAGGAGAGAACGTCATAGGGAGGCGATGCCACCTGTTCCACCAGGTGTCGCACGGGCCGGACGCCTCGAAACGCCTTGATTACCGCCATCGCTTCACTCCCAAAAGATCTGTTTACAGCCGGAACATGAAAGTGTACCGGGGCTGCAATTCAAAGTCAAACACAATCACGCACCCCGGCGGCGGAGATCACGAACCGCGGCCATTCGCATAGCCACCGTGGCAGAAAACGGGGGGATTGGGAGACAGGGGTCAGACCCGGGAGCTGAGAACCCGCCGGCGGATCAGCTCGTCGCTCACCCGGAACCGAACCAGGCGGTTCTCGCGCAGGCTCTCCAGTTCGTTGGAGGGGATGGATTTGAACTCCATGTACAGCGACTTGAGGTAGGTGTAATAGTTCTCCAGCGGCGCGAACGCGTGGTAGAGAAAGAACTTGCGCCGGTGGCCATAAAATGTCTTGAGGAAGCGGATCAGGGTGTTCCAGCGCACCGGGTGCTCCAGGTCGGGGGTGAAGCCGCCCTTGGAGATAAAGCTGTGGGCGCGGGCCTCGGCCTCGAAATGGAAGCGGTACGGGTACCAGTACTCGCCCTGTTTCATGTAGCAGTTGTAGGTGTCGATCACCACCAGCTCGCCGCTCACTTCGGGCACGCGGTCCCCCTCCCGGCCCTGCACCAGGCTCAGCAGCAGGCTCGCGTCCACGGCGATGGGCACGCCGCGCAGCAGGTAGTTGTACACGTCGTTCTGGTAGACCAGGCAGCTCTGCCGGTCCACGAAAACTTCCATGGGGTAGTTCTGGACGTCGCAGAAGAGCTGCACGTGCTCCAGCACGCTCAATCGGTCGGATGGCAGGAGGAGACGCTTGTCGTTCATACGGGCCCTATTATATCAAAATTAGGAAGCAAAACGATGCGTCTCATGCGCCCGCCCCGGCGGTCGCCGCCAGGTCCTTGCGGTAGACGCGGAACCGCTTGTACAGTTCGGAACCGAGCATCTCCGCGGCGCGGTTCATCATCACGTTGTCCTCGAGCACCCAGCCGATCTCCGCATGATGGTAGCCCGCCGCCGTGCCCCGGGTGACGATGTCGTGGTACAGCGCCGCGGCGAAGCCCATGCTCTGAAATTCCTTCAGCGAACCCATGGCCAGGACGCGCAGCACGTTCAGCCGCCGCCGGCCGCGCAATATCCGGAGCCAGCCCAGCGGCAGCAGGCGGCCGCCCAGATCCTTGAGGATCAGGTTCAACTCGGGAAGCGCCAGGAGGAAGCCCACCGGCTCGTCACCGCGTTCGGCGATATAGACGACGCGGGGGTCCACCACCCACTTGAAGTCCGCGGCCATGGCGACGATCTCCTCGCGGGACATGGGCACGAAGCCCCAGTTGCTGCTCCAGGCGTCGTTGTAGACCTTGAAAATGCGGTCGATCTCCTCGTCGAGGCAATCCATCCGGATTTCCCGCGTGGTCAGGCCGTAGCGTCGCATCAGCCGGCCGGTGACGCTGACCAGCTTCTCCGGGAAGGGATGATCGTCGCTCAACCAGTACGCCACCAGGTCCTTGGCCTTGACGAATCCCGCCGCTTCGATCAGTCCCGCATAGTAGGGATAGTTATACGGCATCATGAACGCCGGCGGGCGGTCGAAGCCCTCGACAAGGAGGGCGCACTCGTAGTTGGTCGAGGGGCTGACCGGGCCCTGCAGGGCGGTCAGACCCCGGCCGGCGCACCAGGCGGCCGCCGCGTCGAGGAGCGCCCGGGCCGTGGCCGGATCGTCCTCGGTCTCGAAAAAGCCGAAGAATCCCGTGGTATCCTGGCAGAACTCGTTGTGGGCCCGGTTGTGGATGGCCGCCACCCGGCCCACCGGGCGGCCGTCCCGCTCCGCCAGGAAGAACTCCGCCGCCGCCTGCCGGTAGAACGGATGGCGCCGCCGGTCCAGCAGCCGCCGCTGGTCGTAACGCAGCGGCGGGACCCAGTGGGGGTGTCCGGCGTAGTGCCGGTAGGGAAACTCGATGAAGGCGCGCAGGTCGCGCCCGCCGGCCACCGGCCGAACCGTCGTCGTCATGGCTATCGCTCCCGTCGCCAGGTTGGGTCAGCGGCTCCGCGCCGCCACGGCGGCGCCATCGAGCGCCGTCCGGATCTCGCCGGCCAGCCGCTCCAGGCCGTCGCCCCGCAGCGCCGACACGGCCAGGTCTCCGTACCGCTGGGCCAGGTGGATCTGCTCCGCCGGATCCAGCCGGTCGGCCTTGTTGAGCACCCGCAGCCGCGGGATCCCGTCCAGGCCGAGGTCGGCCAGGAGCCGCTCCACGGTCAGGATGTGATGGTCCCGCTGCGCGCTGGTGGCGTCCACCAGGTGGATGATCAGCGCCGAATCCTCGATCTCCTCCAGCGTCGCCTTGAACGCCTCGAGCAGGGGCGGCGGCAGCTCGCGGATGAATCCCACGGTGTCCGAGACGATGACCTCCTGCCCCCACGGCAGCCGCATGCGCCGGCTCACGGGGTCCAGCGTGGCGAACAGCTTGTCCTCGACCGGGACCGCCGCCCGGGTCAGGGCGTTCATGAGGGTGGACTTGCCGGCGTTGGTGTACCCGATGATGGACACCACCGGCGCCCCCCGCCGCTGCCGGCCCAGGCGCCGCTGCCGCCGCGAGGTGCGGATCGCCGCCAGCTTCTGCTCCAGCCGGTCGATGCGGTCCTTGATGCGGCGGCGGTTCACCTCCAGCGACGTTTCGCCGGGACCGCGTCCGCCGATCCCCCCGCTGAGGCGGGACAGGGAGTCGTCAAACTCCACCAGGCGCGGCATCAGGTACTGGAGCTGGGCCAGCTCCACCTGGAGCTTCCCCTCCTGGGACCGGGCCCGGCGGGAGAAGATGTCGAGGATGAGCTGGTTCCGGTCGATGACCTTCAGGTCGGTCTCGCGCCCGATGAGCCGGCTCTGGGTGGGGGTAAGAGTCTGGTTGAAGATGAGCAGGGTGGCGCCGAGCTGCATGCTCCGGGTGATGAGCTCCTGCAGCTTGCCCCG
>CALAMB010000093.1 GCA_937925645.1 uncultured Acidobacteriota bacterium
CGGACCGCCGCCGCGGCGCGGCTCTCGCCGCACGCGCATGAGGGCGTCTCGGGCGGCGGCGGCGCGACACGCGGGCCGCACCCGCAGGGGGCAGGTTCCGCCGAAGCGGCCGTCCCGGCGGGGTCGCCGTCGCAACGGCGTGGCGAGTGCTTCGGCTGTGTCGGCGCGTCGGCGCCGGCCAGGCGCATCCCCAGTCCGCCCAGGCAGCCGCTGACCAGCGCGGCCAGCGGCGTGAAGGCGGCGAACACCGGGCCCAGCAGGCTGTACACCGCCAGGATGCTGTCGGCGCCGGTCATGGGGGTGGACAGCAGGAACGCCGCGGTCGGACCGCGACCCGCTCCTGACTTGCGCAGCGAGGCCGCCACCGGGATGACGCTGCACGAGCAGAGGGGCAGCGGGATGCCGAACAGGGCCGCCTTGACCACCGGCCAGAATCCGCGCCCGCCCAGGTGGCGGGCCACCAGCCGCGCGGGAATCAACACCGACAGCAGCCCGGCCATGGCGAAGCCGAACAGCAGGTACGGCGACATCCGGCCCAGGACGGACCAGAACTCCGCGACGATTCGGGTGACTGTCTCCAGCATTGTGCTCCTGCCGGTTCAGACTGCGGCCGCCACCGGGGGCACCGACAGTGTTGAGATGATCCCGAGCCGACGCGGGATGCAATCCGGCCGGACGGCGCCGGAGAATTCCTCGACTGGCTCCGCCGGTTCTGATAGAATCGCCCGGACGCGCATCCCGGCCAGCGGGCCCAGAGGCGAAACCGGCATGGACTTGACCACCAGCATCGGCCCCCTGCGGCTGAAAAATCCAGTGATGACCGCCAGCGGCACCTTCGGCTACGGGTTGGAGTTTGCCCCGTACCTGGACCTGGCGCGCCTCGGGGCCGTCGTGGTCAAGGGTCTGAGTCTGGAGCCGCGGCCGGGCAATCCGTCGCCGCGGATCTACGAAACCCCGGCCGGGATGCTCAACGCCATCGGCCTGCAGAACGTGGGCATCGACGCCTTCCTTCGCGACAAGCTGCCGCCGCTGCGCGCCACCGGCGCCACCATCATCGCCAACGTGCTGGGCGGCAGCATCGAGGAGTACGTCGAGGCGGCCCGCCGGCTGGCCGGCGCGGACGGGCTGGCGGCGCTGGAGCTCAACGTCTCCTGCCCCAACGTCCAGGCGGGCGGCATCCATTTCGCCACCGATCCAGGCCAGACCGGCCGGGTGACCGAAGCGGTCCGCCGGGCCGTCGGCGACTTCCCCCTGATCGTCAAGCTCTCGCCCAATGTCACCGACATCGTGGCGTTCGCCCGCGCCTGCCGCGACGCCGGGGCCGACGCGGTCTCGGCTGTAAACACATTCGTGGGCATCGCCATCGACGCGGAGACCCTGCGGCCGCGCATCGCCAACGTGACCGGCGGGCTCAGCGGTCCGGCGATCAAGCCGCTGGCGCAGCGGCTGGTGCATGACATCTGCCGGAGCGTCGACATCCCGGTGATCGGCATCGGCGGGATCATGACCGCCGCGGACGCGCTGGAATACCTGGCCTTGGGCGCGCGGGCCGTCCAGGTGGGCACGGCCAACTACATCCGGCCCGCAATCACGATGGAAATCCTGGAGGGGATGGAAGCCTTCTGCCGACGCCGGGAGATCGACCGGATCGAGGCGTACATCGGCGCCTTCCACCGGCGGCCGCCGTCCCCTTCCCCGACGAGGTGAGTCCATGACCACAGCGAGCGAAGACCCCCGACAGCGCCTGATCCTGGCCCTGGACGTGGACGACCGGACCCAGGCCCGCGACATGGTGCGGCGCACCGCGGCCTCGGTGGGCATCTACAAGGTCGGCCTGCAGCTCTTCGTGGCTGAAGGCCCCGACCTGGTCCGCGAGCTGGTCGCCGAGGGCGCCCGGGTGTTCCTCGATCTCAAGCTCCACGACATCCCCAACACCGTGCTCGGCGCCGCCCGCCAGGTGGCGCGCCTCGGCGCCGCCATGTTCACGGTGCACTGCGCCAACGGCGCCCGGGGGCTGACCGAGGCCCTGGGCGGCCTGCGCGAGTTCTGCGCCAAGGAGCGCCTGGCCGAACCGCTCATGCTGGGCGTCACCGTCCTGACCAGCATGTCGGATGCCGATCTGCACGGCATCGGCGCGGGCGGCAGCGCCGAGCGGCAGGTGGAGATCCTGGCCGGCATGGCCTACCGGGCCGGCCTGCGCGGCTTCGTCGCCTCGCCGCTGGAGGCGGCCGCGATCCGAAGGGTCTACGCCGACGCGTTCATCGTCACGCCGGGGATCCGGCCGGCCGGCGCCGACGCCGGCGACCAGTCCCGCCTCACCACGCCGCGCGATGCCATCGCCGCCGGCGCCTCCGCCATCGTCGTGGGCCGGCCCATCCTGCGGGCGCCCGATCCCGGCGAGGCGGCCGCGGCGATCCTGGCGGAGATCCGCCAGGCGCTCGCCGGTTAGCGGCGGCCGGGCAGTCCCGTCCTTGACAGCCGGGCTGTTTCACACTATCATCGGCCGTTCGCGCCGTCACCGGGATTCCGCCCCGGCGGCGGATCAGACCGGATGATCCCGGCGGGATGCCAAATAGTCTGATTATTTTAGAAACCGCCGGCGATCCATTTCCGAATAATGGTCATCTATTGGGAGTCGCTCCCGCGGACCTGAACCTACAGCTGGAGGGATCACGTGGCAGTTGGAATCTTTGGAAACCTGGTTGACTATTTCATCAAGGGCGGCTTTGTCATGTGGCTGTTGCTGGCCTGCTCCATCGCCGGCCTGGTCATCATCATCGAGCGGGCCATCTTCTTCCGGCGGATGTCCGTCAATCCCCAGCAGCTCTTCGGCAAGGTGCGAGCGCAGCTCCTGGAACGGAACCTGCAGGGCGCGCTGGACACCACCGGCCAGACCCAGGGTCCCCTGTCCGACGTGCTCAAGGCCGGCCTGCTCCGGTTCGGCCGGCCCCACGAGGAGATCATCCGGGCCATCGAGAGCGTCTCCCTCCACGAGGTGTCCCGGCTGGAGCGCGGGCTCTGGATCATGGCCACCGTCGCCAACGTCGCCCCCCTGCTCGGCTTCCTCGGAACCGTCATCGGCATGATCGACTCGTTCGGCGTGCTGGGCACGGTGGGCTTCGGTGATCCCAAGCTCGTGGCCAAGGGTATCGCCGAGGCGCTGATCACCACCGCCACCGGTCTGATGATCGCCTTCCCGGTGCAGCTCGCCTACAACCTGTTCACCACCCGGGTGAACAACTTCGTGCTGCTGATGGAAACCACGTCCGCCATGCTGCTCGAGACCTTTGCGGAAATCGAAGAGGAGCCGAAACCCCGGTCATGATCATCCGCTACCGGACCCGGCCCATTACCGCAATCATCCCCACGGCGTCGATGGCCGACATCGCGTTCCTGCTGATCACCTTCTTCATGTTCACCACGAGCTTCAGCGTGGACCGCACCGACGTCCTGCTCCCCGCCTCCGTCGTGCAGCAGCAGGTGGAGAAGGACGCCGCCATCATCGCCATCACCGCCGACGAGGGGATCCGCATTTCCGACGGCATCCGGGAAAGCGAACTGGTCACCGACATGGCCAAGCTGGAATCGATCCTCAAGGAAATCGTCCAGACCCACCCCGGCCGCCAGTTCATCATCAAATGTGACAAGCGGGCGCCCTACCGTTCGTTCAACACGGTCTACGAGATGATGCTGCGCAACGGCATCCGCAACATCTCCCTCCTGACCGAGAAAAAGGGGTGACGGCATGAAATCCCGCATCTCCCTGCGCGGCAAGCTCTCCTCCGAGGTCCCCACCTCCTCGATGGCCGACATCGCCTTCCTGCTGATCACCTTCTTCATGGTCACCACGGTCTTCACGGCCATCCACGGAATCGACTACGGGCTCCCCAAGAAGGACGCGTCCGCCAACATCAAGCCCCAGGAATCGGTGTACATTCACCTCATGGCCAGCGGCGAGATCACCCTCGATTTCGTGCCCGTCAGCTCGATGGAGCAGCTCGCCGCCTACATCAAGGGAAAGATGGAGCAGACCCAGGGGCGCAAGCCGGTCATCCTGCGGACCGACCCCGAGGTGCCTTACGGGATGACGGTCGAGGTTCTGGACGTGCTGAAACAGCTCGATATCCAGAACATTTCGATCCCGACCCAGACCGACATCGAGTTGTGGAAGGACTATTTCCGCGATTGAGCCGTTCC
Organism: uncultured Acidobacteriota bacterium; assembly: GCA_937925645.1. Taxonomy (GTDB): domain Bacteria; phylum Acidobacteriota; class JAAYUB01; order JAAYUB01; family JAAYUB01; genus JAAYUB01. The sequence goes on from CALAMB010000093.1 coordinate 4,198, forward strand.
GCGGCCGCCGGACCCGCTCACGCCCGCGGCGCCTCCCGCAATGAAACTTCCGGACCCGGCCCGATTCTTTACCGGTGGCGCTCCGGAATGACGGAACACAGGTGAACACCATGGGACATCCGACAATCCGAATCCGCCGCTCGCCGCGCCCGGCCCGCGGCCTGCGCGCCGTCTGGCTGGCGGTGGCGCTCGCCCTGGCCGCCGGCGCCGTACCGGCGGATTACAACGATGCCATCATGCTCTTCAAGCGGCAGAAGTACCGCGACGCCCTGCGGCGGATCCAGCCCGACGTGACCAAAAACCCCGACTGGGAATTCGGCCACCGGTTCGTGGGCCTGTGTTATTTCAAGCTCCGGGAGTACGATTCGGCGGTGCGGGCGCTCGAGCGGGCGGCGGAGCTCAAGAGCACCGAGCCATCCACTTTCCTCGGCCTGGCCGAGTCCTACTACCAGATCGAGCAGCTCGACAAGGCCGTCGAGACTCTCGACCGCCACAAGGCGCTGTTCACCAAACGCGGCGACCTCTACAACTTCTACCGCATCCGCGCCTTCGCCACCTTCAAGCAGGGCCGGTACTACGATTCGGCCGATGCCGTGGTCCAGTCGTTCCAGTACGCGTCGGGGAGCGCCCAGGACTGGCTGATTCTCGGCCTGAGCTACTTCCGGACCAACCAGGACGACAAGGCCCGCCAGTCGCTGAACACCGTGCTCCAGATGGACAAGGACAACGCCACGGCGAAGGAGTATCTCGGCCGCCTGCGGCTGCGGGAGGGGGAAACCGCCCTCAAGAACAAGAACTACCCGCTCGCGCGGGACGTGTTCGCCGCCCAGTTGCAGGGCAACCCGGGGGACGCCGCCAGCGCGTTCAATCTGGCGCTGGCCCAGATCGGCCTCAAGGAGTGGACGAGCGCCCTGGCGTCACTGGACCAGGCCGGCGGCGCGTTCGGCAACGATTTCCGCTACCACTATTTCAGGGGCTTTGTCTTGGAAAATCTGGGGAAGATTCCGGAGGCCGAGCAATCATACCAACGGGCGCTTCAGATCGATTCGAACGCCCAGGCCCGCGATGCGCTCCAGCGCGTGCAGCGCCGCAAGGGGAAAAAGTGAACCCGGCGGCGGGCGCAGCCGGGTTCATCTCGGGGTTCAGAAGCTCTTGATGGCGTCGTCGACGGTCTTGTAATACTCGAACACCGTGATCAGCTTGGTGATGGTCAGCAGGTCCACGATCCGGTCGGTGACGTTGGCCAGCTTCAGGGTTCCGTTGGCCTTGCGCATGGTGGTGTAGCACCGGATCAGCTCGCCCAAGCCGGAACTGTCGATATACGGCACGCTGGACAGATCGAGGATGACGTTCTTCGTATTTTTAGCCAGCAACTCGTCGATTTTTTTCTTGATGGCAATATCGCCCTCGCCCATGAGGATCTTGCCGTGGATTTCAAGTACGGTGATCCCGTTCACCTCTTTCTCATTGATCTGCATGGGAACCTCCTGTGAATGATTGCGGAAACAATTATTACCACATGTCGAAAAAGGATGTCAAACCCTTTTATGGTGCGGATAATCAACGCGATCGGCCGAAAAAATGCTTGCATTGCCCCGAGGCATGTGATTGAATACGCGGTCTGCATATTTTGCTACGGAGGCGAACGTTGCTCACAATCAGGTTAACCCGCAAAGGCTCCAATAAGCGTCCCGATTACCGCGTGGTGGTGACTGAAAAATCGGCCCCCCGTGACGGGCGGTTTCTGGAAATTGTCGGGCATTATCATCCGAAATGCAATCCGGCCCAGGTCACTCTGAAAATGGACCGGATTCAATACTGGCTCAGCAAAGGGGCTCAGCCCTCCGATACAGTCCGTCGACTGATCGACAATGCGGCAGCCTCCCAACCCACGGAAACGTCGTCATAACGCCCTTTTACCGCTTGTAGTACCGGAACTCGCTCGAATTACAGGAGGAGCGCATGAAAGAGTTACTCGAAATGATCGCGAAGGTGCTCGTCGACAACCCGGAACAAGTCCAGGTCACTGAAGTGGAAGGAGAACAGACGACGGTATTGGAACTGCGCGTGGCCCAAGTCGATTTGGGCAAGGTCATCGGAAAGCAGGGTCGGACGGCGCGCGCCATCCGCACCATCCTGGGCGCGGCCGGCATGAAGATGCACAAGCGGTTCGTGCTGGAGATTCTGGAATAAACGCAGTTGGCCACGCCTGAACATCTGGTCATTGTCGGTACCATTGTCAAACCGCACGGGATCAGAGGGGAGCTCGTTGTGGAACCCCTCAGCGACTCTCCCGAAATATTCAGTCAGGGTCGAACCCTGAGGCTCTTTCAAGCGGCGACCGGCTGGCGGCGCCTGCAAGTGGAACGATCACGGCCGCATCAGGGCCGCGTGCTCCTGACGCTGGCCGGCGTGACCAGCCGAACCGAAGCGGAACAGCTTCGGAATGCGGATCTTTACATGGAATCCTCATCGCTCCCGTCTCTGGAACCGGGCGAGTTTTATCACTACCAGATTCTGGATTGCGCGGTCGTGGACGCTTCCGGGCGGCGAGTGGGACGCGTGCGGGCCATTCAGGAGTCCGCCGGCGCGCCGATGATCGAGATCGACACCGGCCGCGCCACGTTCCTCCTGCCCTTCGTCGAGGCATACGTTCAATCGACCGATTTGGCGCGGGCGGAGATTGTCATCCGGGACTATGAGGATCTGCAGGACCTCGAATCGTGATGCGGATCGACATCATCACCATTTTCCCGGAGTTGTTTGCGTCGGTCTTTGATTTCGGCATGATCCAGAAGGCCCGGAAAACCGGCTTGCTCGAACTGGCCTGCTGGGACCTGCGGCAGTTCACCACGGACAAGCACCGCACGGTGGACGACCGGCCGTTCGGCGGGGGTGAAGGCATGGTGCTCAAGCCCGAGCCCCTGGCGGCCGCCATTCGCCGGGTGTGCGCCGATCGGCCTGACGCGCGGGTGATCTACCTCACGCCGCAAGGCGCCCCCCTGGACCAGGAGCGGGTGCGCGGACTGGCCGTCCGGGATCACCTGGTGCTGATCTGCGGCCGCTACGAGGGAATCGACCAGCGCGTGATCGACCGGTTCGTCCACGAGGAAATTTCGGTGGGCGATTTCGTGCTCAGCGGCGGCGAGATTCCCGCGATGGTTCTGGTGGACGCGGTGACGCGGCTCCTGCCCGGCGTGGTGGGCCACCCGGATTCAACGCGGAACGAATCCTTCGAGGCGGAGGGCCTCGATTGTCCCGTGTACACGCGGCCCGAGGTGTTTGAAGGCCGGCGGGTGCCGGAAGTGCTCATGTCCGGCAACCACGCCCTGATCCGGCGGTGGCGCGACAGCCAGCGCCGGGAGCGGACGCGGCAGCGGCGGCCGGACCTGTTGAACAGGAAACATATAACCAATGAGGTGAACGATAATGAATAAGCTCGACATCATCGAGAAAGAGTATCTGAAAACCGACGTGCCGGCCATCCGCATCGGCGACACGGTGCGGGTGCACGTGCGGATCGTCGAAGGCGACAAGGTACGCATCCAGCTCTTCGAGGGCGTGGTGATCGCCCGCAAGCACGGCGGGGTCCGCGAAACCCTGACGGTGCGCAAGACCTCGTTCGGCTACGGCGTGGAGCGGGTGTTCCCGCTGCATTCGCCGGTGGTCGATAAAATCGAGGTGGTCCGTTCCGGCAAGGTCCGCCGGGCCAAGCTGTACTTCCTGCGCAAACTCAGCGGCAAGGCGGCCCGGCTCCGGGAAGACCGGTAAGCCGGCGGCTGGCGCTCCCGACGATTCAACCCGGCCCGGCCGGGTTTTTTTTATTCTTGTTTTGAGTGATATTGCTATAATGTATTTGTAATGGTTGAAAGGGTGCAACGGGCGCTATTTGATAAAAACTGGCGTTTTCCCGTGGAAAAGGAATTCGACTGGAGTCGAACCCGGCTCATCGCAGGGGTGGATGAGGTGGGA
>CALAMB010000094.1 GCA_937925645.1 uncultured Acidobacteriota bacterium
CGCCACGGCGCGTGTTTACAGCGGCTGCCGATTTGTTTAAATTTTCAGACGGACGCGCTGTCGAATTATACATGTACCGGCGGTTGATGGTATGCTTCAAGGCACGCACAAACAGTGGAGACAATCCGCTTCAGGAGGCGCCATGACTCCGGAAACCGACGACAGCCGCAGCCGCACCGAGGAGTTCCGTCTCGACGGCAGCGAGCTGCTGGACAAAATCAAGGAACTGGTCCGCCAGGGTAACATCCGCCGGATCACCATCAAAAATGAATCCGGCCAGTCGTTGCTGGAAATTCCGCTCACCATCGGCGTGGTGGGCGCGGCGCTGCTGCCCGTGCTGGCCGCGGTGAGCGCCCTGGCGGCGCTGGTCACCCGTTGCAGCATCGTGGTGGAAAAAATCGAAGAGCCACCCTCCGCCTGACTTGTCCGGTCCGTCATTCCATGGCTTCGCCCACCGATGCGGTGACCAGGCGGTGCAGGGGCCGGGCTCCCGCCGCGGCCTCCGCCGGCGGGGGCATCGCCGCCTCGTCCGGCTTGTCGGACAGGCCGAAGACCAGCGCCCCCTGCGCCCGCAGCCGCAGCGCCGCGGCGCGCACCTCCTCGGTGATGACGATGCCCCGCGCCAGCAGGCCCTGGACCGGCTCCCGCGCCGGACCGCCGAAGCGGCCGGCCGTGGCCCGGTACTCGTTGCGTCGGAAGGCGAGAAAAGGTGTCGGTTCGCCGCGGCACACCCGGCGGCGGATGTCGGCATGCACGCCGGCCAGGCCCGCCGCCTCGAGGCGCGCCCGGCTCCCGTGCACCCGGTCCACGAACTGGGTGAAGCGGACCAGTGAGCCGTCTCGGATCTCCGCCGTCAATTCCGCCAGGGTGCACACCCCCGCGCCCAGCATCAGGCAGAGATACGCGAGGTAGTCCTGGTTGTCGCCGGTGAACGGGTGAAACTCCGCCTGATTCAACTGCCGGTAGGCGGACCGGAACGCCGCCTCGTCGAAGCCGGCCCCCAGCAGGTGCCGCACCGTGGCCTGGAGGCCGTCCAGGCGGGCGGCGTCGATGGGTCCGTCGTTCCGGCCCCGGGCGCCCAGCGCCGTCTTGTCCAGGTCGATGACCAGCGCCACCGATTCATCGAAGGCGCCGTCGCGGTCCTCGATCCAGTCGAGGAACTCCGGCAGCGCCGACCAGCGGTTGGACTGCCACGCGGTCAGTCCCACCTCCAGCTCGCGCGGCGCGGCCGCGTCGTCGCGCCCGATGAAGAGCCGGCCCGTCCAGCCGCCGGCGTCGCGGATGTTGCGGAAGGCCGACCCGTCATTGAGCCGCGTGTCGCCGATATAGACCAGGCGCCCCAGCGCCGCGCCGGGACACGCCAGGTGCCGGGCGGCGCGAAGCATCTCCGCCACCACCCGGCCGTAGGTGGGTTCCGCCTTGCGCGGCCGTTCACCGGCGGGCAGCCCCAGCCCGGCCCGCAGTTGCGTCAGTCCTGGCAGGCGGCGGTCGACGGGTTCGAGGTTGCGCCAGACGACGCTGTCATCGAGAAAGTCGGCCAGCGCGGCGCGGCCGAATTTCCGGTAGCGGGGCCGACGCGCCGGCGCCGGCCGGATCCTCGGCGGACGGGCGTTGCGAACGGGCAGGAATCGCTGGCTCATGACAGCCACCCCTGCGCCGCCAGCAACTCGGCGTTGTGGACGGCGCCACCAGCCGCGCCGCGGATGGTGTTGTGCCCCAGCACCACGAACTTGAGCCCGAACAGCGCGCACGGCCGCAGCCGCCCCACGGCCACCGTCATGCCCTGGGCCCGGTCCCGGTCGCGGACCGGCTGGGGCCGGTCGCCATCGGCGAGCACCTCGACCGGGCGCGGCGGCGTGCTGGGCAGGGCGGCGACTTCGGGCGTCACCCGGAAGGCGGTCAGCGCCTCTGCTGCCTCGGCCGCCGATGGCGCGCGCTCCGCGGCGAGGGCGACGCAGGCGGTATGGCCGTCGCGCACGGGCACGCGGTTGCATTGGGCGCTCACCGCCACGGCCGCCGGGACGATCCCGTCACCGTTCAGCCGGCCCAGGAGCTTGGTCGGCTCCCGCTCCAGCTTGTCCTCCTCACCGTCGATGAAGGGGATGACGTTGTCCAGGATGTCCAGCGCCGAAAGTCCCGGATAGCCCGCGCCGGAGACCGCCTGGAGCGTCACGATGCTCAGCCGCTGCAGGCCGAAGGCATCGTGCAGCGGCTTGAGAGCCAGGGCCACCTGGGTGCTGGAGCAGTTGGGCGCCGCCACGATGCAGCCGGACCAGCCGCGGCGGCGGCGCTGTCCCTCGATGAGGGCCGTGTGGCCGGGATTCACCTCGGGGATGAGAAGCGGCACGTCCGCGTCCATCCGGTGGGCCGAGGTGTTGGAGCACACGGCGTAGCCGGCGGTGGCGAATCGCTCCTCCACCGGCCCGGCCACATCCGCGGGCAGCGCCGAGAACACCAGCCGACAGTCCAGCTCCGGCTCCAGGGGCCACACCTCCAGCCCGGCCGCCGCTTCCGGCATCGGCCCGGGCAGGAGCCACCGGCAGGCGTCGGCGTACGACCGCCCCGCCGAGCGGTCCGATGCGGCCAGCGCGCAGAGTGTGAACCAGGGATGTTCGGCCAGGAGCTGAACAAACCGCTGGCCCACCACGCCGGTGGCGCCCAACACACCCACCGGGATCTTACGCATGGGCCACCTCCACCGCCAGCTCCCGGTGCAGGTCGCGGACGGCTTCGGCGAGCTGGTTCTCCGGCATGCAGATGGACACGCTGCAACCCGTCGTTCCCTGAGCCACCGCCAGGACCGGCGTCCCGCGGCGCCCCAGCGCCCCGAACGCCCTCGCCGCCAGGGCGGTGCCGTCGGTGCCGGGCGGTCCCACGATCGACAGGGTGGCCACCTCGCCCCGCACCCCGATCACGCAAGGACCGGCGGCCGTTCCGCTGAACGTCCGCTCCAGCACTCCCAGGGCGTGCGTCTGGTCGGGACCGCGGACCACCAGGTTCAGCCGATGTTCCGAAAATGACTGCGAAAACATGGGCACGTCCACGCCGGCCTCACTGAGAAGCTGCAGGGCCCGGGCGGCCAGTTGGAGGGTCCACGAATCGTCGGGGGTGCCCACCGCGATCATGGCCAGCCCCTCGGTGGAGATGAGCGCCGGGAGCACCTCCCGCTCCGGCGCCGGCCGCGGCACGATCCGCGTGCCGGGGTGGTCCGGATTGAACGTGTTCAGGATCCGCAGGGGTATGCCGCCGGCAACCAGCGGGCCGATGGTCTTGGGATGCAGCACGTCGGCCCCGAAGTAGGCCAGTTCGGCCGCCTCGGCGTACGTGAGTTCGAACAAGGTCCTTGCCGCGGGTACGAGATTTGGATCGGCCGTGAGGATGCCGTCCACATCCGTCCAGATCCAGACTTCGGCCGCTTCCAGCGCCGACCCGACGATGGCCGCGGTGTAGTCGCTGCCGCCCCGCCCCAGCGTGGTGGTCACACCCTCCGCCGTGGCGGCGATGTAGCCGGTGATCACCGGGATGACGCCTCGGGCCAGCAACGGCGGCACCGTCTGCCGCAGCCGCTCCCGGGTGGGCGCCGCGAGCGGGGACGCCTCTCCGAAGCGATCGTCGGTGATGATCAACGCGGAGGCACTCAGCGTCTGGGCCCGCATCCCCCGCCGGCGCAACACCGCCGCCAGCAAACCGGACGACATCCGCTCGCCGAAGGCGGCCACCACGTCGAGACCCCGCCGGGTCAGCTCCCCGAGCACCGCGATGCTCCGCAGCAGGCGCTCCAGCTCGTGCAGCGCGTCCTCGATTTGTCCGCACGCCTCCAGGCCCTCGGCGCAGTCCCCGAGCAGCTCGTCCACCACCGCCAGGTGCTGGCGCAGGAGCGCCGCTTTGATGTCACGGCAATCCGCCGTTCGGCCCGCCGCCGCCGCGCGGGCGGCCGCGATGAGTTGGTTGGTCACGCCGGCCATGGCCGATACCACCACGACCGGACCGCCGGCATATCCCGCTTCGCTCGGTTCGCCGGCTTCGGCCCGATGCCGCACGATGATTTCAGCCACAGCCGCGATGGACCGGGGACTCCCCACTGAAGTGCCGCCGAATTTGAAGATAATCATGATGACCTCCCGGCCCTGGGTGTGGATGCGTCCAACGCCTGCGCCAAGTCCGCGATCAGGTCCTCGGCCGCCTCGATGCCGGCGGCGTACCGGACCAGGTTGTCGGGCAGGCCGGTGCGTCGGCGTTCGGCCGGATCGGGGGAGAGCATCGCCGCCGGCTGGACGACCACACTCTCCACGCCTCCGAGCGACGGCCCCACGTACGGCAGGCGGAGCCGTTCCAGCAGATGCCCTGTCGCCGCCAGGTCGCCGTCATATTCGAAGCTGACCACCCCGCCGCAACCATCCAGGATTCGGGCAGCCGTCTCGTGATCCGGGTGATCGGGCAACCCGGGATAGTGAACCGCCCGCACCGCCGGATGTCCGGCCAGGAAGCGGGCCAGTGCCAGGCCGGTGGCGTTCTGACTACGCACCCGCAGCTCCAGCGTCTTGAGTCCCCGGAGCAGCAGGTAAGCGTCCATGGGTCCGCCCACCGCGCCGAACACGCCCCGGGCGCGTTCCACGGGCGCCAGCCGGGCGGCCGAACCCACGGCGGCGCCGGCGATCAGGTCGTGGTGTCCGCCCAGGTACTTCGAGCCGCTGTGGATCACCACGTCGGCGCCCAACGCCAGCGGGCGGAGATTCACCGGGGTGGCGAAGGTGCTGTCCACCACCGTGAGCAGGCCGCGCGCCCTGGCCAGGCTGATCAGAACCGGCAGGTCCGCAACACGAAGAAATGGATTGGATGGTGTTTCGATGAAGAGCAGCCGGGTTTCCGACCGCAGGGCCGCCGCGAACGCGTCCGCGTCGCCACCGGCAACCGCGGTGGCCGTGATGCCCCAGCGCGGGAGGAAATCCCGGATCAGCTCGCGGGTCTTGTGGTAGCAGTCCGCGGTGTAGACAAGGTGGTCGCCCGGCCCCAGCAGCGTCGTCAGCGTGACCGTCAGCGCGCCCATCCCGCTGGCGAAGAGCAGGGCGCGATCGCCACCCTCCAGGTCGGCCAGCTTGCGTTCCACCGCCGCCTGGGTGGGATTGCCGTAGCGGCCGTACTCGCCGCGGGCCGGCCGGCCGGCGGCCTTATCATGGACGTACGCCTCCACTTCGGCGAAGCTGTCGAAAACGTAGGTCGCCGTCTGGACGATGGGTTGGGCGAGCGCGCCGTACGGGTGGGGCCGGATGTCGCCCCCGTGCACCGCGCGCGTGGACAGGTTGTGGGTCATCGATCCTCCTCGGCCGCCCGCCGAACTGTCCAGAGCGTCGAGGAGGGCAAAAAAATGCCTCTTCAGGAAGATAGGCGCTGAAGAGGCAAACTGTTCGTTTTGCCGCGATCTCATCTTCCAAAGCCCACTGGCTTTGCCGGAGTTGGCACCGTGGCTGGCGCGCGGAGCGCCGCCGGGTTGCCGAGGTTTCACAGGGCCGGTCCCTCAACCTCTCTGGATAAGAATGGCGAGTAGCTGTTCAAATAGCGAAGCGCGAGGTTACCACACACAACCTCGATGTCAATCATTTTTTCCCGGGATTTGAAGATCGCAGGATTTAGGGTTTGATGAAGGTTTGAAGGTTCGCAGGTTCGCAAGTTTACAGATGGCTCAGGGTCAATGATGGTCTTTGCCTGCCGCCGGCTGACTGTTTACTGTTCACCGATTCACTGCTCCGGTCCATCTCCCCTCACTCGTAATGCAGGCAGCGAATGGGATCGAGGCGGGACGCCTTGTACGCCGGCCAGATCCCGAAGATCAGCCCCACCGACATGGACACCCCAACCCCGATGCCGATCCAATACAGCGACATCCGGGCCGGCAGCTCGGGCACCAGCAGGTTGATCGACAGAGTGAACAGGGCGGCCGCCCCGACTCCGCACACTCCGCCCAGCGTGGTCAGCGTCACCGCCTCGACCACGAACTGAAACAGGATGTTCCGGGGCCGGGCGCCCACTGCCTTGCGCACGCCAATCTCGCGCGTCCGCTCCTTGACCGACACCAGCATGATGTTCATCACCCCGATGCCGCCCACCATCAGGCCGATGGAGGCGATCACGATGGTGATCACGAACAGGACGAAGGTGAGCTGATTCCACAGGTCCACCAGGAAATTCGCCGTGAACAGGCTGAAGTTGTTCGGCTTGTTGTACGGCACCCGCCGGAGCTTCCGGAGCAGGAACTCCACCTCTTCCATGGCCGCCTCGATCTGGCCCGCGTCCTCCACCGAAAAAGCGATGGCGACATCCGTCAGCTCCGACCACATCTTGCGGAACGTGCCGTAGGGAATCAGCACGTAGTTGTCCTCGCTGAACCCCCCGAACAGCGACTCCTGATGGTCCAGCGTTCCCACCACCGTGAACGGGATGCCGTTGATCCGGATCTCGCGGCCGATGGGGTCCTCGACGGGAAAAAGGGCCTGGGCAATTCCATGGCCCAGCACGCTCACCCGCAGGCTGCGTTCGGAATCGACAGCCGAAAAAAAACGTCCTGCTTGCACGGTCACCGTGCCCATGGTGTCGGCGAAGTTGGCTTCGACGCCGCGGATGATGGGATTTTCGGCCCGCTCGTTGCGGTACTTGACGATATAGTTGTCTCCGAAGACGGAACGGGCCGTCAGAAACGGGGAGACCTCCCGGATCAGCCGGGCCTGTTCGCGCAGCGCGACCACGTCGGCGTAGGTGAAATCCTTGCGCTGCCGCTCCGCCGGACTCATGCGGCCCATGCGCATGCCGGCGTCGTACTTGATGGCGAAAAATCCCTTGCTGCCCAGGGCGGCCACGCGGTCCATCACGCTGGCGTTGAGGCCATGGATGATCGCGGCGATGGCGATCACCGCCAGCACGCCGATGGTCACGCCAAGCACCGTCAGGAAAGAACGGAATTTGTGGCGGTACAGCTCGCCCATGGCCACCAGCACTGTTTCCCACAGCTCCGCCCAGGTCATGGCCGTCTCCTATCGCTCCGCGCGGAGCGCCTCCACGGGATCGAGGCGCGCCGCTTTCCAGGCCGGGTAGATCCCGAAAAACAGACCGATCAGGCTGGACAAGCCCACGCCGAACAGCGCCACCCACGCCTTGACGCCGGCCGGCACGTCGGCCAGCCGGCTGAATGTTTCCGCGGCGCCGAAACCGAGTAGCACCCCGAGCACACCGCCGACGGTGCAAATCAGGAGCGACTCGAGCAGGAACTGCGTCAGGATGTCGCCGCGCGCCGCGCCCACCGCGCGCCGGACACCGATCTCGTTCACCCGGTCGGTGACCGACACCAGCATGATGTTCATGATGACGATGCCGCCAACGATCGCCGCCACGGCGGACAGCATGATGAACACCAGGAAGAAGTTCCCCATGATGTCCTGGAACAGCTTCATGGTGGTGTCGGCGGTGATGATGGAGAAATCGTCCTTCATGTCGTACTTGCGTCCGCGCAGCACCCGCAGGAAGACGCGCACCTCGTCCATCGCGTTTTCAAAACTCTCCGGCGAGGCGGTCTGGACGAAGAGGTCCAGACTCCGCTGGCTGCCGTACATCTTGAAAAATACGGACAGGGGGATCATCACGAAGTTGTCCTGGGTCTGGCCAAGTACGCTGCCGATCTTCTTGCAGACCCCGGTGATCCGGAACGGCATGTCACCGATCTTCAGATATTTGCCCACCGGATCCTGGCCGGGGAAGAGCCGCTCCCGGATATCCCAGCCCACGACGCACAGCCGGCGCGAGAACTGCGCCTCCTGTTCGGTAAAAAACCGCCCGTCCACCAATTCGCGCGTGCTGATGTCGATCATGTTGGCGGTCACGCCGTCGATGCGGCTGTCCTGAATATAGGTGTTGCCGAAACGGACGGTGCCGCCCATGCCGGCTTGCGCGCCCACCCGCACGGCCCAGCGGGCGTGGTCCCGGACGAACCGGTAGTTGTCCCAGGTGATGTTCTTCCGGCGGAACGATTTGATCACCTCGTCGATCCCCTCGGAGATGTTGGCCAGCTTGGTCACCTGGAAAACGTTGCTGCCGAGGTCGGCGATCTCGTCGGCCACGTAGTCCGTGGCGCCCTCGATGACCGTCATGACCGTGATGAGCGACGTGACGCCGATGGTGATCCCCA
>CALAMB010000095.1 GCA_937925645.1 uncultured Acidobacteriota bacterium
GATGTACACCACGTCCTGGCGGCAGGTGGCCCGCTCCAGCAGGGCGAGGTAGCGCCCGTGCATGGCGGGCCAGTCGAGTCCGTGCATTCCCGGCTCGTAGAAGAAGTCGCGCTCCATCCGCCACGACTCGTTGAAGATCTGCCGCCATTCGGCCCGCGGGTCGATCCAGACTTTCAGATCGGCCAGCGACAGCTCGTGCGATTTCGGTTCCGGCCCCTTCAGCTCCAGCGCGGTCAGGCCCTTCCCCTTCCGGCAGACGATCCACTTGCCGTCGCCGGAGAGGCGGTAGTCACTCACCCCTTCGGCCAGGCGGCGCTCCTTGCGCGTGTCGAAGGCAAACGCGGACAGATGCTGCGTGCCGGGCCCCCGATATTCGAACCGGTTGAAGTCGCCGTCGTCGGCGTTAAGGTAGTACAGCGCGCCCTCGCCCGCCGCCAACTGGCGGTAGTTGCCCGGCGGCAGCGGCACGGCCTCGATCCGCTCGGCCAGGCCGTCAAAATCGATGACGACGCTGGGCGGGCCCGCGGCGGCGGCGGCCGGCGGCGCGGCCGGCGCGCCGGTCTCCTCGTCACTGGCGAGCGGGAACCGCGCGTTGCCGTCGCGGCGCAGAGTGAGGCAGTAGATCCCGGCCGTTTTCTTGTAGACCATCTCCCACTCGAAGTCGCAGAAGGTGGGGTCGAAGCGGCGGTTGGAGATGAAGAACAAGTGCTGCCCGTCACGGGAGAACACCGGGCCGAAATCGTTGAACAGGCCGTGGCTGACGCAGCGGGAGCGGTTGTCCTGCAGCGAGTGGACGAACACCTTCGACACGAGGTCGGCTTCCATCTTGGAATAGGCCAGGTACGCGCTGTCGGGGGACCAGGCGTAGTCGGAAATGGGCTTGACGTTCAGCGACACGTCCATGGGCTCGTAGTCGGCCTTGTCCACTCGGGTCACGGCGCGGCTGGCCACGTCCAGGACGTAGCAGGCCAGCGTCTGGTCGGCGAAGGCGATCTTCTTCCCGTCGGGCGACCAGCGCAGGGTGTGGCGGTAGCCGTCGCTGGAGCGGGTCAGCTGGACCGGCTCGGCGCCGCCGCCGACTTCCGCCAGGTAGATGTTGAACTCGCCGCCGGCGTCGGAGATGTAGGCAAACCGCCGGCCGTCGGGCGACCAGGCTCCCTCGCGGATCCGGGCGCCGCCGGCGCCGGCCACCAGCCGCGTGGCCCCGTCCTTGCGCGGCACGCTGAACAGGTGGCCGCGGGCGGTGACGAGCACGCGGGCCGCGGAGGTGGACACGTCGAACTGGGTGGCCAGGTCGGCCACCGTGGCCAGGTACGGCCGCGCCTCGGGGGCGTCGGCGCGCACCGCGATGGGCAGGGCGCGGGACTGGCGGCTGGCCAGGTCCAGCAACCAGACGGTCCCGCCCACCTCGTAGGCGATCCGGCCGTCGCCGAGGCTCGGCCGGCGGACGTCGTGCTCACGGTGGCGGGTGAGCTGCTCCGTCTTGCCCGTCGCCACGGTGTAGCCGTAGATGTTCAGCACGCCGTCGCTGTCGGCGGTGTAGTAGATGGTGCCGCCGTGCCACATGGGCATCCGGTCGCCGCCGGGGAAGTCGGTGATCTTCCGGTCCTGCTTCGCCGCGAAGTCATAGATATGGACGTCCGGGGCCAGCCCGCCGCGGTACCGTTTCCACGTGCGTGTCTCGACGCTGATCCGGTTGTAAGCGATCTGCCGGCCGTCGGGCGAATAGCTGCCGTAGGCCGCTTCGTGCAGGGGGAGCGGCTCCAGGCCGGTGCCGTCGGGCGACACCAGGAACAGCTTGTCGAAGCGGCTGAAGCTTTCCCGCGCCGACTTGAACAGGATCTTGTCGGCCGTGGGATGCCAGCCCACCACCTCGTCGTCGCCCGGATGCCAGGTGACCCGGGTGATCCCGCCGCCGTGCACATCCATCACGTAGACGTCGGCGTTGCCGTCATAGTCGCCGGTGAAGGCGATCCGCGTCCCGTCGGGCGAGAGCTTGGGATGGCGCTCCTCGCCGTCGTGGATGGTCAGGCGGGTGGCGGTGCCGCCCGCGACCGGCGCGGACCAGATATCCTCGCCGCAGACGAACACGACGGTGTCGCCGCGCACGTCGGGGAAGCGCAGCAGCGGCTCGGCCGGGACCGCCGCCCAGAGGGCGGCCGCGAGACCGAGGCACAACGCGGCGCACAGGCCGCGGCGGACGAAACCGGCGGGATGGGACAGGCGGTGGCTCATGATCACGCTCCTGGGGGCGTTCCGCACGGGGCGGAAACGGCATTCAAAACGGGATATTATACCAGACAAGGGCGGTCTGGGTTTCGTGGAACTTGGTCCGCCGCCCGCTTTGTGGCAAAATAGGAATTCATCCTACCGGGAGGAAACCCATGACCGACAACACCGCCATCGGCGCCGCCATGACCGTCCGCCTGCGCGGCAAGCTGCCGCCGCCGGCCGCGTTCGAACCGGGCATCCGCCGCGCGCCGGACCGCGGCTACACCTTGAACCGGACCGAAACCCTCCTCGCGCTGAAGAACGCGCTCCGCTACGTGCCCCCCCAGTGGCACGCGGCGCTGGCCCCGGAGTTTCTCGACGAGTTGAAGACGCGCGGCCGGATCTACGGCTACCGCTTCCGGCCCCCGGGCCGGATCTGGGGGCGGCCCATCGACGCGTACAAGGGTCGCTGCGTCGAGGGGAAGGCCTTCCAGGTGATGATCGACAACAACCTGGATTTCGACGTGGCGCTCTACCCGTACGAGCTGGTGACCTACGGCGAGACCGGCCAGGTCTGCCAGAACTGGATGCAGTACCGGCTCATCCAGCGGTACCTGGAGGTGCTCACCCGGAAGCAGACGCTGGTGGTGGAGTCGGGGCACCCGCTCGGGCTGTTCGCCTCGCGCCCCGAGGCGCCGCGGGTGATCATCACCAACTCGCTCATGGTGG
>CALAMB010000096.1 GCA_937925645.1 uncultured Acidobacteriota bacterium
TGGGCGGTGACGTGAAAAAGATCCGGGTCTGCACCCGCTGCCTGCGGTCCGGCAAGGTGGTGAAGCCGGCGCATGCCGCCCGCGCCTGAGCGCCCCCCGCGCGTCACGTCTTGGAATAATCCGCCCGTTCCACGTCCCGAACATTCTTGATCGACTTCAGCATGCGGATGATCTTGTCCAGTTGCTGGCGATCCTCGACTTCCAGGGCGATCTGGAACACGCCCTCCTCGCGCGCTTTCGAGTGGGCCCGAAAGTCGCGGATGTTCACATCCATCTTCGTGATCTTGTTGGAGATATCCGCGATCAAACCCTTCCGGTCGTCGGTGTAGACAAGCAGCCGGACCGGGAAAGTGGCTCCCTTCTGCGCCTTGCCCCAGGAGACCTCGATCTCTTTCTCCGGATGGTTCAGCATCTTCTCCACGTTCGGGCAGTCCTTGGCGTGGACGATGACGCCGCGGCCGCGGGAGATGTAGCCCACGACCTCCTCGCCGGGGATGGGGCTGCAGCAGCGGGCTCGGCTGATGAGAATGTCGCTCATGCCGCTGACCAGCAGCTTGTCCCGGCCCAGACTGAACACGTCCTTGACCAGGCTCTTGATGGCGCCCTCCGGCGGCGGCGCCTCGGCGGCGATCCCGAGCAGGTTCTCCAGGAATTTCCGCGCCGACACCTTCCCGAATCCGATTTGCGCGTACAGGTCCTCGGCCTTGGCCACACCGAGTTCGCTGAGCCGCGCCGCGAAGTCCGCGTGGCCCAGCACCGACTTGA
The DNA here is from genome assembly GCA_937925645.1 of uncultured Acidobacteriota bacterium. Classification (GTDB taxonomy): domain Bacteria; phylum Acidobacteriota; class JAAYUB01; order JAAYUB01; family JAAYUB01; genus JAAYUB01. The sequence continues at coordinate 766 of CALAMB010000096.1, forward strand.
GCGACGAGCGGAACCGGTGGGTTTCCTTTTCCATGATCTTCCGCCCGAACTCGACGGCCTGCTGTCGCTCGTACTTGTTGAGCCACCCCCGGATCTTGTTGCGCGCCTTCGCGGAGATGACGAAGGTGAGCCAGTCGCGGCTGGGATGGTGGTCCTTGGCGGTGATGATCTCCACGATCTCGCCGTTGCGGAGCTGGTGCTTGAGCGGCACGATCCGGGCGTTGACCCGCGCCTGGGTGCATTGGTGGCCGACGTCGGTGTGGATTTCGTAGGCGAAATCCACCGGTGTCGCTCCCTTCGGCAGGATGATGACATCGCCCTTCGGCGTGAAGGTGTACACCTCTTCGGGGTACAGATCGATCTTCAGGTTGGTCAGGAACTCGTGGGGGTTCTGGACTTCCTTCTGCCATTCCAGCAGGTGCCGCAGCCAGGCGAAGCGCCGATCGGTGTCGTCCTTGGTGATCTTGCCTTCCTTGTACATCCAGTGGGCGGCGATGCCGCCCTCGGCGATCTGGTGCATCTCCTCGGTCCGGATCTGGATTTCGCAGGGGATGCCGGCTTCGCTCATGATCGTGGTGTGCACCGACTGGTAACCGTTGGGGCGGGGCATGCCGATGTAGTCCTTGAACCGGCCCGGCACGAGCTTCCAGGCGGTGTGCACGACGCCCAGCACGGCGTAACAGTTCGGCACGCTGTCGGTGATGACGCGCACGGCGAGGAAGTCGTACACCTCGTCGAACGAAATCCGTTGCCGTTTCATTTTGGCGTGGATGCTGGCCACCCGCTTGATCCGCGCCTGAAACACCGCCGGGATGTTGTTTTCCGCCAAAATGTGGCGCAACCGCCCCTCGACGTCCTTCAGGAGCTTGTTGCCGGCGGCCCGCCGTTTTTCGATCAGGCCGATGATCTCCCGGTATTGTTCCGGCTCCAGGTGGTAGAAGGCCAGGTCTTCGAGCTCGCTCTTGATCTTGCCCATGCCCAGCCGGTTGGCGATGGGCACGTAGATCTCGTTGGTCTCCCGCGCGATGCGCGACCGCTGATCCGGACTCAGGTGCTTGAGCGTGCGCATGTTGTGGAGGCGGTCGGCCAGTTTGACGAGGATGACCCGGACGTCGTCGCTCATGGCCAGAAGCAGTTTGCGGAAATTTTCCGCCTGCCGCTGTTCGGTGGACGTGAACGTGATCTGGCCGATCTTGGTGACGCCCTCGACGATGAGGGCGACCGGCTCGCCGAAGTACTTCCGGATGGTCGCGATGTCGGTCAGGGTGTCCTCGACCACGTCGTGCAGCAGGCCCACCGTCACCGCGATCTCGTCCAGGCCCATCTCGGCCAGGATGTTGGCCACCTCCAGCGGATGCGCCAGGTAGGGGTCGCCGGAGTTGCGGAACTGGTTGGCGTGCGCCTTGGCCGAGAAGACGTAGGCCCGCTTCAGCAGATCGAGATCCGCCTGGGGGAAGTGGGCGGTCAGTTTTTCGGCAATGTCTTCAAAACGAATCATTCCGGCATCCTCCAGCCATCCCAAGGATACGAGCAGCTTCGGCAAGTTTCAAGGGCATTTCTTGCCGCCGGGGACCCGGTGGAGTATAATGCCGCCCTGGATTCCACCCATGAAAATACTCTGCCTCAGCGCCTACCTGCCCGGCCGCGGACTGCATGGAGGAAGCAGCCGGATTTTCGAACTGTTCCACTACCTGCACCGGTTCCATGAGCTGACGCTGCTGACCTTCCGCAACAAGAATGACGACGATTCCCGCGTGCACGAACTGAAACAGCTGTGCGACAAGCTGATCATCGTGCCCATGCCGGAGCGGCGGCCGTTCTACCTGTTTCCGTTTGAGCCGTTCGTCGATTACATGTCGGTCGAGTTCCGCGCGCGGCTCCAGAAGCTGCTCAAGAAGGAGCGCTTCGATCTGGCGCAGCTCGAGTACGTCCAGATGGGCATCTATTTGAAGGAACTGGGGAAGATCCCCACCGTCCTCACCGAACACGAAGTCAATTTCATGGCGTACCGGAAAAACATCCCGTTTTTGTCGAACCCGGCCCAGAAAGTCAAGATGTACTACGATTCCCTGCAGGTCATGAAGCGCGAGCTGGAGATCCTGCAACGGGTGGACCGGATCATCTGCATGAACCGGTTGGAGGCGGACGAACTGTACGGCTACGTGCCCGCCGAGAAGATCGACGTCCTGCCCCACGGGGTGGACACTGACTATTTCGCTCCCCGCGACGGCGTGGAGACCGAGCCGCTGTCCATCGGCTTCTTCGGCGCGTACCACCACTACCCCAACGTGGACGCGGTCCACTTCTTCGTCGACCGCGTCTTTCCGTTGATCCGGGAGCGGGTGCCGGAGGCGAAGTTTCACGTGATCGGCATCCATCCGCCCAAGGAATTCGACACGTTCCGCGACCGGCCGGGTGTCGTCATCACCGGTTTCGTGCCGGACATCCGCGAAGCGCTGGCCCGCTGCCAGGTGATCGTGGCGCCCCTGCGGATGGGTCTCGGGATGCGGGTCAAGGTGATGGAGGCGCTGGCCATGGGCAAACCGGTGGTCGCGACCGAACTGGCCGCGGCCGGCCTGGACGTCGTCGACGGCCAGCATTTGATCATCGCCAACCATGCGGAGAATTTCGCCGAGAGCGTCTGCTACCTGCTGCAGGACCGGCAGTGCGCCGAGAACCTGGGCCGCGAAGGCCGGGCGCTGGTCGCCGGGCAGTACAATTACACGAACATCGGGCAGCGCCTGGAGGCGATCTACCAGCAGGCCGTGAAGCGCCGTTGAATTCGCCGTTGAACCGCGAGGGCTTTTCACGTATACTCGGCCACTATTTTTTTTGGGGAATGGCCATGCTTGACGCGAGCGCCAAAAAGTACCTCCGCGGCCGGGCTCACCATCTCGAGGCGGTGGTCCAGGTCGGCAAGGACGGCGTCACCGAACAGGTGATCCAGGAGATCGAGCGCACCGCCGACCGGGTGGAACTGCTGAAGATCCGGGTCCGCACCAACGCGCCGCTCGGAGCCCGGGAAACCGCCGCCGACCTGGCGGTCCGCCTGCGCGGCGAGATCATCGGGACCGTGGGCCGCGTCATCATCTATTTTCTGCCGGGCAAGGAAGAGACGGCTTTTCCGGAAATCAACCGCTGAGGCCGCTGTGGAAACAGTCCCGGAAAAGCCAGGCAAGCCCATTTACCGCCGCAAGCGATTCTGGACCGCCGTCATCGTGGTGGGGCTGGCGGTGGGACTCGGTTTCAATTACAAAGCGGTGAAGCGGATCGGCCAGGAGCTGATCACCTACGCCGAACAGTCCAGCCCGGTTGTCGCCGGGCTGATCCTGGGGGTGGTGGCGGTCGGCGATTCCTCGTTCCTGTCCATCCCGGAAGGGAACGACTTTCTCATCGTCTACTTCTCCATCCTGAAGCCCGAGTACATGATCTATTTTGTGCTGATCAGCGCGGTGGGCTCGGTCATCGGGTCGGTGATCCTGTTCAGCGTGGGCCGAAAGGGCGGCGGCATGTTCCTGCAGAAGCGCTTTTCCCCGGAGCGCGTCACGAAGATCCAGGAGTGGTTCCGGAAGTACGGCATCTGGGCCATCCTGCTGCCCTGTATCGTCCCGCCGCCGATGCCGTTCAAGCTGTTCGTGCTCACCGCGGGCGTGCTGCGTTTCCACTACAGCCGGTTTATTCTGGCCACCCTGATCGGCCGGGTGGTCCGGTACGGGATCTGGGGCGTGCTCGCCGTGATTTTCCGCGATTACATCATTTACTTCATGAAGCACCACCTGCTGGACTTGGGCCTGGCCATCCTGGGCGTGATCATCCTGGCCGGTGTGGGCAGCTTTATCTATACCCGGATCCGGCGGCGGCCCCAACCGCTGGACGATTCGTCCGCCGTCATCCCTCCGGCCGAGTAAGACCGGCCGGACGCTTCCAGCACGTCTCCCGTCCCCGCCTTCTGATTCGTGACTCCGCCGACATATGCTACCCCGCTGTTCAGACAGCGGTTAGGACTCGGTAAACCCCGGCGGCTGTTGTATAATCGGTCGATCCTGATGGAGTGGTCATCGAGCGTCGCATGTCCGAACCACCGCGCAAAAAATACCGAGTTCCGTGGCCGGTGCGACTGCTGGTCTACGCCGCGCTGGTGGCGGCCGCCGCCTGGTGGTTTATCAATTCGCCCCTGCTCAAATCTGTGCTGCTTGACGCCGTCAACACCCGGCTGGCCAAGGAGACCGGCCTGCAGCTGGTGGTGCGGGACTGGGATTACAATCTGTTCAGCGGCACCGTCCAGGCCCGGGACCTGGCGGTCGTTTCTCCGGCCGGCTCGTTTTTCTGCCGCGTGCCGGAGCTGCGCCTGATCCTGGATCCCGGCGACCTGCTTCTGGGACGGCTCACGCCGGTGTCCATCGAGATCGACGGTTTGGACCTGGTGCTCTCCCTTCCGGCCGACGACCTGACCTTCACGGAGGGCAAGTCGAGCGGTGAGCTGGACCTGAAGTTCCAGTCGATCACCCTGAGGCGGTGCCAGGTCCGCTGTCGCGACCTGACGATCCCGTTGGACGGCGCCATCGGACGGTTGGACCTGCAGATCGAAAAGAACCGCCGGCAGCCGGGCTACGGGGTCCGGCTCGATGTGGCCGACGCCATGTTCCGCCAGGACCGGCGCCGACTGCCGCTGGACACGTTCGCCGTCCGAGGCACGGTGACGCGGGACGAACTGGAGCTCAAGGAAGTCGCCATCACGTCGCCGCTGCTGGAGTGGCGCGGCGCCCTCCGGATCAAGACGGAGACGCCCCTGCAGCTGACCGTGGACGGCAAGGGCTCGGTCGGACTGGGAATCGCCCGGCTGCTGGAACCCGACCTGCCGGTGGAACTGGGCGGCCGGGTGGCGGTTAGCGGCCAGGCGGTGGTTCGCGACGGGGCGCTGGCCGGCCTGGCGGCCGAGCTGTCGGCGCCCGCCCTGGCGGTCAACCAGGTGGCGCTGACGGGCCTGTTCGTCCGGGCCGGGATCCGCAACGGCGAGGTGGCCACCGATCAGTTCCAGTTTTACCTGGACGGCGGCGGCGCCGTCACCGGCCAACTGGGGTATTCGCTGGAGTCCGGCGCGGTCCGCTACACCGGCCGGCTGGCCAACATCGAGCTGGGCCAGTTTCACACGGGCGGCCTCATCGGCCACCCCGTCGACGGGGTGGCCGACGGCGAGCTGGAACTGGGCCTGGCGCCTGGCGGGGCGCCGTCGGTCCGGTGGGACGGCGTGATGGCCGGCCTGTCGGTGCAATTGCCGTCCAAAGTTCATTATTACCGGGCTGAATTCGTCCAGGGCCGGCTGGCTCTGGCCGACGGCGAGCTTCGCTTCGAGCTGGACAACGCGATCGGCGAGGGCATGCTCATTCAGGGCAAGGGCCGGGTGAAGGACGGCGAGCTGTGGGTGGATCCCCTGCGCGTCTGGGTGCCGGCCGAAGAGGAGGCGCAGGGCCTGCTGTCGCGCGTGGCCCGGCTGTCGGACAAGCTGAAAGCCAAGCTGGACATGCTCCAGATTTACGGTCAGACGGAATTTACCGGCACGCTTCATCTCAAGGGGAGCTTCCCCGACGTCGACGGCGCACTGTCGCTGGGCGGACTGGAATTAGCGGGAGTCCGCTGGCGGAACGTCCGCCTCCCGTTTCAGCTCAATCGGAACACCCTGCGGGTGGGGAGCGGCGAAATCGAAAGGACGGGTGAGCACGCGGCGTTCACCATGAATCTTCGCCTGGAGCCGGATACGCACCTGGACGCCGTCTCGGTCGACTGCCGGGGGCTGGACTGGCTGTCGGTGGAACGCTCTCTGGAATTTGTCGGCCTGGAATTCGGCCACACCAAACCATCCGCCTTCCTGGGCGGACGCCTGACCGGCACCGTGAACCTGACCATGCCCGAGAGCCAGCCGAGCGCGGGGAACTGGAACATCAGCGTGACCGACGTCCGGCTCAAGGACCAAGTGCTGGGCCACATTCAGGCTTCGGGGCGGCTGGCCGGGGAGGTGGCGCACTTCGACCGGCTGGCGATTCGCGGACCGGCGGTGGAGCTGTCCGCCGGCGGCAGCTGGAACACCGACACGAATCAACTGGACGCGGCCGGGAACCTGAGCCGCCTCGCGCTGCAGGATCTGCCCCACCTGCGGGAGGCCGGTGTCGACGGGAAACTGGCGGGCACGTTCGAACTGCGGGGGCGACTGAACCAGCCGGAAGTCGCCGCCACCTTTACCAGCGACCGCCTGGTGTTTCAGGGCGAGCCGTTCGGCGACCTGCTGCTGGTGGCCCGGTACGAGGGCGAACAGGTGTACTTCTCTCTTCGCACCGAGTACAGGGAAAACAAGTACCAGACCCTGGGGGTGGTCAACCTGGGCGCGGAACCGGTGCTGGACGGCCGGGTGTTTCTGGACGGCGTCCAGATCCAGCCGTTCCTGCGACAGGCGGGCGTGCCCCACGCCGACGAGACGCGGGGCACCGTCACGGGCGAAATGTTCGTGACCTACCCCTTCAAGAAGCCGACGGCAATGGAGATCAGGGCCCGGTTCGACGAAATCGGCCTGACGTTCCGCCATTTGCATCTGCGGAACACCCAGCCGGTGACGTTGCAGGTGCTCGATCGGCGGCTTTCGCTGCGCAACACCGAACTTCAGCTCAACGCGGCCAAGCTGTCCGTTCAGGGCGAGCTGTCCCTGTTTCCGTTCGACGAACTCAGGGTCTTCGTGGGCGGCACGCTGAAAGCCGACCTGCTCCAGCCCTTCTATCCGGAGCTGTTCCCCGCCGGGACCGTCAAGATTCAGGCGACGGTGCAGGGGAAAGTGGACAACCCGGCTGTTTCCGGGCGAGTGGAGTTCCAGGATGCCTCCGTGAAAATTCGCCGGCCGGAACTGGCGTTGTCCAAGATCAGCGGCGTGCTGGAGCTGTCCCGCCATTCCATCCGGACCGAGCGGATCCAGATGGACTCCACCTACGGGTCGCTGGAAGTCCACGGCGAATGTCGCCTCGACCAGTTGGAACCGGTGCTCTGGAACGTTTACGCCAACAGCGACAAGCTCAACATCCCTTTCCCCAAAGGATTCCTGTCCGAGATGAGCGGCCGCCTGCACCTTCAGGGGCGACCGGGGCGGTCGGTGCTGAGCGGCGATCTGTGGATCGAGCGCGCCGCCCCCCTGCGTAACGTGGACCTGGTGGGCTTCGTCCAGTTGCTGGCCGACATGGAGTTCGCCGGCGACAACGGGGACACCGCGTCATCGCTGCTCGCGGAGACCACGCTGAATGTGAATCTCAAGGGCGAGCGCTCGGTCCGCATCGAGACGGACAGTCTGGATATCATCGGCAGCGTGGACCTCCAGATCAAAGGATCGCTCGACCAGCCCGTTGTCCGCGGCGCGCTGGTGGTCAACAGCGGCGAGTTCATGTTCCGGATGAACCGGTTCACCGTGGACCGCGGGTTGGTCTCGTTTATCAACCCGGCGGAAGTGGATCCGGAACTCAATCTGCAGTTTTCGAGCGATATCAAGGATTACCACATCATCATCCGGCTCGAGGGAACCACGACGCGGATGAACACGCAGTTGGTGTCGGTGCCCAACCTGTCCGCCGCCGAAATCGTCCAGCTCATCACGTCGGGCCAGGCGCCCGAGAGCACGACCCGCGCCCGGGTGATCACGCCGTCGGGTACCGACTATTCAGCCATGCTCGGCCAACTGGTCTCGGTGGCCGTGGAGCAGCGGCTCAAGCAGGTGGTGGGCTTCGACACCATCTCCGTGGACGCGCAGCTCGCTGATGCCGATTCCGCCAGCAACACCCGGGTCACCGTGGGCAAGCAGGTGGTCAAGGACCTGTTCGTGACCTATTCGCGCAGCGTCACGAGCAGTGAAAAAGACATGATCGTGATCGAGTACCGGCTGTCCCCGCGCGTGACCGTCGTGGCCACCGAGGATGAACGGGGCTACTTCGGACTCGATTTCCGATTCAAGAGAAAATTCTGAGCCGCCACGGGAACGGGAGATGCGCGCCTACCTGCCGATCATTCTGACACTCACGCTGCTGCCGGCCGTGCCGCCGGCCGTGCCGCCGGCGCCGACGGCGGGCGGCGCATCCTCGCCGCTCTCCGCCGCCGCGGTGGTGTTCGAAATCGATCCGCCTGATTTCGACAGGGTGGATACCGCCACCCTGAACCGGGTGGCCGGCATTCAATCCGGCGGCCGCCTCGATGCCCGCGCGTATCAGAACGCCTGCAAGAACCTCTACCAGCTGGGGATTTTTCAGAAGGTCGCCGTCTATGCCCGACCGGTGGCGGACGGGGAATGCGTGATTTTCCGGTTGTCCGCCTATCCCCGCCTGGAGCGGCTGGAGCTGCAGCGCGTCCGGCGCTTCAACGTCAGAACCCTCATGAAAGAGCTGGGACTGGCCAGAGGCGTACTGCTCACCGAAGCGGTTCTCGCCGCAGCCCACAAGCGGCTGCTGGAGCTCTACCGTGAGGCCGGGTATCTCGAGGCGACCGGCGAGTTACAGCTGCTGCCGCAGGGCCGGCTGCGGATCGTGGTCACCGAGGGGCGGCGCCACCGGCTGATGCCCGTCCAGGTGGAGCTGCTCGAAGGCGCCATGCTCCCGGCGGTGCGCGGCGTCATCAGCCGGCTGAGTTACCAGTACCTGTCGCAGCAGACTCTGGAGCGGGCGGTGCGCGACATCCGGCAACGCTACCATGAGGCCGGATACCCCGCGGTCCGCATCGAGCGATTCGAATCACCGGGGCGTCTGCCGGCTTCGGTCCAGCCGGTCATCCTGCTGGAGACCGGGCCATCCGTCGCCATCCGGGTCGAAGGCGCCGAGCTGTCGCCCGCCGAGATACGAAATACACTGGCCATCTACCGCCTGGGTGACGTCAGCGCGTTCGCCGAGGAACTCAGCCGGAACGACGTGAAAACATACCTGGAAGGCAAGGGCCGGGTGGTCACGGCGGTCGAATCCCGGCGGGAGGAGGATCCGGCGACCGGCCGGATTGAAGTCGTGTTCCAGGTGGAATCGATCCCGCGGCGGAAGATACCGGTGATCCTCACGGGCAACGAATCATTCACCCGGCCGCAGATCGTCGAAGGGGTCGCCCTGCCGGTTACCGTGCCGCATATCGATGCCGAAACGGCGGAGCCGCTGGCCAAAGAAGTGCGGGCGCTCTATGCCGCGGCCGGCTGGCTGGATGCCCAGGTGGACTGGGCCGCCGCCGCGGAGGGCGGCCGGGACACCCTTCAGCTCGACATCCGCGAGGGGCCGCGCTACCTGGCCGGCGACTTCACGCTGGGCGAAAACTTTCCCCACCGTGAGGAATTCGCACAGCGGCTGGAGGCATTTCAGGATCAGCCGTACACCGCCGGACTGGTGGAACAATTGCGCCAGACCGTCATCGACTTTTGTTCCGGACGCGGTTTCATCGTGGACCGGCTGGTTTTCCGGGAAGAACGGGTCGACCATCGGGTCAACCTGACGCTCGAACCGGAGTTGGCCGGGCCCTACCAGGTGGACAACGTGGTGGTCATCGGTTCGGGAGCAACGGTGCCTCGCGAAATGAACAAGCTGGTCCGGCTGCAGGACGGCGGTCCGCTGGACATCCAGTCGGTCTATCAGGCGGAAAGCCGTCTCTACGGTTCGGGGATCTTCGAAGACGTCACGGTGACGGTGCCCACCGTCTACGGCAGGGAAAACAGCCGGAACGTGATCCTGAAGCTCGTCGAAGCGCCCCGCTACACGTTCGGTTACGGCTTCGGCTACCAGGAGTTCGAAGGCTTCCGCGGGCTGCTCGAGTGGACCGACAACAATTTTCTCGGCCGGACGCTCAGTCTCGGCACCCTGTTCCGGCTCAGCGAGAAGAAGATCCTCGGTCAGGTGTCGCTGAACGACCAGGATCTGTTCTGGGGGCGGTATCCCCTGACGCTCTCCGTTTACGGCCTGCAGGAAGACCGGGTCTCGTTCAAAACCAAGCGGTTCAGCATCGTCGGCCAGAGCAGCGTGCAGACGGGCCGCAACACGATCTGGCTCTTCCGGCTGGGATTCGAGAACATCACCAACTACGACATTCAGGAAGGGCTCGACCCGGGCGAGATCGAGCGGGACGAACAGCCCATCACCCTGCCGTCACTGGCGGTGACCTACGTCAGCGACACCCGGGACAATCTGATGGATCCGTCCCGCGGCCGGCAGCGCACGTTCACGGTCATGATGGCGCCGGAAATCCTGGGCGCCGACACCGGTTTCACCAAACTGTACTTTCAGGAACAGGACAATTTCCGTCTCGGGGCGCGCGTCATCGCGGCGCTCTCGCTGCGGGTGGGCTGGATCCTGAACCACTCCAGCTCCGTCGACGTGCCCATCAGCGAGAAGTTCTTCGCCGGCGGCTCGTCCACCCTTCGCGCGTATGAGACCGAGCGGGCCGGTCCGCTGGATCCCGTGACGAACGAGCCGCTGGGCGGCAACGCCCTGATCATCGGCAACGCCGAGCTGCGCTTTCCCCTCTACCGGCTCATCCATGGCGCACTGTTCTACGACATCGGCAACGTCTTCACCGACATGACCTCGGTGCGCTGGCGGGATGTGTCCCACATTGTGGGTTTCGGTTTCCGGATCAACACGCCGGTGGTGCCGATCCGGCTGGACTTCGGTCTGTCCTTGAAGGACATTCCGAACGCCAGGGACAACCAGTTCTACATCACCATCGGGAATCCGTTCTGATGCTGCGCCGTGCGTTCATCATCCTGTTCTGTCTGGGTGGCTTTGCCGCCGCCGGCCTCCAGGCGCGTCCCGCGGCCCGGCCGGATCCGCCGGATGAGCCCCAGCTCCGGGACCGGATCGTGGCCGAGGTGAGCGGGAAACCCATCAGCCGGCGCGAGCTGTTGTTCGTGGCCTCGCTCATCGAAGCGCGGATCGTGGACCCCGGCGAACGGCCCGTCCTCGAGGCCGCGCTGAACCGGTTGTCGGATCAGCTCATCATCCGGCAGGAGCTGGTCGACAGCGTGGGGGACATGGCCGGGGCCGCCGACACGGACGCGATGGCGGCGAGGATCCGCGACCATTGCGGCGGGGCAGACAAGCTGGCGGCGATTCAGGCGGCGTTCGACATTGCGCCGGAAGAGTATGCCGACCTGGTGGAGCGTCAGGCGCTGGTGGTGAAGTTTCTCCAGACCTATTTTCGACCCTTCGTGGTCATCGCGCCGGAGGAGATCACCGGGTTCTACAATGATGAGCTGCTGCCGCAGCTGCCACCCGACACATCCATACCCCCGGTGGAGCAGGTGCGGGCCTATATCATCCAGATTCTGGAACAGCGCAAGATCAACGCTGAATTCAATACCTGGATCGCCCAGCGGCGGGCGGAGGCGGCGATCCGCATCATCCCCGAAGAGTGACCGCGCGACCGCCGGCTCAGCTCGCCGGGTGGAGGATCGAACGGATGTCCTTTTCCAGCGTGTCGTTCGGCGTTTCGATGATCCGGCCGGTTTCCATCCCGTCCATCAAAAAGATGAAGGTGGGCACCCGCTCGATGTGCAAACCGTCGGTCAGCCCGTCCGGATCCTGCTTGGTGCGGTCCACGCCGATATAGCGGATGCGCTCCGCCGGGAGCTTCAACGCTTCGATGATCTTGATGAACCGGGGTACATGGTCCAGACTGTCCGAGCACCAGGTGCCGAACACCACCACCACTTCGAGATCTTCGGGGAGGGCGCCGATGGCCGTCAGCGTTTCGATGTCGGGCGTGTACGCCGTGTAATTCGCCTGGTACGGTTCAAAACGGGCCAGGATCTCCGCGGCGGCGCATTCGCCGCGCACGATGGGCAGATCGACCGCCGCGGCGTATCCGCAGCAGGCGGCGAGCAATACAACCGCAAGAATTTTCAAGAACATGACGCCTCCTCGCAAAGATGCCGGAACATTATAACCGTCTCCCGCCTCCCTGTAAATCGGGCGGTCGACGGCCCGCCGCCGGGGTGTGTTATACTGAGCGCTTATTTTTCGGATGGCGGGTCATGACAGCGGACACCACCTGCGTGCTGGGACGAATCGGTGCGTATGAGCCGGCCGCGCTCAGGGGCTTCCTGGAGGCCGGGTGGCGGGAACTTTCCGGCCGGGGGACCGGATTTCGCACCGGCGACCGCGTGTTGCTGAAGCCGAACCTGCTCTCCGGCCGGCCGCCGGAGCGGGCCGTGAACACCCATCCCGAAGTGGTGGGCGCCGTGGCGGCGTTCCTGTCGGACCTCGGCTGCCGGCTGTTCCTCGGCGACAGCCCGTCCCTGGAAAGCACCGCCCACGCCGTGAGCGCGGCCGGTTACTCGCCGGTCATGGCGCGCTACGGCATCACCCCGGTGTCGTTCCACCGGGGGCGCGAGGTGCCCGCCCGCAGCCGGCGTTTTTTCAGCCGGTTGTTTCTCTTCGACGACTACGCCGGTTTCGACCAGGTAGTGAACCTGCCCAAGCTCAAGACGCACACCCAGCTTGGCCTGACGCTGGGCGTCAAGAACCTGTTCGGATTCGTGCCGGGCAAACGCAAGGCGGCGTATCACCTGAGTGCGGGTCGCGACGAGGCCCATTTCGCCCGACTGATGCTGGAAATCGCGGACACCGTCCGCCCGTCGCTCACCGTGCTGGACGGGATCCTGGCCATGGAGGGGGACGGCCCCAGCCAGGGCACGCCCAGGGAAGCCGGCCTGATGGCGATGTCCCGGAATTGCGTGGCGCTCGACGCGGTCATCGGCCGGGTGACGGGCGTGCCCCTCGCGCGGCATCCAATCGTGCGCGAGGCGCTGGCGGCCCGCATCCCCGGCGCCGACTGGCGGCAGGCGAACCTGTGCGGCCCCCCGCTGGAGGAATTGGCAGTGTCGGAATTCCTGCTGCCCCGCCGGGGTGACGCCCAGTGGCGGTTGCCCCGCGTCGCCGTGCGAATGTTCACCAACACCTGGACCTCGCGGCCCTGGATCCGTCCGGACGCGTGCCGGTACTGCCTGCAGTGCGTGGAGATATGTCCTGTCCGGGCGATCGCCGACCGGGGCGGACGGCGGCTCCAGGTGGATCCGGGGCGCTGCATCCGCTGCTGGTGCTGTCATGAAGTGTGCCCCCACGACGCCATCGGGATCCGGGAAGGAGCGGGACTGTGGGCGATGGCGCGGTTGGGCCGCTGGCGGCGCAAACTTCATAAAAAGGACAATTCATGACGCTGAAACGGATCGCGCTGCTGCTGGCGCTCACCCTGGTGCTGACGGGGGCGGTGGGCGTGCTGGTCCAAAGGGCCGGCACCGGAGATGATCGGGCCCGAGTTGTGGCGCCGGCGGATCCGCCGGCGGCGGAACCCCGACTTCGAACGGTGCGGGAAGCGATCCTGCCGCGCACGGTGATCGGCGACTACCTGGGGCGCTACGGCATGACGCCCGCCGAAACGGACGCCCTGCTGAAGGCCGTCCGGCCGGTGTACGACCTGGCCATGATCCGGGCGGGCCATTTTCTTGATTTTCAGCTGGCCGACGGCGGACGGCTGGAGGGTTTCCGGTACGACATCGGCGCCGACAGCTATCTTCAGGTGGACCGAACGCCAGTGGGTTGGACGGCGGCCCGGAAGCCCCACCCTTACGAGTTTCGGGAGCATTGCGCCGCCGGTGTCATCACCGACCACCTGTTCGGAGCCGTCACGGACCTTGGCGAGGAACCCCAACTGGCCGTGGCGTTAGCCGAGCTGTTCGCCTGGGATGTGGATTTCTATGCCGACCTGCGCGAAGGCGACTCGTTCCGGATACTCTTCCAGAAGCGCTTCCTGAGCGGGCAGCCGGCCGGCTACGGGCCGATTCTGGCCGCGGAGTTCGTCAACCAGGGGCAGGCGTTCCGGGCTTTCCGATACGTCCACGCCGACGGGAAGGTCGAGTATTACACGCCGGCGGGCGAGTCGGTGCGGAAAGAGCTGCTCAAGTCGCCGCTCAAGATGGGGCGGCTCACCTCCCGGTTTTCGTATCGCCGCCGCCACCCCACGCTCAAGATTTACCGTCCCCACCTGGGCATCGACATCGCGGCGCCCGTGGGCACGCCGGTTCACGCGGCGGGGGACGGCACCGTCACCTTCGTGGGTTACCGCGGCCAGGCCGGACGGATGGTCGAGATCCGGCATGCCCACCGGTTCACCACCCAGTATCTCCACCTGTCGCGCTACGCGACGGGTATCCGGCCGGGCGCGCGCATCCGCCAGGGACAGGTCGTCGGCTATGTGGGTTCGTCGGGTGAATCCACCGGCCCGCACCTCGACTACCGGATCAAGCAGAACAACGTCTACGTCAATCCTCTCAAAACCCAGTTCCAGCGAGCCGAGCCGCTGCCAGCCGACCGACTGCCGGAATTCCAGCGGCTGGTGGTCGCGTACGGCCGCGTGTTGGGCGTGGATGGGGAACTCCAGCAGTATTACCTGGCGCGACTGTGGCCGACGGACGATGACCCGTTCTGGGCCCGACAGGCGGCAAGGTGAACGGTAAACAGTTAGTAGTGAGGAGATAGGAGATAGGAGTTGTGAGTTAGCAGGTTTCGAAGAATTCTGATCTTGACTCCTATCTCCTATCTCCTATCTCTGAAGTCCATTCAGGACTTGTCCTTGTCATCGTCCTTCTTAAGCGTCGGTTTGGTGGGCGCCGCGTCGGGATCCTCGGTGCCGGACGGAACGTCGGTGTCGGTGCGGCGTTTCAAGGTGGGCTTGCCGCCCTCCTTTTTGCCGTCGTCGGCAGCTCCGCCGACCTTGCCGGTCTGGGCCAGCAGGGCGTTGTCGTAAGCCTTCAGGCGGCCCTTGATTTCGTCGAAGGTGGAGGACGTGACGATGTACTTGGGCCGGGGGGGGAGGCATTCGGCGATTTCTTTTTGGACGTAATCGATGCGTTCGGGTGTGGGCGGATGGGTGCGGAACCAGCTGGCCAAACGCCCGGGCTGTTTCTTCTCCATGGCCATCAACTTCTCGAAGAAGGACAGGTAGCCGTTGGGATCGTAACCGGCGTGCCAGGCATACTGGGTGCCCAGGATGTCGGCCTCCCTTTCCGAGCCGCGGGTGATGCCGAGGATCTGCAGGTTCAGGGAAAGGCCGAGGGCGTTACGCAGCGCGATTCCGCCCACGCCGCCCACGAAGATCGAGGGGATCGAGGCCCACTGGAGCAGCTCCATCTTGGTCAGGCGCTCGGTGGCATGCCGCGCGGCCACGTGCGCGATCTCGTGAGTGATCACGCCCACCAGCTCGTCTTCGGTGTCGGCCGCCTGGATCAGGCCTTTGTTGATGAACAGGAATCCTCCCGGCAGCGCGAAGGCGTTCACTTCATCCGAATCGAGCACCTTCACGTGGAACGGCACCTTGGCGTCGCTGTGGCGGACGAGCTCCTGCACCAGCCCGTTCACGTAGTCGTTGACCTCGGGCATGTTCAGGAGCCGGGCGCTCTGTTCGATCTGGGCCGAGTACTGGGCGCCGATCTGAATCTCCCGCTCGTAGGAGATGAAATTGGGGAACAGCAGGTAAATGCGGCCGTTGATGTCCCGGTTGCCGATGTTCTCGACGTCGGGGTAGGTGCAGCTTTTGCCCACTTCCCAGGGCGGCAGCGGGGTTTCTTCCGCGCCGGGCGCCGCCGCGGCGGCGCTGGCCATCAATACCAGAGCCAAGGCGATTGCTGATATACGCATATCCACCTCCTAAGGTGGTCGTCACCTGTACTGATGATCCGAATCGCCAAAAGGTTCAACGGCCGTTTCGGACGGCCTGCCTGAGTGTACGCAAGGCGCGGCGACTTGTTTGCGGCGACCCGGACCGCCGCCTCACATCCGGAACCCCTGCTCCTTACCGACGAGTTTGACCGGCAGTTGGATTTTGCGGCCGTCGCGGTACAGGGTCACCGTGACCGTCTCGCCCAGGTTCTTGTTGAGCAGGTAGCTGGAGAAATCGGCCTGGCCGGAGACGGCGCGGTCGTCCACCCCCACGATGAAATCGCCGCCGATGACCAGCCGGGAGAAGCCCAGCCGCACCCGCTGCGTGCCGCCCCGGATGCCCGCCTGGCTGGCGCTGCTGCCGGGTTCCACGTAGGCGACCAGAACCCCGCTCTCAGCCGGGAGCTTCAGGTAGCCGGCGAGTTGGGCGTCGATGTCCTGTCCGTAGACGCCCACCCAGGGGCGGCGGACCTTGCCGTACTGGATCAGGTCGGCGACCACCCGCCGGACGGTATCGGCCGGCACGGCGAAACCGATGCCGATGCTGCCCCCGCTGGTGGTGAAAATGGACGTGTTCACGCCGATCAGCCGGCCGCCGGCGTCGATCAGGGGGCCGCCGGAATTGCCCGGATTGATGGCGGCATCGGTCTGGATCACGTTGTCGATGATGTATCCGGCCCGGGACTTGATGCTCCGCCCCAGTGAGGAGATGATCCCGTGGCTCATGGTGCGCGTCAGTCCGAACGGATTGCCGATGGCGAAGACGTGCTGGCCCACCTTCAGGTCGGCCGACGTGCCCATGGGGAGCGGCTTGAGCTGGCCGGCCGGCGCCTTGATCCGGATGACCGCCAGGTCGTCGATCTCGTCGAAGCCCACCACTTCGGCGGGGTATTTCAGCTTGTCCGTCAGGCTGACCAGAATCTGATCGGCTTTTTCGATCACGTGATGGTTGGTCAGAATGTGTCCGTCGGTGTCCAGGATCGAGCCCGAGCCGGTGCCCGACTCGCGGTACGGTTCGAAGAAGAAGTCGTACGACACCTCGATGGTGGTGATGTTGACCACCGACGGGCTGAGCTGCTCGTAAATGCGGATACCGGTGGCCTCGTCCGGGGTGGGCGGCGCCGCGGCGATGGCCTCCGCCAGGCGGGGCGATTGGACCAGCCCGGGCGCCGGGCCGGACCCGGGTCCGGACAAGAGGAAGAACAGCAAACCGGTCAACAGGCCGCCGATCAGGCAGCCCAGCACCAGAATAGCCATTACCGCACGTTTGTTCATGGTCGGATCACTCCAAAAAAAAGGGCCAGCATGACACTGGCCCGTTCGAAATACTCAACGCGATAAAGCTATTTGGGAGCCGGTTCGGCCGGCGCATCGACCGGCAGGTCGAGCTTCCACTTCTTGATCAGCTCGTCCAGTTCGCCGCTATCTTGCAGTTTTTTGATGATCCGGTCCACTTCCGCCTTGAGCTCGACGTCGCCGGTCCGGAAAACGATGCCGTATTCCTCCCGGGTCAGGAGTCCGCCCACCAGCTTCAGGTTGGTGAGCATCCGAATGTCGAACTGGACGGTGGGCGCGTCGCCGACCACCGCATCCAGCAGCTTGCGGTTGAGCTCGAAAAGGGCGTCGTCGGGCGAGTCGAACTGGACGATCTGGAGTTCGCCGGGGCCCATCTTCAGCAGAAACTGCTCGGCGGTGGTATCTTTCTGGACGCCGATCTTCTTACCCTTCAGATCGGCCGCCGACTTGATCTCCTCGTTCTCCTTCCGGACGGCGATGATCTGGCCGGTGGTGTAGTAGGGGATGGAGAACAGGAAGGTTTTCGTCCGATCCGGGGTGATGGTCACGGCGTTGACCACCATGTCCACCTCGCCGGTCTGCAGATATTCGAAACACTGCTCAAACTGCTTCTTGATCCACTGGGTCTTCACGCCCATCTCACGGGCCACCGCTTCGGCCAGCTCGTAGTCGAAGCCGGCCACGCCGGTTCCCGAACCGAACTCGAAGGGCGGATTGACCGGGTGAGTGGCAATGATCAGCTTGCCTTCCTTTTTGATCTTTTCCAGGGTGTTTTGGGGCGCTCCGGGGCCGCAGGCGGCCATGAGGATCAACAAGGCCAAAATCAACACAGGCGCTATAATTGCAAGCTTTTTCAAGTTGTCCTCCTCAATGTCCCGACTCGAATCAGAAGTAGACAGTAACATACTCTTGCCACCGGTTAAAAATCAAGTTAAAAATGCCCCGCCCGGCGGGTGGGAAAGCCGCCGGGACATGCACACGGCGTCCTCGGGCGGCGAGTCATAATAGCCGCGCCGGACCCGGTCCGGGGCGAAGCCGTGGCGGGTGTACAGCGCAATGGCCGGCCGGTTGGATGCCCGGACCTCCAGGTAACAGGACGCGACGCCGGCGGCGGGGAGGCTGGCCAGGACGCCGCCCAGCAGGCAGCCGCCGAATCCCCGCCGCTTGAATTCCGGCAGGACGCCCATGTCAAGAATCTCGGCCTCCGGCGGGACCACCTGGTACAGAATAAATCCCACCGGAAGCCGTGACACCGCGGGAACCACGAGCAGGCGGACGCGGGTGGCCGGCTGGCGCCGGAGGGCGTGGATCTGGTTCAGCGTGGGCGGTGTCAGCCCGGTCCGGACCGCGATCCGGCGGATGCCCGCCGCGGCGAACACGTCCAGGATTCGATGCAGCCGGTGGGGCAGCATGGACGGATTACCCGGTGCTTTTGGGCCGGCGGATGTCGGGCGGCCGGATATAGAACGCTTGCGGCGCGCCCCCCTCGGCGAGTGCGTCCGGCCCCGCCCGGCCGATTTCCAGCGCGAGGATGTCGGCCGGGCCCAGGGGGTGGCGGCCGTCCGGGGGCGGGGCGGGCGCCGGGTCCGGGATGGGGGAGCCCTGAAGCAGCGGCACGGCGGAGCCGATCAACGCCGCATCCGGGTGGGCTGCCAGAATGTTTCGCGTGTCCTCGAGTTCCCGTTCGGCGTAGGCCGCGAGCAGGGTCAACCGCCCACCCTGCCGGTGGAAAACCGCCCCGTAGATGTGGCTGCGCCGGGCGTCCAGGCAGACGCCCACCGGACCGTCCGGCAGCGACGGGTGAAGCGCCAGCAGTTCCATGGCGTTGCGCCCGACGACCGGGATGTCGAGCGCATCCGCCAGCCCCAGCGCGGTGGCGATCCCGATCCGGATGCCGGTGAAAGAACCCGGGCCGGTCACGGCGGCAACGGCGTCCAGATCCGCCAGGCGCCAGCCGTTCAGCTCCAGCACGCCGTCGATGCTGGCCAGCAGCGTCTCGGCATGCGGGGTGTCGGCGCGTAGCTCCAGCCGCCCCCGGAGCGCCGGGCCCTCAGCCGTGGCCAGCGCCTGGACGGGCGTTGTGGTGTCGAAGGCCAGAACCCGCAGTGGTCGAGTCGCGTTCATCGGTCCGCCCGTGGGGCGCCGCGCGCGGGCGCCCGGTCACTGTCCATGGTAACCGGCTGGAAACCCTTTTTTAGGAAAAGCCCGTCGCAGCGCCCGGACGATCTCGCGGATTTCCTGAAGGTCGGTCAGCGGCGTGACGTGCACAGTCAGCTCGTCGACGGAAACGGTATAAGTTTTCGGGAACAGCAGGTTGCACAACCGCCGCTCGAACGCGCTGACCCGGTGGAGCAGCAGGGTGATCATGGCGTTGTGCTGTCCCTTGCGCGCCATCTCGCTGTAGCGGCGCCGGATCGCGTTCCGGTCGAACTGGCCGTCGAGTTGTCCCGGCAGGAGGAAGGCCAGGCGACTGGCCAAATTGCCGCTCAGCTTGTCGATGTCCCCGAAAATATCGCCGATGGGGTAATTTTTGTATCGCTCAGGCGGCGAGGACCGGAGATAGAGCACCTCCCGCGAGGTGGTGACGAGCTTGGCGTTGGTACCGAGGAGATCGGTGATGTAGATCCGGAAGCGCCCGCGGAAGATCAGCCGGTCGCTTTCCGCCATGTCCGCCTCGCGCTGGTTGGCGCCGATCAGCGGCGCCAGCGATCTGGACATGTACTCGTAGTACTGCTGGCGCAGGGTGGGATTGATCTTGAAGTAATCGTCCGGATTGTCCAGCTCCGGCGGCGTGCACTGGAAGATATCCAGGACGGGTGCCGGCGCGTCGTCGGCCGGTTCCTGCGGGCATCCGGTTGACGCGGCCAGGACCCCCAGCAGCAGACATATCACTGCGCGGATGGGCTTCCTCATGGATATCAATCCTTCGGCCAAAAAATCAGGATCAGCGGCACGAGCGCCAGGCGGTACCAGGCGAACGGCCGGAGGGTCGTGCGGCCGAGCAGGTGGATGAATCCTTTCACCGCCAGCCAGGCCGAGGCGAACGAGACCGCGAAGCCGACAAAAAGGAACAACAGGTCGCCGGCGGACAGCAGGCCCCAACTGCCGGCCAGCTCGTAGCAGCCGGCCGCCAGCAGGAGGGGCACGGCGGCGATGAACGAGTACTCCGCCGCCAGCCGGCGGCCGGCGCCCAGGATCATGGCGCCCATGATGGTGGCGGCGGAACGGGAGAAGCCGGGCCACAGGGCGAAGCACTGGAAGAGCCCGATCCCGAGCGCCTGTTTGAAGTTCAGGTCGTCGATGCTCGTGATGCGCGGCGCGGGCGCCCGGGCTTCGATGGCCAGGATGGCCACGGCGCCCACCGCCAGGGCTCCGGCCACGGCCAGGGGGGTGAACAGGTGCGTCTTGATCTGGTGATGGATCAGGACACCCAGCAGGGCGGCCGGCGCCGATGTTGCGGCGAGCAGCAGCAGACCCCGCCAGCCGGAAAACCGGCGGGCCGGATCGGTGCGGAGCAGCCCCCGGAATCGCTCCCGGTAGATCACGACCACCGAGAGGATCGCGCCCATCTGAATCACGATCTCGAACGTGGCGGCCTTGGGCCCCTTGAAATCGAGCAGGTATCCCGCCAGGATGAGATGGCCGGTCGAAGACACCGGCAGGAACTCGGTCAGCCCTTCGACAATGCCCAGGATGACGGCGGCGGCGAGGGATATCACGGCGCGATCTCCGGGGGGTTCTTGGCCTGCTTGAGCTGCGCGTGGAACTGCTTCACCTGGTTCAGCATCCGGGTGCGTTCGGGTACGTCGTACTTCACGTTGGCGAACCGGGCCTCGTCGCAGTTGTTCAGCACCTGGAAGACGCTGTCGACGCCCTCGGCGTCGATGCCGCGGCGGCGGAGCACGTCGCGCAGTTCGTCCTGGAACAGGGCGGCGGGCGTCACGCCGGCGCCCTCCCGGATGGACCGGACCAGCGCGTCCGACAGCAGGTCCCAAAGCGACTCCGCGCCCCGGTGGGCGGCCACTTCCTCGGCTTCCTTAAGCACGGCGTCCACCGACGGCGGCCGCCGTTTCAGCGCCTTGACCGCCGGGGAATGGTGCTTGAACCACACTCCGTAGCCGAGCATTCCCACCAGCACGGCGGCCAAACCAATGAGGATGCCGACGAGCACGGCGGACGGCGGAGCCGCCTGGTTTTCCGTCGTTTTGGCGTCGGCCAGCGACGCGGACGGGTCGTCCAATTCCTGCACGTTGAAGCGGACCGGCTCCGTGGCCCGCCGCACGAATTCCTGGCGGTCGGTGTCGAATGTCACGAACGCCACCGCGGGAAAGTCGATCGGTCCGAGGCGCTTCGGGTACAGGAGAATTTCCCAGATCTTTTCGCCGCCGAAGCGCGTCCGCGGCGGGTTATGGGACTGGTCCACGAACGGCTGGAAGCTCGCGTGGACGGCGCGGACCGAGACGATGTTGAAATCCGGGTTTTCCAGCGGCATCTCCGGCGGCATCAACCCGCGGATGTTTCCGGAACCCTTGATGGTCAAGTAGAGCGGGAATGCCTGGCCCAGCCTGATTTTGGACGAAGCGTATTTGAGCGCCAGCTGATACACGCCCACTTCGGCGCGTTCGCGGGTGTCGTCGGGGGGCGCGGGCAGCGGCCGGACGTTGAGCTGGATCGGGCCGGTGCTCAGGATCCTGTCCTCGACCACCGGCGCACCGGGCGCGGAGGTTTCGCCGAGGATTTTCCAGCTGGCGGGCTCGACGGTGAAACGACCCGCCTCGAGGGGAAAAAGGACGACCCGTTCCAGAATGAGCTGGTAGAAGGTGACGCCTTGCCTGACCACGGTTTCGAGCGGATTGTCCGCCTGCGGGGTGAGCTGTTCGGCCCAGAAATGCTTGAAATCGGGTTTTTTCACCTGGACCGCTTTGCGCCCGAGCCCGCGGCGGGTGAGCAGCTTGTACGTGACCAGGACCTGTTCGCCCAGATACGGAGACGTCGTGTCGGCCTCGGCGATGAGCTTCAGCTCGTCACCGGGCAGGATGTCTGACCGGCGCTGAGTCGACGGCAGGGTCGGCGCGGCGGTCGCCGCCGACAGGCGCCGCGGATTCTCCGTGCCGTCGGAATTCAGGATTTTGATGTCGAGGGGTTTGGAGCGGAACTGGAAATCGGGCAGCCGGATTTCGATGACCGGAACGGTGGTGATGCCGCTCTCCATGGGCACGTAGGATGCCACGAAGCGGAACAGTGTGATCGTCTTCCCGCCGATCCCCAGGGGGACGACGGAGCTGGTCTGATCCACCAGGATGCAGCCCGGGATCTTCGGCCACTGGGGCGAGGACAGGGCCGCCAGGTTGACCCCCTTGATCTGCAGGGTGATGTTCAGCGTGTCCGATGGCGTCAGGGTTGTCTTGCTGAGCGTCAGCCGCACGTCGGGCCTGTCGGCGGCGGCGGTTTCGGCTCGCGGCCATCCGCCGGCGGCTGTCAGCGCCAACAACGACAGGATGATCAACAACCGCTTCAGCATGAGTTCGCTCACCAATAGGGACCGCTGGTATCCAGCGGAAGATCGCGCGGCTGGGGCATGCGGGTCTGTTCCTGGTCCCGCAGGGAGTCCAACAGCCGGTCGAGCGGTTCGTCCGGCGGGGGCGGCGACGACTCGGGCGGCGTCGGCGGCTCCCGGTGGCGAAGCAGCAGTTCCAGGTTCCAGCGGGACCCGAAATCCGCCGGCGAACGCTCCAGGGCGAGCCGGTAGGCCGCGGCTGCCGGATCGACGCGGCCCTGCAGGTGGCGGCAGCAGCCCAGGTTGTACTGCAGGTCGCCGGCGCGGGAGCCGGATCCGGTCCGGCGGACACTCCTCTCCAGCACGTCGGCGGCGACGTCCAGCCGGCCGTTCATGGCCAGCGCCGCCGACAGGTTGACGGCAGCCAGCGCGTACGATTCACTGCCGGCGGAGGCCTGTTCCAGGCCCGCCCGGTACGCGGCGGCGGCCCGGTCGTAGTCGCCGGCACGGTACAGGGCGTTGCCCGCCTCGATCCGCTCGGCCCAACGGCCCGCATCGCCGCAGCCGCCTAAACAGGCGGGCAGCAGAAACGCAACAATCGCGAGGCCCGCCGCGGGGCGGCGGAACTCGCGGTCGCGCAGCACGAGCAGGGCCCCGAGCGAGAACAGGGCGAGTCCGGCGGCCCAGGGCGAGCGGTCGCGGGCCCGCCGCGTCTTGCCGAACGTGCCGGTCACACGGTTCTTCAGGTTTTTGTTCAGGATCTGCCGCGCGGTCACGCCGACGGTTTCCAGCCGGTGGTAATCGCCGTCGAGCGATTGGGCCATGGCGGTGAGGTGCGCTTCCTGGAGGCGGGAGCGGACGTACTTTCCGTCGCGGTCCTTGATCCAGCTCTGGAACCGGGTGCGCGGGTCTTCGATGAACGACCCGTCGCGAGTGCCGACGCCGACCACGATCAGTGTGACGGCTTCCCGGCGCAGGGCGTCGATCACCTGGAGCGAAGGCGATTTGAAGGACTCGCCGTCAGAGAGGAACACAACCGCCAGTTGGCGGTCCGGTTCCCGCTTGGCGATCATCCGCGACAGCGTGTCCAGCGGGGCGTCGAAGTTGGTGCCCTGGCGGTTGAGGACTTCGGGACTGATTTGGGCCAGCAGCCGGCGGATGATGTCCATGTCGGCGGTCATGGGGCAGACGGGAAAAGCCCCGCCGGCAAACGCGATCAGGCCGGCGCGAGCCCCGGGCAACTCCTTGACGAGACTCAGGGCGAGAAATGAGGCGGCCTTCAGGCGGGAGGGCGGCACGTCGCGTGCGGTCATGCTGTAAGAGCAGTCGAGTACGAAATAGATGTCCAGTCCGCTGGTGTAGACCACCTCCGCCTCGTCGCCCCAGCTCGGGCCGGCCAGCGCCAACAGGATGAAGACGGCCGCGGCGGGGATCAGCCACACCCGCCCGGGCCCCGCCGCGCGCCGGCGGTCCGGCGACTGCGGCAAAAATCGGCGGCGTGTCGCGTCGGCTCGCCGCCACTGCCAGTACAGCCAGGCCAGCCCGGCCGCGAGCGCAATCCCTGTCCAATACAGCAATTGTTCGTTCTGAAATGCCATGGGTGAACCTTTGACCCCCCCAATATAACATACCCCCGGAATCAGGCCAACGGACTTCCCGTCGGGGCCGGCGATCGGGCCGGCGGCCGTTCCGGCGGTTTCATCCGGCCCGCCCGGTCCGTTTTTGGCATGGACTTGACAGAACAGGCAAGGTGGTCTATATAAATAGGACTTCTAAGTTACATTTCGGCGATATCGATTGGGTGGGAGGCAACCCATGCTGTTTGGCAAGCGCAAAAAGACGATCATCACTCTCGGCATCGGACAGGCTGCTCGGGGGACCGAACCTCCGACCACCCACCCGGTCGTCACTCCAGAACCTGAACCGATGAGCATTCCGCCCGAACCCGTACCGCCGCCACACGCGGAGGCGCCCCTCGCACCGCCGGAGGCGATCGCCGAAACGCCGCCACCCGTAACGGCTGCGGTGACGACCGTGCAGGCGGAGCCCCGGCCGTCGCCACCGCGGCGCGATGAGCCGACTGAGGCCGCGGCCGTCAACCCCGCACCGCCGGCGGCGGCGCGGCCGGAAGCGGCGCCGCCCGCGGCTCCGACCGAGATCAAGCCGGCGGCAGCGGAGGCGCCAAAACTGGTCGAGACAGCAACCCCGCCGGCATCCGCCGCCGAAGCGACGGTCGTCCGGATCGCGGTTTCTCCCGAGCCGATTCCGGCGGCGCCCGCCGCCGAGTTCGAAATTGTCGGCGACGAGGTGTCAGGTGAAACAGCGGGATTCGTGCAGTGCCCGTTCTGCCTCAAAAACAGCCGGATGGGGATGACCCACTGCGAGTCCTGCGGCAATTTGATCGAGAGCACGCGGCTTCCGGCGGAGCCGGAGCCGGAACCGATAGTGCCGGAACCCGAAGTGCCGGCCGCGCCCGTTCCCGATCTGGTGGAGCGCCCCGACCAGGCGGACACCCACCGCCTGGCCCACCACCCCGTGCCGCAGATCCTCAAGGAAACCACCTTGTTCACGCCCGCGATCCTCCGGCTGCAACCGGAGCAGGGGCAGACCGGGGAAAAGGATTACAGCCTGAACATCGGCGACAGCACCATCGGGCGCGGCATCGACAACACGCTGCCGTTCCCCGACGAGGAGTTCATCAGCCGGCATCATTGCAGCATCGGTTACCACAAGTACCAGTACGTGCTGAAAGATCTCGATAGCGCCAACGGAACCTACGTGAACGACGTGCGGATCCGGGAGACCATCCTGCGGGACGGCGATTGCGTGCAGATCGGCTCGATGCGGTTCATCTTCGACGACCCCATGGAGCGGATCAAAAAGAAGAAGGCAGCCGCAGGCGAGGACTGACCCGTACCTGCGGCGGACCGGGCGGGCGGCGGCCATTTATTTAGTTGAAATGGCTGAATTGCATCGTGTAAGATGATCCTGTCGAATGAGTCAGACGGGATGAGGAGTCGCGGATGGGACACTCGAATATCGTCCTGTATGAAGAGGAATACCAGCAAATCAAGACCATCCTAGGCCGTCTCAACCAGGAGGCCAACGCCCGGGTGGTGTTCCTCGTGGACAAGAACGGCCAGCAGATCGCGGCCTGCGGCGAAATCGAGAACCTGGACACGACCTCGCTCGCGTCGCTCACCGCCGGCAACGTCGCGGCCACCGACGGTTTGGCCAAGCTCATCGGCGAAAAGGAATTCTCCATCCTGTTCCATGAAGGCGAACGCGACAACATCCACATCTCACTGGTGGGGAAGCGCGTCATCCTGGTCATCATCTTCGACGAGCGATCCTCGCTGGGGCTGGTCCGGTTGCGCGTCAAGCGCGCCTCGATCGAGCTGGAGCGGGTGTTCGACACCATTGTCAAGAAGGTGGAGATGGAGCGCCAGGCCCAGGAAACCGGCACGGCCTCCCCGTTCGCCGAGATCACGGATGAGGACATCGACAATCTGTTCTCGAGCTGAGTTTGCGGGTAAAAGGGTCCGATTTTGACTTTCATCAATTACGCATCGCGGGAAATCAATTGCAAGATCGTGTATTACGGCCCCGGCCTGGGCGGGAAGACCACCAATATCCAGTACATTTACGACACCACCAACTCCGACTCGAAGGGCAAGCTCATCTCGCTGGCGACCGAAACCGACCGCACTCTCTTTTTTGACTTCCTGCCGCTGGACCTGGGCACCATCCGCGGGTTCAAAACCCGCTTTCACCTGTACACCGTACCCGGCCAGGTGTTCTACGACGCGTCGCGCAAGCTCATCCTCAAGGGCGTCGACGGCATCGTCTTCGTCGCCGACTCGCAGGACGAGCGCATGGACGCCAACATCGAGAGCATCTCGAACCTGAAGATCAACCTCGTGGAAAACGGGTTCGACATCAGCGCCATCCCGTACGTCCTGCAGCTCAACAAGCGCGACCTGCCCAACATCACGAACATCGACGAGATGGTGAAGGAGCTCAAGGTCCAGGACGAACCCATCTTCGAGGCGGTGGCCATCAAGGGCATCGGCGTCATGGAGACGCTCAAGGCCGTGGCCAAGCAGGTGATCATGGAGCTCAAGCGGGGCGGCAAGTAGTCCGGCCGCTCCCGCCATTCCACCCGCAAAAAAATCGCCCGGCGCGCCGGGCGATTCGCATTTCCAGAGCACGGACGGCGCTCAGTCGATCTTGGGCGGCGGGATCACCTCGGGCGCCGCTGCGGCGGCGCGTCCCGTCAGGCTGCGGGCGAACTTGTCGGGGAGCATGAAGATGAGGATGATCACGGGGTAGGGCAGGCCGCAGCAGATGCCGAAAAACGGCTTGAATTTCGCGGTCATCATCATGGCGTTGACCACGTTCTCGTCCAGACCGCTGGCCATGTAGAGATCCAACTCGGCCGGCATGATCGCCAGATAGTTGAACGCGACGGAGATGATGGTGAAGGCGATTCCGACGCCGGCATACGCCAGGGAAAGGGTCCGCCCGGACGGCTGGTGCTTGAGCAGATGGAGCCCGGCGATCACGAGCAGGATGGTCGTGAGCACGCCGACAAGGAGGCCGATGTACATGTTCGCCTTGACCGCGGGCATGGCCATCAGGTCCTGCTGAATCTGCGCGATTTCCTCGGCGCCGGGGGCGTCGCCGCCGAACGACATGCTGCTGCCGCCGGTGGCCAGGCTGATGATGCCGATGATCAGAAAAATGGCGCTAATTCCGGCGAAGACCAGATGGATGATCCCGAATGTCTTGGCCACGCCGGGCGAGGACACTTCCTCGTTCATGACAACCTCCTGTGAAACATTCTTGTTGGCCGATTATACGTGCGGAACGCAACCAGGTTGCCGGATGCATCGGTTGCGCCTGCCGCTTGCAAGCCGATCACCGACAGTGTTTGTCACTGCGCGGCAGTATATCACGTCAACCGGCGGCTCAAAATAAAAGAGGCTGCCGTGGTCCGGCAGCCTCCGTGGCGGTCGTGGAGATGACGCGTTCAGTTCGAAGTGAACGCGTAGTCATGGATCTGGTCACGCAGGAAGAGTCGGGCGCGATGGATGCGGGACTTGACCGCGGCCACGCTCAGGTTGAGCATCTCACCCACTTCTTCGTTGGAGTACTGTTTGATGTCGCGGAGATGGAAGACCTTGCGGTACTTGTCGGGAAGCTGCTCCACGGACTGAAGCACCTTGTCCAGGAATTCCCGCTCGATCACCACTTCGTCGGCGAACTTCCGCTTGTCCGGGATGATCGCGGTGAGCAGCGCCTCGTCCCCGTCCGGCCGGCTGAACTCGTCGATGGGGATGTGCGGCTCTTTCCGCCGGCTGCGGAGCTTCATGAACGCGTAGTTGACCGTGATCCGGTAGATCCACGTGTAGAACGACGAATTGCCTTTGAACGTATGGATCTTGCGGTGGATGGTGAAAAACACATCCTGGGTGATTTCCTGGGCGTCGTTGTGATTCTTGACGATGTTGTAGGCCGTGTTATAGACCTTGGTGTTGTACTTTTCCATGATCTCCTCAAGGGCGTTGGCGTCGCCGCTGAGAAGCTGATCCACATAGATGCGATCCTGGTTCACTTTCTTCATGGCCCCACCTCGAAGAATGTAAATCGTCGGTCAAGCAATTTCAGAGATCGAATACTTGTACAACTTACTTCACTATTAAAAATCTGTCAACACTTTTTTTATGCTGATCCGCCCATGGGCAGGCCGGCGATTTGCCCGCCTGAAACCGGCTGAACATCCAGCCGGGAGGCGTGGGACAGGTCTTAAAAGTAATTGATTGAATGAATTGCGAATATTTCTGAGAGTGAAAAAAATCATCTTGACACCCGCTTCGGTCGCCGATTACACTGAGCCCGCAAAATTGCGTTAGGAGGTTCACATGGCCTACGTTATCAGTGACGATTGCACCGCTTGTGGAACTTGCCAGCCGGAATGCCCGGTGGAAGCGATCAGCGAAGGCGACATCTACAAGATCGATCCCGATATCTGCACGGATTGCGGCGCCTGCGCCGAAGTATGCCCCGTGAGCGCCATCTCCCCGGGCGAATAATCGGTTCCACCCATCAGCCATCAGCCGGGGGCCGTCAGGCCCCCGTTTCTTTTCCCCCCTCCGGTGTCCCCATAAAGGCCGCTTCGTTGACCGCCAGCAGCGCCGGTTTCACGATCTGCCCCAGCGCCTGTCGGATGCTCTCGTGCGTCAGCGCGAACGGGTGCGCGTCCATGAACCGGCCCAGCAGGACCAGGTTGGCGATGCGCGGCTGCCCGAGCCGCAGGGCGACGGCGTCGGCGTCGTGGACAAACAGTTGATAGCCGGCGGCCGCCAGGTCGCGGATCTCCGGCGCTGCCGGATCCGGATGATTCAGCACCACCCGTCCGTCGGGCCGCAACTGCCGCAGGTGGGTGTAGAGCTCGGAGCGCTCCAGCACGAACAGGGTGTCCACGCTTCCCGGCAGCAGCACGGGGGAGCGGTAGGCGCCGATTTTCAGCGAGCTGTAAACCGATCCGCCCCGCTGGCTCATCCCGTGGACCTCGTACGTGAACACGGGCCGGCCCTGGTTCCGGGCGGCGGCGTACAGGAGCCGGCTCAGGAAGAGCACGCCCTGTCCGCCCAACCCGGCGATGAGAATCTGGTGGTCCACCCGCTCCTCCTTCGAACCCGACGGATTCATGGCTGCTCCCGGATCGCCCCGGACGGACAGACGGCGATGCAGTTCCCGCATTGGGCGCAGATCCGGCGGTCGATGGCCGCCTTGCCTGCGGGAGTGGCGATGATCGCCGGGCACTGGAACACGTTCATGCAGATCTTGCAGCCGGTGCAGGTTTCGGGATCGACCGACACCGGACGTTTCGCGGGCACGGCGCCCCTGGGGTCGTTGAGCACGCACGGGTGCCGGAAGATCAGCACGGCGACGCCGCCGTCGGGCTGCCGGGTGAACGCGTGCGCCGCCCGCAGCGCCTCGATGCAACCGTCCATCGCGTAGGGGTCGCGGATCTCCAGAAAGCGCACGCCGCAGCCCCGGACGGCGTCCTCGAGCCGGACCGGCCGGCCGGGCGTTCCGTCGATCCGCGCGCCGGTCGAGACGGCGGGCTGCATGCCGGTCATGGCCGTCACCTCGTTGTCGAGGATGACCACGATGATCCGGCTGTCGTTGTACACCGCGTTGGCCAGCTGCGGCAGACCGGAGTGCAGGAAAGTCGAATCACCGATGGTGGCCACGATGGGCTGTTCCCGGCCGTCCTGGCGGTAGGCCTGGTGGATGCCCATGGCCAGGCCGATGGAGGCGCCCATGACCAGCACCGTGTCCACCGCCTTCATGTTGACGCCCAGGGTGTAGCAGCCGATGTCCCCCGTGTAGATGCCCTTGGGCAGCGCCTTGCGGATGGCGTGGAACGAATTGCGGTGGGGACAGGCCGGACAGAGCGTCGGGCGCCGGGCTGGCGCCGGGGTCGGATTTTCCGGGACCGTAATCGAAACGGGCTTCAGATCGAGAAAACGGCACAGGATGTCGTCGAGGCGCTGGCCGTCGATCTCCCCTTCGGCGGGCACCCGGCCGTCGAGGCGGCCGGCCACGCGGCTGCGGTCGGCGATCTGCTGCTCGATCACCGGGCCGGTCTCCTCCAGGACCAGCACCCGCTCGTGCCGGCCGATGAACGCCGCCACCGGTCCGGCGGGAAGCGGGAAGGCGCAGCCCACGTGGAAGAGGGGCAGCGTCAGCCCGCGGCCCGCCGCCCAGTCCTGGACCATGCCGCGGAGCACCCCGCCGGCGATGATGCCGCGGGCGCCGTCGCCCGGATCGGCCCAGGTGAGCGCCCGCTCGTCCGCGACATGGGCGCGGAT
The DNA here is from genome assembly GCA_937925645.1 of uncultured Acidobacteriota bacterium. Taxonomy (GTDB): domain Bacteria; phylum Acidobacteriota; class JAAYUB01; order JAAYUB01; family JAAYUB01; genus JAAYUB01. Next base: position 31,143 of record CALAMB010000096.1, read on the forward strand.
CGCCTCCAGCTTCCGGTTCAGCTCCCGGTGCAGCTCCAGACGGTACTTCGGGGTGGCGGCCCACCGGTTGGGATTCTTGCCGAACGCCGCCGGCGGGTAGGCGTCGACCGCCGTGTCCAGCGTCACAGTCTGGCGGGCGTGGCACACCCTCAAGGAGGGGCGCAGGATCACCGGGATCTCGAAGCGCTCCGACAGGGCCACCGCCAGTTTCGCGTAGGCGCAGGCTTCCTGCGGCGTGGCCGGGTCCAGGACCGGCACTTTGGCGAACTGGGCGAAGCCGCGCGTGTCCTGCTCGGTCTGGGAGGAGTAGGGGCCGGGATCGTCGGCGCTCACGATCACGAAGCCGCCCTTGCACCCGGTGTAGGCCGAACTCATGAGCGCGTCGGCGGCGACGTTGAGCCCCACCTGCTTCATGATCGTGGCGCTGCGCTTGCCCGCATAGGAGGCCCCCAGGGCCACCTGGAAGGCGACCATTTCTTTGAGCGACCATTCGACGCTGACATCGGCGCCCAGTTCCGCCCGGAGATCGAGGACGGCGGGGAGGATTTCGGAGCTGGGCGTGCCCGGATACGAGGTCACCACCTGGCAGCCGCCGGTCACCAAGCCCCAGGCGACCGCCTCGTTGCCCATGAGAACGCGTTGATCCGGCATGGATGGCTCCTGAAGGATGATCTGAAGAAGTCCGCGCGCGCTGGAATTCCCATTTAATCAGAACGCCGCGCCGGATCAAAGAAAAATATTGTGGCGGTTCCGCCGCCCCGCTATCATACCTGCGGATCTGCGATGCACCCAGACACGACATCAACCTTGCGGGCCGTGATGCCCGGCGTCCGGAGCCGGTTGGACGCCGCCGAACTCCGGCGCCGCCTCGCATCGGCGGACGTCGCGGTCCTGGACGTCGACGAGTGCATGCTGCCCGGTTTCGCCCAGATCGCCCTCGGCCACCGCCTGGTGCGGGACGCGGTACGGGGCGGAGGTCCCGCCGGGCCGCGCGCCGTCCGCGTCGCGCGCCTGATCGCGGTGGGAGCATGCCTGCACGCCCTCAAGCGGCTGCCCGGCGACCCGGCCCGCCGGAACCTCCGGCTCCACCG
>CALAMB010000097.1 GCA_937925645.1 uncultured Acidobacteriota bacterium
CGGGTGCGGTCCTTGGCGGCGCGGGCGAACCCCTCCACGGCGATCGCGTCCTTGAAACCCGGCGCGGTTTCCAAACCGGAGCAGGCGTCCACGGCAAAGGGATCCACCGAGAGGTCGGCCACTGTGTCGGGCCCGAGGCCGCCGGCCAGGAACACCTTGCCGGGCACGCCGGCCAGCAGCCGGTGGTTGAACGAACGGCCGGTGCCACCGAACCGCGTTCCGTCACCGCTGTCATACAGCCGGGCGAACACACGGTAGCCGTCGGCATCCGGCAGGCTCTCACCCACGCGGAACGCCTTGATCACCGGCTGCGTCCAGCCGCGGCAATAGGCGGCGCTTTCGCGGCCATGGAACTGGAGCAAGTCCAACCCGACGGTCTCGGCGACACGGCGCACCGCCGCCCGCGGTGCGTCCACGAACACACCCACCGCCGCCACGGTGTTGGGCAACCGCCGGGCGATGGCCGCGGCGCGCGTCGGTTCGATGTACCGCGAGCTGTCGGGGTGAAAGTTGAAGCCAATGTAGTCGGCGCCGGCCGCCACAGCGGCCGCCGCGTCCTCGGCCCGGGTCACGCCGCACACTTTCACTTTCGGCCGGCGCAGCGCCGCGAGACGCACGGCCGGGTCGGCGGCGCGCATGAGCGCCGTGCCCACAAGCACCGCGTGGGTGTCCAGCCGGACGATGTCCGCCAGACTGGCGATGCCCGATTCGCTGACCACCAGGCGGTCGGCGGGGATCTGCTCCTTCAGTCGCAGCGTAGTCTCCAAGTCCACCCGAAAATCGCCCAGGTCCCGATTGTTGATCCCGATGACCGCCGCGTCCGCAGCCAGGGCTTTTTCCAGTTCGACTTCGGTGTGCACCTCCACCAGGCTGTCCATGCCGAGACCCGCAGCGACGCCGATGAAGCGCCGCAGGTCCGCCGCCGACAGCAGCGCGGCGATGAGCAGCACGGCGTCGGCGCCCAGCGCCCGCGACTCCAGGATCTGGGCCTCGTCGATGATGAAGTCCTTGCGCAGCACCGGCAGCGTCGTGACCGCCTTCACCCGCTTGATGTCGGCCGGGTCGCCGCCGAAAAAGCGGCGATCGGTGACCACCGATATGGCCGAAGCGTAGCGGTCGTAGATCATCGCCAGTTCACGAACGGATCGCCCGCCCAGTTCGCCCGCCGACGGCGACCGCCGCTTGATCTCGGCGATGAGATGGTGCCGCCCCCGCAGGTGGGCGCGGAGACTCCGCGCCGCGGGCCTGAGCCGCGCGAAGTCGGCGCCGCGCGGCAGCTCGGTGCGCTTATGGGCGACGATCTGATCCAAAATCATGGCTGTACCTCCTCAAGTCTTCCAGCTTGGCCGCGGCCCGGCCCGAGTCGACAGCCGCCGCGGCCCGGGCCACGCCGTCGTCGAACGACGCGGCCCGCCCCGCAACCAGCAGGCCCGCGGCCGCGTTGAGCAACACCACCCCCCGGCCGGGGCACCGCTCGCCCGCCAGCACGCGCCGCACGACGGCCGCGCTGGCCTCGGGTCCGTCAACGGCCAGCGCCTCCCGCGGCACGTGCCCCAGCCCGGTCTCGGCCGGGTGCAGGGTAAACGTCTGCACGCAGCCGCGGTGCAGCCAGGCGATCCGGTTGGGGCCGTCCAGCGTGAGCTCGTCCAGGCCGTCGCCGTGGACCACCATGGCGTCCGCCAGGCCCAGCCGCGCCAGCGCGCCGGCGACCAGCTCCGTCAGCGCGGCGTCATAGACGCCGATGACCTGGGCGCTCACCCCGGCCGGATTCAGCAGCGGCCCCAGCAGGTTGAACACGGTGCGAAAGCCCAGTTCCCGGCGGATCTCCACCACCCGCCGGAACGCCGGGTGGTGGACCGGCGCGAACAAAAAGCCGATCCCCGCGGTCTCGATGCACCGGCGGACGCCCTCCGGCGGCAACTGCACGTTCACGCCAAGCGCCTCGAGCACGTCGGCGCTGCCGCAGCGCGACGACACCGAGCGGTTGCCGTGCTTGGCCACCGCCACGCCGCAGCCGGCCAGCACGAACGCCGCGGCCGTCGAAATGTTGAACGTCCGGCAGCCGTCGCCCCCCGTGCCGCAGGTGTCCAGGAGCGGCCTCGCCCGCGGCGTGATCCGCACCGCCGCGGAGCGAGCCAACTCCGCGAAGGCGGCCAGTTCCGTCACCGACACCCCCTTCAGGTTCAGCGCCATGAGCGCCGCCCCCACGCGGGCGTCGGACCACGAACCGTCCATCACCGAGCGCATGAAGCCGAGCGACTCCTCGCGGGTGAGGTCCTGCCGCCGGCTCAGCTTCGTCAGGATGTCCTCCGCGGTGCTCATGGCAGCCTCCGCAGCGCATTGGCCAGGATCCGGCTGCCGTGGGCGGTGAGGATCGACTCGGGGTGGAACTGCAACCCCGTCATCCGACCGGCAGAATCTTCCACGGCCATGGGGATGCCGTCGGCGGAAGCGGTCACCCGAAGGGGCGGTGGAATCTCCGTCCCGCACAGCGAATGGTACCGGCCGGCGGAAAAAGTCTTCGGCACGCCGTCGAACAGCGCCGTGCCCGTGTGGGTCACCAGCGACTTCTTGCCATGCACCGGCACGGGCGACCGGCCCACCACGCCGCCGAACGCCGCAATGAGACACTGGTGTCCGAGGCATATGCCCAGGATGGGATATTCGGAATGGTACCGCCGAATCAGGGGAACGCAGATGCCCGCCTCAGCGGGAGTTGACGGACCCGGCGACAGCACGATCAGCCGCGGCCGGAGTTCCCCAAGCACCTGCTCCAGATCGGCGGACGCGAGGTCGTTCCGATGGATCCGCACCGTCGCGCCCAGGCCGCGCAGCTCATCCACCAGGTTGTAAGTGAAGGAATCAAAGTTGTCGATCATCAGCACGTTCATGGCGTCACCCCCAGGGCCTCGAGGCAGGCCCGGCTCTTGCGCCACGTCTCCTCGCACTCGCGCTCAGGCACCGAGTCGTGGACGATGCCGGCGCCGGCGCGGATCTCGGCGGTGCCGTCCCGCAGCAGGATGGAGCGAATGACGATGCAGGAATCGAAATCGCCGCGCGGAGTCAGGTAACAGACCGCCCCGCCATAAAACCCGCGCGCGTCGGGTTCATACCGGCAGATCAGCTCCATCGCCTTGATCTTGGGTGCCCCGGTGAGCGTGCCCATGTTCATGGTGGCCTTGTAGGCGTGGAGCGCGTCAAGGTCAGCCCGCAACCGCCCCCGCACCGTGGAAACCAGGTGCTGGACGTGGGAATACTTCTCCACTTTCAGCAGTTCGGGTGCGTGGCGCGTGCCCGGCTCGGCGACGCGGGCGATGTCGTTGCGGGCCAGGTCCACCAGCATGCAGTGCTCGGCCAGTTCCTTGCCGTCCTGGAGCAGGTCCAGTTCGAGGCGGGAGTCCAGCTCCGGATCGATGCGGTCGCCGCGGCGCCCCCGCGGGAAGGTGCCGGCGATGGGCCGGATTTCCACCGTCCGCTCCGGGCCGGCCGACACCTTCAGGCAGGTCTCGGGACTGGAGCCCAGCAGCGCGTACTCCGGCGCCTGGAAGTAGAACATGTAGGGCCCGGGGTTGATCGCCTTGAGCCGGGCGTACACCTGCAGCGGCGGCTCGGCGGCCGGTACGCGGAAGCTCCGCGACAGGACGCACTGGAAGATGTCGCCCCGGCCGATGTGCTCCTGGATGCGGGCGACCCGCGCCGAGAAGTCGGCGTCGGAGACCGATACCGCCGCCGGCCCCGCCGCCGGCGCCGGCGGGCAACGGTACGGCTCCGCCGACTGGACCGCCGCCTCCAACCGGCGGATCGTCTCCATGCAGTCGTACCGGGCGTCGCGGTCCGCGCCATCCAGCACCGGCAGGTTGGAGATGAGATAGGTTTTGTTCTGCAGGTGGTCCATCACGAACAGGTTGTCGGCGAAGTAGAAATCCAGGTCGGGCAGCCCGTCGTCGGGCTGGGGCGGCAGCGCCTCGAACGCCCGGACCGCATCGTAGGCGATGACGCCGTACAGGCCTCCAAAGGGGATGTCCAGCCGGATGCGCGGTTCCAGCCGGAACACCACCGCCCGGAGCACGTCGAAGATGTCGCCCGATTTCAGCCGGGCGTCCTCGTCCAGAAAATTCGCAGATTGGGGCACCCGGCCCGTGATCGCGTCACCGGCCACCGCCACATCCTCGGCAAAGAGGAACGCATCGCCCAGGTGCGCCAGGTAGCGGCGGCCGCGGGCATTGAGCGCCCGCACCACGAAGCGGCGGTTTTTCGCGGTGATCCGCAATGACGGGTCGACGCAGCCGGTGCTCTTGTCGCCGTACTTCTCGATGAGATCGGCCGATTCCAGGAGGAATGCGTGCGGACCCTGCCGCAGGGCGTGGAAGAGGCCCACCGGATCCACCGTGGTGTCCAGCACCTTGTAGACCGTGTCCAGGGTGCCCGGCGTGACATGGGGCGGCATTACAGGACCCTCCCTTCGGCCTTGGCCAGCCGCCGGAGCTGTTTCATCAGCTCCTCGAATTGAACCGGGTACAACGACTGCCGCCCGTCGGACAGGGCCCGCTCCGGTTCGGGGTGCACCTCCACAATGATCCCGTCGGCGCCGCAGACCAGCGCCGCCTTGGCCAGCGGGATGACGTACTCCCGGTACCCGGCGGCGTGGGACGGGTCCACGATCACCGGCAGGTGGGTGCGGCTCTTGAGCACGGGCACGGCCGCCAGGTCCAGCGTGTTCCGATAGGCGGTCTCGAACGTCTTGATGCCCCGCTCGCACAGGATCACCGCCGGGTTCCCCTCGTTGAGGACGTACTCGGCGCTCATGAGGAATTCGTCCAGCGACGCCGCCATGCCGCGCTTCAGCAGGACCGGCCGGCCGGCCTGGCCCACCTCCCGCAGCAGCCGAAAATTCTGCATGTTCCGCGCGCCCACCTGGAGCACGTCGGCGTAGGCGGCCACGAGCGCCACTTCGTCGGGCGCCATCACCTCGGTGACCACCGCCAGGCCGGTGGCATCGCCCGCCTGCCGGAGGAGCCGCAGCCCCTCTTCGCCCAGGCCCTGGAAGGAATAGGGTGAGGAGCGCGGCTTGAACGCGCCGCCGCGCAGGAACGTCGCGCCCGCGGCCTTCGTCCGGCGGGCGGTGTCCATGATCTGCGCCTCGCTCTCCACGGCGCAGGGGCCGGCCATGACGGCGAAGTTCGGCGCGCCCACCAGCCGGCCGCCCACGTCGATGACTGTCTCCGACGGATACAGCTCGCGACTGGCCAGCTTGTAGGGGGACAGGATGGGCACGATCCGGTCCACCATGGGGTGGCTCTCCAGGTGCAGGCCAGCCAGCACGCGCTCGTCGCCCAGCGCTCCCAGCACCACCCGCTCGGTCCCGGGCATGTACAGGGGCTTGAGCCCCTCACGGCCGATGGCCTCGAGGATGGCGGCGGCGTGTGCCTGGGTCGCCTCGTGTTTCAAAACGATGATCATACCGTCACTCTCCCGTGTCCGCTCCGCGGCGGCCGCCGCACCGGCTTGGGTGGGTGTCGGTCGGACGACAAAAAAACCCACCCTCGCGGGTGGGTTGTCGTCAACTGGATTGGAGATTTAGATCAGAGGGGGCGATTCGAAACCCACGCCGCGCCGGTAAAACGCCAAGGCCACCAAAACCAGTTGGCGCGGGCGGTGTTCCGATTGTCGGCGGTCAGGTTCCGTATCATGGGCGGGATTGTAGGTCCGGGCCTGGTCGCTGTCAAGCATCTTTTTTCCATGCGATCGAAATCGGCTATTTCCGCCAGAACGCGGGGGTGAATAAAATCAGGACCGTGTACAGCTCCAGACGGCCGGCCAGCATGGCCAGACTGAGCACCAGTTTCACCGCCCCGGGCAAAAACGCGTAGTTTTCAGCCGGGCCGATCGCGCCGAAGCCGGGACCGATGTTGCCCACCATGGTCAGCGCGCAGGTGACCGACGTGACGAGGTCCTGGCCGGCCAGGGCCATGACCAGCGTCACGACGCCGAGGGTCAGCATGTAGAGAAAGAAAAACCCGGCCACGGCGTAGCCGATGCCCTTGCGGATGAGCTGACGGTTCACCTTCAGGGTGAAGATACCCCGGGGGTGGAGAAGGAACTTCATTTCGTGGATGCCCTGCTTGAACAGGATCATGATGCGGATCACCTTGATCCCGCCGCCGGTGGACCCGGAGCACCCGCCGATGAACATCAGGAGAAACAGCACGCCCTGGGCCAGCGCCGGCCACCCTTCGAAATCGGCGGTGGCAAACCCGGTGGTAGTCAGGATGGCGGCCGACTGAAACGCCGCGTGACGGAAACTCGTGCCAAGTTCCGCATAGGTCCCGCCGTTCAGACTGAAGGTGATCAGCGCGGTGGCCACGGTGAATATCGAGAGATAAACCAGCAGCTCGCTGTTGCGGATCACGTCGCGAAACCGGCCGGTGAGCAGCCGATAGTGGAGAATGAAATTGATGCCGGCCAGCAGCATGAACACGGTCACCACGCCGTCCACGTACGCGGAATCAAAATGCCCGACACTGGCGTTCTTGGTGGAAAAGCCGCCGGTGGCCATCGTGGCGAACGTGTGCGTCAGCGCGTCGAACAGGTCCAGGCCACCGCCCATCAGCAAACCGGTCTCCAGGATGGTGAACACCAGGTAGATCAGCCAGATGATCTTGGCGGTTTCGGCAATGCGCGGCGTGATCTTGTCCACCGTGGGGCCCGGGGCCTCGGCCTGGATCAGCTGCAGGCCGCCCACCCCCAACAGCGGCAGGATCGCCACGGCGAGCACCACGATCCCCATCCCGCCCAGCCAATGGGTGAAGGAGCGCCAGAACAGGATCGCAGCAGGATGGCTTTCGATATTCGTGAGAATCGAGGCGCCGGTGGTGGTCAAACCGGACATCGTTTCGAACAAGGCATCGGTAAAGGCGGGGATCGCCCCGGACAGCATGAACGGGAGCGATCCGAACAGGGCGGCCGCCAGCCAGCCGCCGGTCACCAGCAGGAAGCTACTCCGGGTGGACAAAAAATCGCGTTTCTCCCGGCGCAGGCCGATGATCGCCGGCAGGCACACGCCCAGGCCCACCCCCATGGTCACACCGAATGCCCACGCGCTGCGGGCGTCCTCATGGAACAGGGCCACCGCCAGCGGCAGGGTCATGCAACCGGCGATGATGAGCACGATGAACGCGATGAGGCGAACGACCTGGCGGATGTTCATGCTGAACCGGTGAAGAGTTCTTCAATCTGGCTGCTGCTTTCCAGCAGGCTGATCACGATGACGTCGTCGCCGGCATGCAGGCAGAAATTGCCGTCCGGGAGATGGTGCTGATTGTTCCGGATCACCGACAGGATCAGGGAGTTCGCGGGCATCGGCACGTCTTTGAGCGGGGCCATCAACACCGGGCAGCGCTCGTCCAGCGCCAACTCGATCACTTCCGCCTGCCCTTCGGCGATGGTGTGCACGGAACGGAACTTGCCGCCGGTCAGATGGGACAGGATCGCGTCCACCGCGCTCCCTTTGGGACTGACGGTGGAGTCGATCCCGATCCGGGTGGCGATCTTGACGTAGTTGGCGTTGTGCACCAGGGCGATGGCCTGCTTGACGCCCAGCGTCTTGGCGTAGGCGGCGGACAGCATGTTGAGCTCCTGGTTGCCGGTGGTGGTGATGATGAGTTCGTAACTGTGGAGCTGCTCTTCGTCGAAGATCGATTCGTCGGTGATGTCGGAATGGATGATGGTGACGTTGGACAGCTCGTCGGACAGCTGCTTGCACTTGACGTAGCTGCTCTCGATGATCTTGACGTGCCGTTTCCGCTGCTTGATCAGCTTGGCGACCTGCCGGCCGATCCGTCCGCCGCCCACGATGATCACCTCCCGCAACTGCTCGATCACCGAGTGGCCGGACCGGGCGAACAGCCGCTCCAGCGTCTCCTTGTCGGACACGATCTGCAGCATGTCCCCGCTCTGCAGCACCGCGTGTCCGGTGGGGATCACGACTTCGTCATCCCGGATGATGGCGGCGACGAGATACTCGCCGGGGTGCCCCGACCGCATGTCCCGCAGTGTTTGTCCCGCGAACGGCGAGCCCTCGGCCAGGGTCAGGGTGCGCATCTGGACGGCTTCGGACTTGAACAGGTACACGTCGCTGTACGCGCCCTCCCGCACCGTCCGGGCGATGGCGGCGGCGGCTTCCATTTCCGGATTGATCAGGTGATCAATGCCCAGATCCGAGGTGCCGAAGCTCCGGCTCTTGATATAGTCGGAATTGCCCACCCGCACGATTTTGCGGGGCACGTGAAACTCGCTGTGCGCCATCAGGGCGGTGACCAGATTGACCTCGTCGGAGTCGGTCACGCTGATGAAGCAGTCGGCGGATTCCAGCCCGGCTTCCCGGAGAACCGCCAGGCGGTTGGCCTCGTTGTTGATGACGATGCAGTCCAGGTGATTGGCCACGTGCTTGGCCGTCTCCGGATCCTTTTCGATCAGGATCACGTCGTGTTCTTTGGCGATGAGCTGGCTGGCCAGTTGGTACCCGACCCCGCCGGCTCCGGCGATGACGATTTTCATGATGGCTCTCATTATCCCAGACTCGGTTCATCCGATCAACCGTCGGCGAGGCCGGTCATGTTATAACCGCCTCGCGGCCCAAACAGGTCCGACAACGAGGACAACACACCATGAAGGAAATTCACGACATGCAACAACCGGCCGGCCCCTGGGGCAACATCCAGACGGTGGTGTGGCTGGTGGGACTGGCCATCCTGGCCTGGCACGGCTGGTGGTGGCCGGGAATCCTGGTGCTGGTGGCGGTCAGCATGGTCACCAAGGGGATGGTCGCGGCGATGGCGCCGCCCCTCGCGACGGCAGCGGATCCCGCCCTATCCGTCGCACCGTCCCCGTCGCCGCCGCCGGCTCCGGCCTACCGCCCGGATCTGCTGCCGGATACCTGCGTGCGCTGCGGCGGTCCGGTCGATGGCCGGCAGATCCGGTGGACCGGCACCCAGTCCGCCGCCTGTTCGTATTGCGGCGCGCGGTTGCTGCTCCGTGAGCGTTGATTGGCGGTGAGTTGTTGGCACGGCCGCTGCCGTCAGGCGGGGCCGAACCGCTCGCCGGCAGAGATCAGGGCGAACCCGACTTTCTCGGACTGGAAAGAGAAGGATTGGCGGAGGAGGTAGGATTCGAACCCACGGTCCCCGTAAAGGGACAACGGTTTTCAAGACCGCCGCCATCGACCACTCGGCCACTCCTCCGCGGCGGGCGGACACGCGCGGCAGGGCCGCCGTTCCAGACGGCGGAAGGACTCTCCGGCTGGAAAATCTACATCCGCTCCTCGTTCGATTCCACAAACAGTCTGAAGCAGCGGATCGACACGGATACACCCGGATACGTTGACGGACAGAACCGACAACGCAGGAACCAGTAAAACCGGAGTTAGTCCGTGCTCAGATTCATGTCCTGAAGGACGGCCGTAAGCTCAAGGATGGATCCGGGTAATCTTTGAACCCTGGATGCCGATACCTCCCATCAACCCCTTCTGGCTGAAGACAAAAGCATAAATATCGGCTTTCGCGGTCGTGGTGGTGATCGTTTTAGCGACACCTTCGTCCACAAGGACGAAACTTGGGCCGACGCCCACCTCCCACCCATCGTGCTTGTCGATATATGTCCACGCGGAATCCGTCATCAGGAACATGGCATAGCCGAACTTCTGCACCCCAGCTTGAAGGCCGTACGATGCCGCCGTGGTATTGTAATAAGCTGCGGTTTTTCCCTTTACGAGCAGGGCGCCGTCGCCGCGCTGACCGCCGATGAGGAGCCCGGCTTTGACGATGTCGGGGAAAACGAGGATCGCCTTCGCCTTCTTCCCAAGCGCCTTGGCCGCGGGGCTGGTCTTGTACAGCTCCGCCAAGGCGGCCTTCGCTTTACTGTCGATGGCAGACGCGTCGGCCGCCATGGCCGGGTGCGAACCTGCCGTGATCACCGCGATCAACGCCGCTACGAAGAGAATTTCCCTATGTCCGGCCCGCTTAGTCATGGATTCATCCCTCCTGCCATGCATTCAGTGTGTTCCGTTGTTAATTTTAAGTGTATTCCCTGGTTGATCAGTGTTCTTCCGTGTCCATCCGTGGTGAATTATTTTGGGTGCGGCTCTGGGTCGATCAGAACCAAACCCGGCGCGACCACGCCGTGATGGTGTTCCATAAAGCGACGCTGGTTACATTCGGCTGCCGAGCCCCTGCCGGTGGGTTCAAATCTTCATCACCAGCGCGCTGAAGGCGGCGACGCCGAGCACGCACAGGATCAGCGCGACGGCGAAGGCGATGCTCGGCTGGCGCTGTAGGCCCAGTTCGCAGAGTTCGTGCACCCGGACGCCGTATTGCCAGGCTGCCGTCAGAAGCACCAGCGTGCCCAGGATCACGAGAAAGTAGGCGATGCTGCTGACGCCGATTTCGCGCATGCCCCGAAAACCCTTCACCTCGATCCCGGAAATAGCCTGGCCGAGTTTGCCGATCGTGAATCCGAAGCTGATCATGGAGAGCGCCGTCCGGATCCAGGCCTGGAGGGTGCGTTCCGCGGCCCAGTATGTCCTCTCCATGGCCATGTCCGTGCGTTCTTCGGCCAGGAAGTTGCTCATTTTGGTAGTTTCAACCACGGCTGCCTGGCGGCCGCCCCGGCCAATCCCGAGACCGGCACCAAGAACCGCCAGGAACTTCCGGATCCCCTTCAGGCCCTTCGCGGGGACGGGTCCATGAGCGGGAGCCGGTTTCACTTCCGGCTTCTTTTCCCCGGTCTCGCCGCTCATGGTTTCTCTCCCCTGGCCTTACGTCGCAGAAGGCGGTTGATGGGGCCGCGCAGCAGCAGATAAGGGATGATCGCCAGGATCACCCCGGCGACCAGTGCCCCATGCGGCCGCAGGTTGCGAAACTGGAGAAACTGGAAGACGAAATCGAGCACTATGGCGATGAGGAACACCTTGCCAACGGACTCCCAGCCGCTCCGCAGCATTTCGCGACGGTGTTCCGGGCTCATGAACAGCCCCCAGAAGTAAGGGGGGCGTCCTTCCCGGGCGTCTCGCCGGCCGTCCAGGAACGCGAATATCAAGGCCATCAGGGGCTGAATGAGCAGGCGGAAACTCATCGGCCCCTGCCAGCGCGCCAGCAGTCCCTCAAAAAATCCGGATGGATCTACCATATCCGTAATCCTCCTCTTGAATTGGTTGCACGTATCAGTCCATCGTCCGCTAACCGGCGGCGCCCGGAGCCGGCCGCCCGGCAGTCCCCTCGCTGGAGCCGGCCCTGACCGCTTTCTGCCAGGGCCAGCGGCCCTCCACTTCGACAGTAAGGGTCCACCCCAGGAACGTCCGCACCAGCACCAGGCCGGCCAGCAGCGCAATATTGTTGAGCGTCAGGTCGAGGACCACGGTCCGGATGATGTCCGCGGCCACCAGTAGCTCCAGCCCCACCAGCAGCGACTTCCCCAGCATGACCCGGTAGTTCTCGTAGGTACTCTCGAACTGCTTGGCGGAGTGAAATATCCAGCGCGCCGTCCCGTAGAGGATGAAGCAAGCCATCAACAGCACAGCCAGCAACTCGACGCCAAGGGCGGCGAGTTCGATCCATTCACGAACCTGTATCATCGTCCGACCTCCTGGTTCGGATGTCAGCCGCCCCGGACGGACTGGCCGGAGCCTCGGACAGCTGCATGATCTCGTCGGCGAACCGTCCCTGGCGGAGCAGGTCCGCCATGATCCTCATCGGCCGGTCGACATGGGCAAAGAACATCCTGTAGCCGGCGCAAAGATAGTTGAGCCCGGACTCGCCGTCGGGCGTGGAGATAAAACGGTTGCGCGGACACTCACCGTGGCAGGCGAAGAGTACCGGGCATTCGCGGCAGTACTTGGGCAGACGGTCGCGTTTGGCCCGGCCGAACTCGCGCAGCGTCTCCGAGACTGTCAGTTCGAACAGCGGCGTCCGGGTAATGTTCCCGAGCAGGTAACCGGGCTCGACAAAGTGGTCGCAGCAGTACAGGTCCCCGTTGTGTTCCAGGCACACGGCGTTGCCGCAAGTCGGCGAGAAGATGCACAAGCTGTGCAGCCCGACGAAGCTCCCCAGGGTCGCGTCGAACGTCTGCACGAACACCTGGCCGACATCGCGGCGCACCCACTCGTCAAAGATGGCGATCAGGAAACGGCCAAACGGCTCCGCACCGACCGACCGGTCAGTCACCATCTGACCCCGCTGGGTGTAGAGGGGCCGTTTGGCACCGGGCCGCTCCCCCCAACCCTGGTTGGCGAGCGGAAGCATCTCTGGGGTGGCCCGTTCCACGATCGGGATGAACTGGAGGAACGAAGCGCCCAGCTCATTCCGGAAGAAGCGGTACACCTCGAGCGGGTGACCGGCGTTGGCGGCGTGGATGGAGCACAGGATGTTCACGTCCACCTGGTGCCGCCGCAGCGTTTCCCACGCCTGCCTGACCTGGTCGAACGTTCCGGCACCCCCTTTCGTGACCCGATAGGCGTTGTGCATCTCGCGCGGGCCGTCGAGGCTCAGGCCGACGAGAAAGCCATGCTCCTTGAAGAAGGCGCACCACTCGTCATCCAGCAGGACGCCGTTGGTCTGGATAATGTGCTGGACTTGCTGGCCCGGCCGGCGATACCGGTCCACCAGCTCGATGGAGTGTCTGAAAAAATCGAGTCCCATGAGGGTCGGTTCCCCGCCCTGCCAGGTGATGGTGACCTCGCTGGCGTCCCGGGGCTCCAGCATCTGCCGGAGATAGGACTCCAGCGTCGCCTCAGACATCCGCGTCTTCTCGCCGGGGTACAGGCGTTCCTTGGAGAGAAAGAAGCAGTACTTGCAATCGAGGTTACAGCTGGCGCCCGTCGGTTTGGCGAGCACATGAATATGGGCGGTTTGCGGATTCCCGGTGGGGCTGCTCATCGATCACCCCCACCAGGACAGGCAAAATACAAGGCCGAAAATCGCCGGGAAAACCACGCGGACCCACAGGTCGATCCGGTGCACCAGCGGCGCCTTGCCCTGGCCGGCCAGGCGGGCGCCGGCCGCCACGATAAGCAGCATCAGGAATATCAGCACCGTGGAAGCCATCATGAAATAGTCGAAGCGGGTGAGGTAAGTGAGGTTGGGGACCGATTTCCCGAGTGCGAAGCGGTACGCGATCAACGTGAGCATGGTCGTCATCGACACGCTCATGCGGGTGGCCACGACCGCGGGATCCACCCAGACCGCCGTCCAGCCCATCAGCACGATGAAGACCAGCGGGAGAATCACTTGCACCGCGTAATAACCCGCGAAACGTTTGGCTTCCCACTCCAGGCGCACTCCGGCGAGGGCCTTCGCTCCGGGGCCCGGTTCGTAGTCTGCCCTCTCCAGCCGGGCCGGTCCAACCGCCCAGTCGGTGATGGAAAGCGCTTCGGCCCGGCCCGACTTCAGCTCCGCCGTATTTTCCACCAGGTCGACCTCATCCCGGCGGTGGCCCAGGCTCACCACCTGGATGTGGAGTTGTTGCCGGTCCATGGGAAATTCCTTCAGATCCAGCCGGGCCGAAAAACGTCCCCACCACCGCTGACGGTATTGGACCAGCCCGGAGGGATCGACTTCGACGCGCTGCGGGAGCGAGGCGGAGATGCCCCGCTGGTTCACCAGCTGCAGGCGGGGATGCCACACGTCGTCCAGGGCCAGGCTGTGGAGACCGTTCCAACGCCCCGCCAGACGGGAATCCCGCCACTGGGCCCGGATGACCACGTCGGCCTGGAAAGTCTGGTCGGGCCCGGAAACCTCGTAGAGGTCCACCAGGTAGAGACCAATCTGGACCTGGGTCGGGGGCCCTCCGGCCTCCGGGCGCGACAGGTCTTCCCCGGCCGCCCCGAATCCCAGTCCCGCGGCGGCCCCGCAAAAGAGACAGGCGAGCAGAGCCAGCCGGCTGGCGCGCCTGAAGCCGCGCGGCGGATCGTTCCGCTGAGCCAAGGCGTGTCGGTTCATGAGCGCTTTCTCCTCATCCTATCCTCACGATCACCCGAGAATGTTGATCGCGCGGGCCGCCACGATCAGGATCGTCCCGAGCGAGATGGCGCTCTCGAGCATCATCAGCAGTTTGGCCCGGGACGTCAGCGGCAGGGTGTCGGTGGGACTGAACGCGGTGGCCGTCATATAGCCGAGGAACAGGTAATCGACAAACACCGGCCGCCAAGATTCCGGCACGTCCTCGGCGGGCGCCCCCTCCTGCGGGAACAGCCAGTCTGGCCGGGCGCCGGACTTGGCGATCCGGGCTTCCGGGCCGCCGCGGTCCACCTGCCAGTAGAGCAGCGAGAACATGAGGATGGTGTTGGCCCACAAGGCAATGCTCGAGCCGATCAGCTGCAGCCCGCTAACCTCCGCCGAGCGGGCCACCATCTCGTGAACCACGTGCGCCAGATTGGCGAGGATCGCGAGCACCGCGTACACGAAAAAAAATACCGTGACCGCATGTTCGATGCGCAACCAACGCTTCTTTGCGCCCGACAGCCCGACCGCGGCGATCGGCACGAGCACCGTGGCCCCGATCACGATGCCCACCCAGACCGGGATCAGCCGGATGCTTTTGGGCAGCACCGCCATCAGGGCCATTACCGCGAGGATGGTGATCGCGACGGGCCAGCGTGGTTCGAAGAGAATTGCACCGGTTGGACCGTTCGTGGCCATCGTTCAGCTCCTTGGGTTGATACAGGCGGACGATGGCCGGCAGCCCTGCCCGGGCTGCCGGCCGCCAACGGTTATTGGTTCACTGCCGCGCCATGGCCATGCGGACCGCATCCTCCGCGTTGACCAGGTGATCCGAGTTCTCCGCCGCGTCGGCGATCGCGAGCTGGATGCCCTTGATCTCGCCGTTGAAGGCGTTGCCCTCGGAGCTGTAGTCCGGCGACACCGGCGCCCCGGTATCCTCGCCGACATCCAGCCCGTCGTCGGCGGAGAAGATCATCGCCAATGTGGCGTCGACCTTTCCTTCGCCGACCTTCTTGCCGTCCACGAACAATGCCGCCACGCCGCCCTTGCCCAAGCCACCGCCCGCATAGGCGAACTCCATGCGCACCTGGTGCTCGCCCGCAGGGATCTTGCCCTCCGACTCGGCATAAAAGTGCTTCAGGCCACTCCAGTTGTAGCAGTACTTGAGCTTGCCTTCCTTGGCGTACAGGCTCCAGCCGCCGATGTTGGCGCCCTGGGCGATAATGACGCCCTCGGCGCCGTTCGAAGGCACCACGATTTCGGCGGTGACGGAGTGCGACTTGTTCTTGAGGTTCAGGACGCAGTTTTCCGACAGGCGCCCCATGCCGCTGAACAGGAGCTGGGTCTTGCCCTTGATGAGCACCGGGCGGCCGGCCGTGTCCGGGTTCATCTTTTCAAACATCCGGTCGTCCAACGGCAGCACCTTGTAGCGCGTCGCCTCGATCAGCCAGAGACGCTGCAGCTCGAAGAGCTTCTTGGGAAGTTCCTTCGCCAGGTCCTTGGACTGGCTCCAGTCCTTGGAGGTGTCGTAGAGTTCCCAAACGTCGTCATCGAGCGCGGGTCTCGGAGCGTTGATCCAGGGCGTATAGTGTTTCGTCACGGCGCTCCACCCCTTGTGGTAGATGGCGCGGTTGCCCATGACCTCGAAGTACTGCGTCTCGTGCCGGTCCGCCGCCTTCGGATTGCTGAAGGCGTACAGCATGCTGGTGCCCTCGAGCGGGTCCTGGGTGATGCCGTCCACGGATTCCGGCTCGGGAATACCCGCCGCCTCGAGGATCGTCGGCGCCACGTCGATGACATGGCTGAACTGCGTCCGGATCTCGCCCTTGGCCTTGATCCCCTTGGGCCAATGGACGATGGTGCCGTTGCGGGTTCCCCCGAAGTGGGAGGCGACCTGCTTGGTCCACTGCAAGGGCGTGTTCATGGCGTGCGCCCAGCCCACCGCATAATGGTTGTACGAATCCGGGCCGCCAAACTTGTCGAGCCGCTCCGACAGATATTCGGGCGTCTCGAAGCCCTGCAACCCATTGAAGTAGCTCATCTCGTTGAAGCAGCCGTTGATGTTGCCTTCGGCCGAGGCGCCATTGTCGCCGATGATGTAGTAAATGAGTGTGTCTTCAAGGATGTTGAGCTTCTTCAGCATGTCGATGATCCGGCCCACATGGTGGTCGGTGTACTCCATGAACCCCGCATAGACCTCCATCTCGCGGCGCAGCACCGGCTTGAACGCCTCCGGCATCTCGTCCCAGCCCGGGACCTCCTTCGGCCGCGCGGACAGCTGGCAGTCCGCCGGGATCACGCCCAGCTTCTTCTGCCGGGCGAAGGTCTCCTCGCGCAGCTTGTCCCAGCCCCCGTCGAACTTGCCCTTGTACTTGTCCGCCCACTCCTTCGGCACGTGGTGCGGGGCATGGGTCGCGCCGGGCGCGAAGTACATGAAAAACGGCTTGTCCGGAGCGAGAGACTTCTGCTGGCCGATCCAGTTGATGGCCTTGTTGGTCATGTCCTCCACGAGGTGGTAGCCTTCCTCGGGGGTCTTGTCCGGCTCGACCGGCGTGGTACCCTGGTAAAGCGTCGGATACCACTGGTTGGCCTCGCCGCCGATGAAGCCGTAGAAATACTCGAAGCCGCCGCCGCCCGTGGGCCACTGGTCGAAAGGACCGACTGGGCTCGACTGCCACACCGGCACCTCGTGGCACTTGCCGAACTGGGCCGTGTTGTAGCCGTTGAGCTTGAGGGTTTTCGCCAGCGGCGACATGGAGTTGGGCAGCACCGAGGAGTAACCCGGCGCGCCGGTAGCGATCTCGGTGATGCCGGCCATGCCGGCGGAGTGGTGGTTGCGGCCGGTCAGCAGTGCCTGCCGCGTTGCCGAGCAGATCGCGGTGGTGTGGAAGCGGTTGAACTTAAGACCGCCCGCCGCCAGCTTTTCCGCGGCCGGCGTGTGGCAGGGGCCGCCGAAGGCGCTGGACGATCCGAATCCGGCATCGTCGATCAGGATGATCAGTACGTTGGGCGCTCCTTTGGGCGGCCGCAACTGTTCGATCGGCACCATCTTCGTGTCCGGATCCTTGGCGTCGTAAGTGATGAGACTGGGTCTCGCCGTGTTTCGCATCGGAAGGTGCGAACGATGTTTCTTGTCTTCGCTGCTCATGACTGAAAAATCCTCCTTGTGAATGTGTTATCTTCGGTTCTCATGACTGAAAAATTCTCCTTATGAATTTGTTCTCTGTCTTCACTTCCGGTGTGCCCGCGGGCTAAAAGTGAACTCCCAAGTTCATTCCTAGCCGGTTCTGATTTTGGGTGATGTTTCCCCCAACTTCACCCTCGAAGGCATAATCCCAAGAGAAACTGAGGGACAAGATCCGGCTGAGCTGCTGGGTGACCTCCAGGTTGAGTCGGACCGCATGGTTGGCGGCATTCCAGGGATCCTGAATATAATAAACTTCCTCCCGGATCCTGAACGACTCCAGGAGTTGCCACTGCAGATCCTGGTAGAGCCCGGCCACGAAATGCCAGCCCGACTCCGTGGTGTACTCGGTGTACTGGACGCCGAGGGCGGGACCGGCGGACAGCTTGAGACGGTCGCCCGCCAGCAGCCAGTACCCCGCTCCGCCGGTCTGGGTGCCCTCGTGCAAGAGATTGACCACCGGATCCCGGTAGTAACGGGTGTTGGACTGCAGGAACCAGCGCGGATGGATTGTATGCCTGATACGGAATTCGCCCGTGAGGTTGTTGTCCGTCACCGTCCGCATGTCGTCGCTTAAGACGTTGTCCTTCCGATAGAAACGGAATTCAAACTGGTACTCTCGCTTCTTGGCGTCAATTTTGTTGGACCGGAGGGCAAGGTCCACGGTACTGTCGCTGTCATGACCCCGTCGCGCTGTCAGGCCGAACCGAAATGAAGTCTTCCAGCCCCGCAGCGGGTAATAGCGGCGGAGGGCCCGGTCCAGCGTCTCCGACTCTTGGCCGGTAGATGTTTCCGGTATCGGGGCGTTCCCGGCGCCTTCAGCAGCCGCTGTCTGGAGCGCCGGGTCGGGTTCCGCAAGTGCGGCGGGGCTGGTGCCTGACGAAGTCCCCGCCGACGCGATGACCGGCACCCCGGGCGCAGCCGCCGCCACCTTGGAGTCCGGAGACAGGTCCCGCTTCAGGTGGGCGATGGCGGAACGGGCCACCCGTACGGCGCCGAGGGCGTCAGAAAGAAATTCGACGTATTCCGGCGTTTCGGCCAAGATCCGCCCCTTCAGTCGCTCGCCGCCGGCGGTGAGGAGTTCATCGGCGCGAAGATCCGCCCAGGCCGAAAGGAACAGACCCAGGAAGACGATCGTCAGTGCAGATGTACGATTCATGAATTCCTCGTATTCGTTCGGCCGCTCCGGAGTGGCTCCCCGGGGCGGCCGGTTCCATCATTCCTGAGGCGGCGTCGGGGTGAGGACCACCTCCACCCGGCGGTTTTTGGCGCGGTTGGTTTCGGTATCGTTGGGCGCCACGGGGTTGGCCGGCCCGAAACCCTGGTAGTTCATCCGGTCCGCGTCAATCCCCTGGGCCATCAGGAAATCGTAAACAGTCTTGGCCCGGTCATTGGAGAGTTTCGTGTTGATCGCGTCGGAGCCCGTCGTGTCGGTATATCCATCGATGCTCAGGTTCATGTTCTGGAAGACCATCATGATGCCGGCCAGCTTGGCCACGGTCAACTGGGCCGGCGCCTTCAGCGTCGCCTGGTTGACGTCAAACAGGATACCCGAGAGGCTCACGATCACCCCGCGGGCCGTCTCGTTGGTCTCGGCCACCGAGGACAGAGCTCCCTTGAGCATCCCCGCCAGGCGGTCCCGCTCCTTCTGGATCGTTGCCTTCTCCAGGTCCACCTTCGCCAGGTCGGTCCTCACCGCATCGCGCTGGGCCGCGAATTTGTCCCTCTCCAGGGCGAGGTCTTTCGACTCCCGGGCCAGCGCCGCGCGTTGGGACTCCACTTCCTGGAGCTGCCGAGCGATCCGCTGCGATTCGGTCTCGGCCTCGCTTGCCCGCTGCTCCAGGGCTGCTTTCTCCGCCGCCTGTTTCGCCTTCGCATCGGCAGCCGCCTGGGCCTCGTTCTTCCGGATGGTGTCCCGGATCGCCTGCGAGGCCAGCTCCACCGCCCGCCGGGCGTAGTCTGTGATCACCTTCTGGCTGCCACCCTGTCTGGCCGTGTTGTCCGCCTGGTTGAAGGCGATCCTCGCGTCACGCATGGCGCTCGGATTCACTTCGCCGGCTTTGAGCGTTTTCGCGAAATCCAGCGCCTTCTGCGCCTGCTTGATCGCCACCGGGGTTTCGTCGTTGTACTGGATCCCGGCGATGGTCTCCAGCGCCGGCTTGTACCCTTCCCGGAACCCGTTGAACTTGAACGGGGTGTTGCGCACCTTGTCCGGTTTGGCCGGATCGGAAGTAAACAGCACCAGGTCGGTGGGCCGGTTCACCACCGCCAGCGGTTCCGCTGTCACCATCAGGGCAAAAATTTTCTTGCCGGTGGAGTATTCCCGCGAGGCCGAGCATTCCCTCCGGTCGATCAGTACCTCACCCAGGTTTTCAGTCACGCCGTCGCTGGTGACCGCCCACAACACGTATGCCGAGATGTCCCCGCCAAACAATACCGCCGGCTCCATCTTGCTTAAACTCAGCTCAATGCGCGCCTGGCCCTTCTCGAACTTGAGATCCGCCTTCATAGTCGCCTTGGCCGGCGCCCGTTCCGTCGGGGTGAAGGTCACATCCACTCCCTTGCCCTCCGGCAATTGCAGCGCCGTCAGCTGGATTTCCGCCTGCAGGCCGGCTGCCAGCACGCCCAAGAAAAGCAGGGTGAGCATCGCTTTTAGTCGTTTCATCAAGTCACTCCTATTACTATTTTTTTCCGGTTTGACTGTGTGGCCACAAGCCAACAATCGCCTCACACGACCCGTTTGAATTTCCATTCCTACATTCATCCGTGCACCGTTCGTGTCATTGATGAGTCTGTTCAGATTCTCGGATACGGCTCGACAGCTGATTCAGATGTCCGACCGCTCACTGCGCCGGGATGGTGATCACCGGGGCGCGATCCTGATCGGAGCCCCCGGCCAGGGTGAACAGGAACATGATGGTCCCGAACGAACGCTTGGAACGCCAATCGTCGTTGGCGATCCAGAACCAGGCGTCCTCATATTTCACCACGGCAAAGGCGTCTGCCGGCTTTTCCGAGCCGCTTCGGACCCGTAACAACGATTCGGCCGGAACCACTCCATCCGGAATCGGCGGAGTGAGTTTGCGCTCCCGGTGCATCGGCGGCACATCCACTCCCAGGGCAAGCCCCGACATGATCTGGAGCATGGACCGCGTGGTTACCGTCAGTTCACCGTCCAGGCCCCGCACCGGCGAGACCATCAGGTGAAACTCGTTCAGGCCGGCGGGAATCCGCAACAACTCCCGTAGTCTGGCGGCTTTTGCCTTCATCTCCGGATCGAAATCCTCATGGTGGAAAAACACCACGAGGCCGGACCGGCCATCCTTGGCCGGGTCCAAACGGATCCCAAAACCGCTGACGTCCTGGATCTCCCGGAACAGCCGCAGCGCCTCAAAGAATTCCGGGTCGGCCTGACGTTTCGAATTCAGTGTCACCGGCCGGTTGTGCAAACCGCAAAACGAATCCAGATTCATCTCGAGAATAAAATCGGCGGCATAACCCGCCTGCAGCATCTGAAAAATCGTGATCGGCGGAAGCGGCCGCAGCATGCCGTCCAGGAACTTGTCTCCCGTTTTGGGAAGATAGGTGATCGTCGGCCGATCGGTGAATCGGCCCGCCACCCCCAGGTTCAGGTAGTTACCCTGCACGACGCCCTCCGAGGAAACGGTCCCGCCGAGGCTCCCCGACGTCTCCCACTGGTAGCCGCTCACCACCGAGGCCACGTCCAGAAAAATGGGCAGGTCAAGGTAACGCATCTTGACGATGTTGAGCAGTGTCTGCTGTTTCCACGAGTCGGCGATCGCCCGGCTGTAATCAAAGCGGTCTTTCGGAATCGTGGGCGGCCCCATCGCCCGGCAGCCGACGGCGGCCAGGGTCAGCAAGGGGATCACCAAGCACAGTAAAATATACTTCCAGCTCATGATGGCGCCTCCAGGGAAATTAATAGTCCCGCGACCGAAACGAGCTTCCGGCGGTCACCTGCCCTCATTTCGGAAACAGAAGCTGGAGTTGGATCCGCAGCGACCAGTCCGGCCCGCCGGCCGGTTTCTCGGCGTTGTAGAACGCCGCGAGCTGCCCGTTCATAGGCTGCTTGCCCACCCGGAAGATCTTGCCCACTCCGGCGCCGAAGGGCACGGTCCACTTGTTTCCATCCTCAGCCTTCCAGTTGGCGGTGAGGATGGGCGCCGAGGTCAAGTACCACCCCTGCGGCAGGTTGTAGTTGATGAAATACTGGAGCAGGAACTGGTTCACATCCTCCCGGTCCGCCTGTCCGCTCACCGACCAGATGTTGTTGGCCAGAATGCCCAGCACCCAGTGGCCCGGCATGGTCAGGAGCACGATCGAGGGGCCCAGGCCCCACTTGCCCTGGGTCAGCATCTGGTTTGTGCCGGTGGGCAGTTGCAGGACGGGTCCCGCGCCCCAGATCACCTTTCCGGCCTTGGCTGGCGAGAGGAAAAATGTGGCCTGGATATCGCCCACGCCGCCGGTGCTGCCGTCGGGAGCCCAGGTGTCGGGCTGGTAGACGACCGGGAGGATGGTCCGGCTGATGAGGTTCCAATTATCGCTGAGCGAAATCGGCACCACCGGTTGGATGTTCAGGATGTACTGGGTCCGGTCGTAGGGGCCGAGGCCGAAGTTGAACGTGTTCTGGAAAGGCAGGCTGATCATGCTGGCCACGGGATTCTGGGCCTTCTTGGCCAGCTCGGCCTGGTCGGCCTGGGCCGGGGCGTTCACCGTGAAGAGCAGCAACCCCGCGGCGAGCAGCAAACAAATCCTAAACGAAGCGGTTCTCATTTGATGTTCCTTCGGTCTCAGAATCGGAACGCCATGCCGATGACCGGGCCCGTGGTGGTCATGTCATACAGGAAGGGTTCGTCGCTGAGGACCGGCACGTCGTCGTCGTACCCCGTCTTGTATTTCATGTACAGGTACCGCCAGCCGCCGCCGAGCCAGATTTTTTCGCCGACCTTGAACTGGAGGGTCGGGAAGATGTCCACGGCGATGTCCGAGCCGATGCCGAAGCCGCCGACGTTGGCGGGCAGGCTCAGCAGCCAGCGCTCCCCGAGCGGCTGTTTCCAGTGGATGCCCACGATGGGGTCCACCCACTGCTTGGTTTCTTCAAAAGTATTGCCGGGCTGGATCGGCGAGTTGTCCTTGAACTCGATCCGGCTGCGCAACACGTTCCAGCGGGCGCCAACGTTCAGGTCCACGGTCGGAGCGAGCCGGCGGATGGCCACGAACGTGAAGGCGGCCTGGCTGGGATCGACGTTGACGTAGTCGGTGGATGTGCCAAGCCCCATGTAGATGACGTCCACGCCAAAGCCCCAGTTGCCCTTCCGGGCTTCAAAATAGCCGTTGAATCCCGCCTGGAGGTTCGAGAAGATGTCTGATCCGGACATGTCCACGTCGACCTCGTAACCCTTGACGCCGAGCTCGCCGCTCATGGCCGCCATGACCAGGTACGGGGCGAAGGTGTATTCCCACTTGTCTTTTCCTCCCTGCGCGGCCGCCGGAGCTGCCGCCGCCAGGATCAGCAAGCACGACACGATGATCAGCTCGTAATTTTTCAGATGTTTCATTGCACTGTCTCCCTGTTCGCTAGTATTTTCTCTTTCCCTGCAAAGCTTGATGGTGCTCACATCGTTCACTTTCGCCGGCCGCCGCTCCTCGAGCCGCCGGCCCGGCTGCCGCTTTTATAAGAGTTGTAGCTTTTCTGGCGCTGCGTGGAGTTTGCGCGGGCCTGCTGGTCCTTCTGGAGCTCACTGGAAGTGCGCGACCAGTCGGAGGATCCGGTGGATCGCGCGCTCGGGGAAGCCGAGGTCTGGGCGCCGCCGATCCCCGAAGTCCGCGGTTGAGTGGTGGTGCCAGAAGCGGACGTGGTCCCGGCTTGGTTTGTGCGAGGCTGGGCGCCGGTTTGGGACTGGCGCGACTGGGCACTGGTGTGAGCCGGGGAGTTCGGCTTTTCTACACTTTCCCAATTGCCGTCCTCGTATTTTTGCCAGGAGTCGCCTTCCTTTTTATACACGTTGCCGTCGTGGGCCGCGTACTTGTTGTTATCCTCGTCCTTGGCGACAGTGGTCCGGCCGTTGTCCGTTCGGACGGTCGCGCCTTTCCCGCCTTCTGATGTCTCCCACCCGGCCGCACTGCCGCGGGCGTCGGAGTAGTGACCGGTGTGAATCCAGTCGTCTCCCTTGGTCACCACGGACTCGCCCCAGGACGCATACGGATTGGACCGCTGGTAGGTGGACCCGCCCCTGCCGGTGGATGGATTATAGCCCCGCGCCGCGTAGCCGGCCTGGCCGCCCGGACCGTATGCAACCGCGCGCTGACCCCAAGCACCGGTATAAGGATTGTAAGCCTCGGCATACCCCCGGCCGGCATAGGGACCGTAGGCGGCCGCTCCCCGGGCATAGGTGCCGGTGTAGGGATTATAGGCAGCCCCGTACCCGCGGCCGCCGTAGGGACCGTACGCCACCGCCCCGCGGGCGAAGGTGCCGGTGTAGGGGTTGTAGGCCGCCGCCATGCCGTAGGTGTAGGGGCGGGGGTAATAGATCGGGTAGTGGTAGTGGGGCGGGTAGTAGTAATACGGCGGGTAGTGATAGCCGGTCCCGTATACGACGCAGGCCCCGAGGATGAACGCCCCCATGTAGCCGGCCGTATAGCCGGTGGTCACGGTCGTCGGAGTCGATTCATAGATCGTGACATAGGTCACGTTGTACTTCGGGCAACTGGGAGGGATGGTGTAGATCGAGGCCGGAATCGTGTCCGCCACCGCCCACGGCCCCGTGGCGGCGGGCGCCACGAACCAGACCGCCTGGCTGCAGCAGTAGTACTTGTTTTCCACCCGGAACACGTCGTTCGGAGTGTTGACGGCGTAGGCCACGGCCGTGCCCTCGATCGTCTGGAACTGGGGATCGCCGGTGTACTTGACCTCGACGGTGAGGTCGCTGCGCTTGACCTCCGCCTTGTGGGGCGCCTGGGCCAGCATGAGCGCTTCCTGGGCTTCCGGGGTGCCGGGGACCGAGGCGCGGACGCTGGCCTTGGAGTGGTCTTTCGGGATCTTGGCGAAATCGGCGGGGAGATCGTCGTTGGCGAGCGCCCACGGCCCGTCCAGAGCGGCGGCGCGGAACCAGCGCCCGGAGACCAAGTAGTAGTATTTTTTGTCCGTCTTGCATTGGAACAGGTCGCTCTCGGTGTTTGAGATCCACAATAATTGGGTTTTGGAGATCCCCTTGGTCTTCGGCTTCCCGTCGAGCAGGATCAGTTCCGCCGGCCTGACGCTGACCAGCACCTTCGGCATCTTGTCCTTGGAGATGGGCTTGCCGGGGAGGTTCTGGTGCACCTCGGCCCAGTTGTCCTCGTTGGGGATGGCGTAGAAACTCTTGGGGACCTGGGCGACCGGCGCCCATGGACCGGTGGGCTGGGGCGCCTGCAGCCAGGTGTCGCCGTTCCGCAGGTAGGTCATCCCCTTGCCTTCCTCCTGGAACACGTCCCAATTGGTATTGATGGCAAACAAGACAACGGTCCCCTCGATGGGAGCGAAAGCCGGTTCACCGTCGAAAAGCACCAGTACCGCCGGGGTCTGACTGTACAGGATCACCGGCGGGTCCGGCGGCGCCGTGATGGTCCGGGCCGCCGGGGCCGCGGGGGCCTCGGGCGGCACGCTCGCCGATCCGGTAGCCGGCGTCTGTTTGGGCACGACATACGCGAGAATGTCGTCGACGGACATCTTCAGGGGCCCGGACGGGACGATGCCGGTCAACAGGCTGGTCAGGCGCTCCGCGGAGGCCTCGTCGGCCGAGGGGAAACTGGCCTTGACTATTTTCTGGTTGTAGACGACCACGACGCGGGTGGACATGTCGGTGTTCGTCTCCGCGGTCATCTGCAACGCGGCCGGTACGGCCCCGGCCGAGCCTGGTTCCTGGATTTCCACGGCCAGGCGGTAATCCAGCCGGATGTAGAAGCTCCAATCGTCCACCTGGGGTTGGTAAATGGTCACCCGGGACCCGTCCGGCGCCGTCTTCACCCGGGGCCAGGACGGGGCGGATGCCTGTTGGGCGGCGATGGCGGTCCAACCCAGCAAAATCAAAGGGATCACTCCCAGATAATTTCGTTTCATGTCTCTTCCCCTCCGCGATCACTGTCGCAGATAGTTGTAGTTCTCAATCTTGGCCGACACTTTCTTGGCGGGCACGTTCACGATGAGCCGGGCGGTGTACTGCGGCCCGCCCTGCACCTGCCCGAAATCCACCGTCGCGGACACCGGATCGCCCTCCAGCACGGTCTGGAATTCGAACCGGCACGGGATCTGGGTCGCCGGGTCGATCCAGTAGGTGGCCCGGTCGCCCTTGTCGATAAAGCTGGTGGACGAAATCATGACCTTGCCGTCGGAAGACTGGCTGTAGGCGGCCTTGGCATAGAAATCCATCATGGTGCCCGGGGTGGGCGCCATATATCCCTTGACCAGCTCGGCCAGCTTGCCGGCCCACTCCTTGAATTCCTCGATCTTGTTTTCCTTGATCCGGCCGCGGATGCCGCGGGTTTTCTTCTCTTTCGCAGGCGCGGTGAGAAGGGTTTTCTGCAGTTTGCCGTCCACGTCGAACCGCATCTGGTAGACCTGGGCTGGTTTCGGCTCACCCTTGAGCGTGACTTCCACCCGCATCTGCCATATGTACTGCCGCGTCAGGGCGGCGTTGGCCTTGGCATTGGCCGCGTATTGGCTGGCCATCGCCCCAGGATCAGCGCCCCGTGCCAGGAGCGGCAGGACAACGGCCGCCAGGAAGACAGCCAGGACGCCGATCCGTACGGTGAGTAATGCTTGTTTCATCTACTGATCTCCTTTGCGCCGTCACTCAAGGAGTCACCAGCGGGATCTGGGTGGTCAGTTGGAGCTCGATCAGCAGTCCGAGCCGCCGGTCCATCTGGAAGAACATCGCCGCCTTCTTGGCCGGCAGGACCTTCTGGATCAAAGGCACATACTTGAGCCGCAACTGGGCCATGGCCACGTCCGCCTCGATGGTCCGCTTGATGAGACCGGCGGCTTGCGCTTCGTTCAGGGCGTCAAAATTCTCGGCGTACTCCGTGACAATCCCGAGCCGAGTATCGTTGATTTTTTTCAACTCCGCAGTGAGCTGGTCGAAAACCGGCCAGAACTTCACCGCCTCGTCGTCGGTCAGGGTCATGTTGGCGGCGATGAGCTGCTTGCGCTGGGACTGGACGTCTTTTCTGAGCAACTGGATTTCCTGTTCTGCCGCAGACGGCTGGGCAACCGCTTGCGCCAAAATGGCGACATCCATCGCCAGAATCGCGGCGGCGATCAACAGGACAACAACATGGTTTCGTTTCATCTCTCGTCTCCTTATTCAGCAATTATTATTTTCATCATTCATTCATCTGGCCAGGTGTCATCGAAAAGCGATACGCCCTCTCAGCCGAGCTCTTCGTATTGGGACCGCAACTCCTTGATCCAGGACATCCCCTTGACATCCGCGACCTCGAAATAACAGACCTCGGGCGGCCGGCTGCCCAGTTCCATGGCCAGGAGCACCCGGCGGTACTGGTCGGACTGGATGTGCCGGCTGACATCTTCGGTCGACTGCCACTGCTCGAGATAGAGAATGTTGCGGTCGCCTCCCCTTTGCTCGTAGATCCCGCAACTAATGAAGCCCATCCGGCCCCGGACGACTCCTTGGATGAAGCGGAGGAGTTCCAGTATGGTATCTCGCTTGCCTGCCACGGGGGAAAGGGTGATCATTGTGATTATCATGATTCGAACCACTGCATGAGCGGTGCCATTCGGTGACAAGAGGCCGGAATATGGATTTAATCTTTGATATTAAATGAGATATGATACATCTCTGAGACCGGCTCGCCCATGAGATCGGCCCGGAAAGAGACGGCATCGCGACTCGGGGACGGCATGCCGTCCTGGAGGAGATTTGCAATCAAAGGCAGGTCCACGAAGGGCCCAGAGCGCCAGAGCCACAACCAAAGGCATAACCACGAATGGCACGAATGAAGACAAAAATGGACACGAATGATGACTTAAACTACGGAATACACGGCACACACTGAAAAAAAGAAACATGGATGGACAGGATGAACAGGATATTTCGGGAACATAGGCCAGGCTTTGAGATGGAGTTCCGCCACGTCGCTCAGGACAAAAAGCGGATAGCGGATAGCTGGGTGGAGTCCCGCCAGGGACGATCGAAAATAGCCCGCCATTTCAATGGCGGGATGAAGGCGAAGAAGGGGCCTGCAAGTCCCGCAGGGACGGCCGAAAGATTTTTTGGTGATCGCGGTGAATGCGATCTGAAGGCACCAAGCGAGGGAGAGTGAACTCGATAGTTTTCCAGCGCTTGGCCAGAAAATTCCTGTTGCTCTAATTGTCTCACAATCAAAAGAAATATCTAAGTTTACGGAGATCCCCGGATGCAAATCTTGTCAGGAAAACAAGACTCGGACGGGTAGTAGTACGAAGTTGATCACAGGCATAATACAGGTTGACCGCCGGATTTGTTTTCGGCGCGGAGCGCCGGTGGAATAAAGCCTGGGCCGCAAGGCCCAGGAGAGGCGGGCTTCTACCGGGGAAAAGGCGCATCGCGCCGGCGGAGTCCCGCGAGATCCGCCATCAGGCCATCGTCGTCGTCCGGTCGTTGATCGAGGCGTGGCTCAAAGCTCCCGGTGAGCTTGAAGCCGGGAGGGATCCGCCCTTCTTCCCGCGCGCCGCGCCTGCTGGAGACGGCTTCGTTGTGTTTCAGGCATCCTGGCGAGACGCGAGATCCGTCATCCGCGGGCGGGCAACTATTTTGCCGGCCGTGGACGGTCGAGCCAGAAAAACTGATAGGCGATTCCATACGTGGAGAAATTCGAGCCGATCCGCGAAGTGACGCCGTTCGCATAGGAGAGCTTAATCGAATGGCGCGTGCCGAGGGGAAGCGAGAACGTCAGTCCCACCCGGGAGTTTGCCTGCCGCGTGTCGGTCGGAACATCGTTGACGTAAGAGACGCCTCCCGTGTAGTACGTGGCATTTCCCGCAATCCACATCCGCGGCCGGAGGGTGTAGGCCACATGCGCCTGAAACGACGTCAGCGGGTTTTGAGAGCGCACCTTGCCGCCATTGAAATCGGCGTTGTCGCCGAAAAACCAGACCCCGGCGTATGCCTCCAGGGTCCAGGGTCCGATCGGGTGGGAAAGGCCCAGTTCGGGTTTGAAGGCCCACCTGTTCGTGCCGATATTGATGAGTTTCGCCGGATCGTACTGCCCGGTCGGAAAACTCGCCGTGAAGCTCGCTCCGAGAGTCGTCGAGGGTTTTCTCAAGACAAACTCGCGGGGCTTCAGCGCCGGCCCCCCCAGGAGGGTCACCGTGAACTTCGCCCGGAGATCCGCGAAGCCTGAGCGCGTGATCTGTTGAAAATCCTCGCCGACATTCCCCTTCATGCTCCCCCAGGCATACGGCGCCATCACCAGGACCGAGGCGGACCGGCCAAACAGGCTGAACGCGCGGCCGTATCCCGTCACCGAGGTGTTGATCCGGGCGACGACGTCCGAGAAGGGAAGCGCCGGGTCGAACAGGACGTCGCCGGACTGGAAGGCGTAAGACTGGACCAGGAAGTTCGCGCCAATGGGATTGGGAGAATAGGCGCGCGGTTCGAGCTCCTGCCCGGCGGCCGGGCCGGCGAACAGGGCCAACGCCCACAAGATAAACCTCAGATTCACGCGCGTGCCCATCGTTTGCCATCTCCTTCGAACCTTGGGCGGGCGCGGAATTGGAATCCCCCAGGAGGAATGGAGGCGGGGCCCCCGGCTCAAATCTCTCTGGTGCGGGAATCGATCCGGATGGACGTCTCCCGCTCCTGGTCCCGGGTGTGAATGCCCAGCTTTTTCATGCGCGTGTACAGGGTGGACGGCTTCATCCCGAGCAGGGCGGCGGCGCCGTTCGCCCCCTTGATCCGCCAGCCGGTCAGCTTGAGCGTGGCGCGGATGTGCTTGTCTTCGGCCTCGGCCAGGGTGGTCACGGAAGGCGCGTCGCCCATAGTCAAGGTCGGCAGATCCGGCGCCAGGGTATCGCCCGGGGAGACGATGACCGCCCGCTCGATGACGTTGCGCAACTCGCGGATGTTGCCCGGCCAGGGGTATCGCAACAATGCGTCCATCACCTGGCGGGGGACCCGGCTGATTTTCCGGCCGAACTTTCCGGAGAACTCATCCACGAAAGCACTGACCATCAGCGGAATGTCGTCGATCCGCTCCCTCAGCGGAGGCACGTGGATGGGAAACACGTTGATCCTGTAATACAAATCCTGCCGGAATCTCCCCCGTCGAACCTCTTCGGCAAGATCCCGGTTGGTGGCGGCGATGATGCGGACATCCACCGAGATGGTCTTCGTGCTTCCCAGCCGCTCGAAGCGGCCCTCCTGGATCACTTGTAACAGCTTGGCCTGCAGCTCAAGCGGTAACTCGCCGATCTCGTCCAGGAACAGGGTGGAGCCGTTGGCCACCTCGAACCGCCCGGTTTGCATCGTCAGCGCCCCCGTAAACGCCCCCTTTTCCCGCCCGAACAGCTCGCTCTCGATAAGCGTCTCCGGCAGCGCCGTGCAATTGACTTTCACCATCAGGCGCCCATGGCGGGGGCTGAGTTGGTGGACCAGCCTGGCGACGAGTTCCTTGCCGGTGCCGGTCTCCCCCTGGATGAGCACCGAGGAGTCCGTGGGAGCGACTTGCCCCGCCTGCCGGAGCACGTTCCGGACAGCCTCGCTCCGTCCGATGATCTCACCCCGGGCGTGGTCGAGGCTGATTTCCTGGCGGAGGTAGATGTTCTCCTGCTGGAGCCGCTCCTTCAACTCAGCAATCTCGTCGTAGGCGCGGGCGAGCGTCTCCTGGTTTGTTTTCCGTTCGGTGATATCCATGGAAATGCCCGTCAAGCGATGTGTGTTTGCCTGCGGATCGAAACGGGGGCACCCCCAGGAGGCGATCCAATGGATGCCCCCGTTAGGATCGACGATGCGGTACTCGGCGCGAACCTCCCGATTTTCCCGCAGCGACTCCTCGATGATCCGCCGGATCCGCGGGCGATCCTCCGGATGCACGACCGAGAGAAAAGAATCCCGGGTGATCGGGAGATTCGGGTCAAATCGGAATAGCCCCATGATTTCAGGGTTTGTCCAGAACACCCCGCTCGCTGAATCCAGGCTCCAGAGTCCGGCGCCGGCCGCTTCCGCCGCCAGGCTCAGGCGGGTCTCGCTTTCCCGCAGGGCTTCTTCCGCGGCCTTTCGGGCGAGCGCGCTGGTGAACACGTGCGCCACCTGCTGCAGGCGGTTCACCAGCTCGTCCGGCCAGGCGCGTTCCGCCTTCATGGCGCAGAAGGACAAGGCGCCGATGGGCGGCTTGCCGCCTACCGACAGTGGAAACGTCAGGGCGGACTTGACCAGGTAATATCTCCAAATTTCCTGGTCACGAGCTGCTTCAGGGGGCAGCTCGTCCATGGAGACTACGATGATCGTGCGGCCGGCCAGGAGTTCCCGCTGGCACCAGGGGAAATATGCTTCCGCCTCCATCCGCTCCGGCGGCGGCGGTCCCTCCACGGCTCGAAAGAGGTGGGTCATGACCAGGAACTGTGACTGTTCGCCCCCCCATTGCCAAAGTGCGCTCAGATCCAGCCCGATGAATTCGCAGACGCGGCGCTGGGCGTCGACGATCGTTCGATCCACCTGGTCCGCGGGTAGATTGATGAATTGAGCCGAGAGGTCCACCAAAAACGTCTCGAAACGGAGTCTTTTTTCGTATTCCGCCCTTAGAGTTTCATTTTTTGGGCTCATCAGATCATTTCTCGCCGAGGAACGTTAACAGAAAGTCTGCAGCGTTGATTTTACCAATCTAGTGAGGGAATGGTGTAAATTTTTCAGAGAGCTCTGAAACTAACACCGATGAGACCTTGCCTCTCGCCCTACTGCATTCTGATTCCCATGCCTTTCGTCGCAGCTCACATTTTCAGCGAAATGTCCGGCAGTCGATGATTCAGTCATCTCTACGGGATTCCCGAACGCAACCTCCCAGCTTCTCCGGACGGTGAAACAGAGGACTTTGTTCACTCCTTCCGTGGTGAATTCCTCATGATTTGGCTCGACATGCAGGACCTCCGGGTGGTGTTCTGCTACAAGGGAGACCTGTGGCTGTCGACCATTCCATGCCTCTGGCCGTGCTGACCGATTACTCCCAGGTCGGCCGACAGATTGCCGACAACCCCCCGGGCCGGAAAGGATATCAGTGGAGACGCTTCCAGGGCGGTCAGCTTCTGACGCTGTGGCTGCACAACACGCCCGACGGATTCTTCCTCCAGCTCAGCGAATCCCCCATCAAAACGCGTCCCCGATTTGGCTCGGTGAATCGCTATGTGTTGCCTTCGACCAAGGCGCGGGTGGCTTGGCCAACCTGTTCCGGCATGATTTCAACACGATCCAGCCGGTGCTGGTGACGCGTGTTGACGATTTCACCTTCCCCAGATGCCGGCCACCTGACAGAATCATCCAGATCGTTCGAATCGAAATCGATGCGTGGAAAATTTAAGGATTGGCGGAGGAGGTAGGATTCGAACCCACGGTCCCCGTAAAGGGACAACGGTTTTCAAGACCGCCGCCATCGACCACTCGGCCACTCCTCCGCGGCGGGCGGACACGCGCGGCCGCGCGTCCCGCGCCGCGGCCGATTATACGGCTGCGCCGCTCCGGTTGCAAGCCGAAGGACCGCGTATGCTCCTACCTCAGACGTAATGGTTCCGCAGGAGATCGGCCGCGGAGGCGTCGAGGGCTTCGGTCCGCCGCAGATCCTCAAACCGTTCCAACAGATCTTCCGCCCGCAGTCGCCGCTTGTCCTCTTCCCGGACATCGTGAATGATCCGGCCGCGGTGCATCATGATCAACCGGTCCCCCAGGTTGGCCGCCTGCTGCATGGAATGGGTCACCATCAGGGTGGTGAGCCGGTCCCGGCCCACGATCTCCCGGGTCAGCCGGATCACCACCGCGGCCGTCTTGGGATCGAGCGCGGCGGTGTGCTCGTCGAGGAGCAGCAGCCGGGGTTTCACCCAGGTCGCCATCAGCAGGGTCAGCGCCTGACGCTGCCCGCCCGACAGGTTACCGATCTCGTGATCCAGACGGCCCTCCAGCCCCATGTTCAGCGACTGCACCTTCTGGACGAGGGTTTCGCGGCGGCGGCGGGACAGCGCCCGCGCCAGGCCGAACCGACGGTCCCGGCGGGCGGCCAGGGTGAGATTTTCGGCGATGGTCATGCCCGGCGCGGTGCCCGCGAACGGATTCTGAAACACCCGGCCGATCCAGCGGGCACGCCGGTAAACCGGCCAGCCCGTGATGTCGATCCCGTCAAGTTCGATTCGGCCGC
>CALAMB010000098.1 GCA_937925645.1 uncultured Acidobacteriota bacterium
ATGGCGGCCGGCGGAAGGCCCAGGCGGTCCTGCGCCTGTTCGCACAAAAGGCGCCGTCGGCCTTCGGGTACTTCCAGAAATTCGTTCATGAGCGTTCCTTTTCCAGGTCCTGTCCCAACCGCCGCATGATTTCGGCAACCCAGGCGGGAGCGTAGCGAACGTCTCTCAACAATTGCGCCCGGCTCGCGGGGTCCAGACGACGGTCGAGCTGGGCGAGTACTGCCTCGTCCACATGCGCGCGGCCCAAGTGCCGCAGGGCTTGGATAACCAGACCGCTGATCCGGCCGGCCGTGGCCATGTTCCGGGGTGTGGTCCGCTTCAAAATAATCTGCTTTTTTCCGATGACCACAGTCCGTGATGGGCCGTCGGTGAGATAGACCAGCTTCATGGGAACCTGGGTGGACAGGCCCAGCAGATTGGCCGCATAAGCGCCCGATGGCTGTAGTCGGACCGCATCGCGGCCAACGAGCGCCTGGGCGATGGCATCCGGTGAGGGGGATAGCATTCCCAGCGCCGAGTCGATGCGGGGGTAATCGTACAGTCCCCGGGCCAACTGACGGATCAGGCCGGTTTGCCGATACCGCTTCAGGGCAGCGGCAACGGCATCCCGTGATCCCAAATCGCTGAAATGCTTGGGAGTGAACACCCAACCCCGGCCATGTCCGTAGATTCTGTTTAGGACTTTTATGTCAATGCTTTGCTTGTGTTTGGACATAAAGTTTTTGACACGAAATCATATCAAGATTTGTGTCAAAAATACACCCATTCTCTCGGGGTGTCGAGCAGAAAATGAAGCGCCGGCATAAAACGGTGTCTTTCCATTCACCGCTGCTGCATTCTGACTGACATAGCAACACAACGTGCAGGGTTGCAGCCTTTCGGGCTTGCCTACAGGTCCAGTTTCCTGTGACACTGGCGTCACACTGAACCACAAAATGGCCCAGTATCGGGCGATTTTTCGCCGCTTTCGGCAACAGTTAGAAAAAGACTCATTTTGCCCGATTTTCCGGCCTCTGCGACATGCTTGGATACTGCCAGTTGTTGCCTGGTGATGGCTCATAAAAGTCCCTTGGCCGGCCTTCGGAACCGCAGGTTGCAGGTTCGAGCCCATCCGGGTGCGCCATATTTTCAATAACTTACACGGATTTACACTTATCAGCGAGTCATGGCGTTCGTGGAAGCGATGTCGGAAGATGCTCTGGAATGCTTGAAGTTGAAACCCGTGGACAGCGGCGCCAACGTGACGATTCTGAGTCCCTACGATGAGGGCGTGTTCTACGGAGCGGCGACGGTGGATGATCTTCAGGTCGTGCACCCGATCCAGCTCTACCTGGACCTCCGCAACTTCAAGGGGCGGGGTGAGGAAGCCGCCGAGACCATTCTGGAGGAGGTCATCGAGCCGTCATGGAGAATTTGAAGAATTAAGTTGCAGCTATAGATTCTATAGGTATAATTTAACTCATGGATGAGATTGGAGCGAAGGAACTCGACATTTTACTGGGAGCGCTCGGAGAACAACTGCTTCGGCGAAGCTCCGTACCGACGGAATTGGTTGTCTGTGGCGGTGCGGCTTTAAGCGCGTTGGGTCTTATCCCTCGCACGACCAGGGATGTGGACATCCTGGCCTTTGTGGTTAATGGCGAAGTCCGCAAGGCGGATCCATTCCCGGATTCGTTGGCGGCGGCGGTGGCGCGGGTGGCGGCGGACTTCCATTTGCCGTCCATGTGGCTGAATCCGGGTCCAACCAGCCTGGTGGATGGCGGTTTGCCGGAAGGATTGGACCGTCGTTGGAGCACGCGGTCGTATGGCACAACCCTGACCGTTCACTTCATCGGGCGTTTGGACCAGATCCACCTGAAGCTTTATGCGGCGGTGGACCGTGGTCCCCAAGACCGACACTACGCCGACTTGCTGGCGCTTCGGCCGGCGCGCGAAGAAATTCTGATGGCCGCGCGCTGGGCGATCGGACATGATGTGTCGTCACCCTTCCGCGACAGTCTGCGTGCCTGTATCCGGGCACTGGGATATGACGATGTCGCTGCAAGTATTTAGAGAAGAATACACCGAGTGTCTCCTGTCCCGGTTCTGGGAGCAGTGGGCCGGTCTGGGCGTGTTTGCCGCCGGGACCGCTCCTGAGGTAAATGCTGACCAGCTGGTCGCGGTGATCGATCCGGAGGCGCTGCTGCTGGCCAGTTGGGAGCTGGGACGGATGGATCCCCGCCTCTACGACGAGGTTTTGTCCTGGCTGGTGTCACACGGCGAGGCAATCAACCTCCAGCGCCTGGGAAATCTGGCTCGCCGGCAGCCGGAGTTGGACCGCTCCCTGTTGGGGGCCCCGGCCGCCTGGCTTTTAAAAATCTCAGGAGACAGCCGCTGGAAACGTCTCGCCGGGATATCGCGGCCGGAAAGGCCAGCCGCCTTTTTTCTCGATCCTCATGGACAGCCGCTGCCTGGCTGGGGGGAACAGGACCCGGCGTTCCAACGGGCCGGTTGGCTGCGCGGCCCCGTCCATTTGCGTGATCTGAACACCGGGATCTCGACAAAATCGGCTGCCACCCTCTGGCTCAGGTTGCGTTATCTGTTCGGCCTCAATATCAGGGCCGACGTGATCGTTTACCTGCTGACCCATGATTCGGCCCACCCCTCGGAGCTGTCCCGCGGGGTGCACTATTCGCAACCCAGCCTGTTCAGGGTTTGCCAGGAAATGGAATCCTCCGGTTTGGTGCACAGTTTCCGCCAAGGCAACCAGCGCCGCTATCAGTTGAAGTCTGAGCATTGGCAGACCTTCCTCCGTACGGGGCCGGTCCGTTGGGTGAACTGGGCAGCGCGGCTCCGCTTTCATCAGTATATGTGGCGGTTCCTGTACGGAAGGGATTGGACCGGAGTGTCCACCTATCTTCAAGCCTCGGAGCTGCGGGCCGCCCTTCAGGAATCTCTGCGCATCGGAGGAATCCTGGAACTGCCGGCCGAGTTCCAAAGCGTCTTCGACCTGCCGGGGGAAGCATTTCTCACTCCGGCCACAAGCCGGCTCCGGGATTTTGCCATGGAATAGATCCCTTGAGATGATTTTCTCAATGACCCGAATTCTCCTCGTCTCCGATACCCATGGAAAACTGTCGCCGATCAACCGGCTGGCATTGGAAAATAACTGTGAGGCCGTGATCCACGCCGGCGATTTCGGATTCTCGGACGACGAGAGCATCGGCCGCT
The DNA here is from genome assembly GCA_937925645.1 of uncultured Acidobacteriota bacterium. Lineage (GTDB taxonomy): Bacteria > Acidobacteriota > JAAYUB01 > JAAYUB01 > JAAYUB01 > JAAYUB01. The sequence goes on from CALAMB010000098.1 coordinate 3,211, forward strand.
TGAGCGACCGGGAAGTGGCCCTGCACATCCGGCACTCCGAATTGAATCCGGAACGGAAGAAGGAAATCCTCGCCCAGCCGCCCGCTGAGCAAAGGGAGTTCGTGAAGCGTTCACTCCCCCTGAGTGAACTGCCCGATTTCCTCCGGGGCGAGAAGAAATTTGATGTCCCGATCTATGCGGTTTGGGGCAACCACGAGGACGTGGACGTCATCCGGCGATTCCGTTGCGGCGACTATGCGGTCGACCGGCTGCATCTCTTGCACGAGGCTGTCTCATACCACATGGGCCATATCCACATCTTCGGCCTCGGCGGGAATTTCCTGGTCGGCAAGAAACTCTGGCAGACGCCCATCGCCGGCGGCCGGGGTAAGGTGTGGAGCGTCCTGCCCCAGTATGCCCAGCTCGTCGAGACTGTCCAGGCCAACCGGCAGCCTGACGAGATCGGGATTTTCGTCAGCCATGTCAGCCCCGGCAAGGAACCGTTCATCACCCTGATCGGCGCTCAAGCCGGGTGTGGCCTGATCGTGAGCGGCCACATGGACCCGCCGCTGCCGATGGTGTGGAACGAGTTTGCCATCCGGGAACCGCAGGAGGCTGTCGCGCGCTTGGAAGGCCGGTTGAAGGAAATCGAGGCCACCTACTCCGCGCTGGATGACACGAACAGACAGGCAATGGAATTTGCCTGGTTGCGCGTGCAAACGGTACCCAAAGGAAAACTCTACGTCGGTAGACGCCACCACGTCCCGGAATGGTTCATCCGGATGCTGAACGTCAACCTCCCCGACGCAGCCATGGGGCATGCGATCTTGGAGACGGCGGGAACGGAGTTTCAGATCACACCCTCCGCTGGGCACATCAGGATATCAGCCAAACCGGAAGGGGATTGAACCATGACTGCTGAAAGTTCCTATTTCCAATAGTCAATCTGCGTTCGACTCCATCAAGGTCTGTTTTTTCCCGTCACACTGGTGTCACACTCAACCCCAAAATGACCCGATTTCGGGCGGTACCGGACCGCTCCCGGCGATGATCGGGGATAATCGCCGAAACGGCTATAACCAAAGCCTTGGCGGTATTATCTCGTGTTGCTTTTTATCGCTCGATGCCGGGGTGGTCGGATCGTACGTTCGGTCTTCGGAACCGAGGGTTGGGGGTTCGAGCCCCTCCGGGTGCGCCATTTT
>CALAMB010000099.1 GCA_937925645.1 uncultured Acidobacteriota bacterium
TGGGCATCGGCCTGGTGCTCTCGGCCGTCTTCGGCCCCATGATGTTCTTCCCCGGCTCCACCGGGGTCATTTACCGCCAGTTCTCCATCACCATCATCTCCTCGATGATGCTGTCGGTGGTCGTGGCGTTGATCCTGACGCCTGTGCTCTGCGCCTCGCTCCTCAAGCCCGTGGCCAAGGGGCACGAGGCGGCCGAAACCGGCTTCCGCCTGTTCCGGCCGTTCTTCCTCTGGTTCGACCGCGGTTTCAACTTCCTGCGGGAGCAGTATCAGTCGCTGGTGGGGCACATCCTGCGGGTCAAGGCGCCCTACCTCATCCTCTTCCTGCTCATCGTCGCGGCCATGGGCTACTACTTCATGCGGATGCCCACGTCGTACCTGCCCGACGAGGACCAGGGGATGATGATGGCCATGGTCCAGCTCCCCCCCGGGTCCACCCTGGAGCAGACCGAAGAGGTGATGACCCGGCTCCGGCACCACTTCCTGGTGGATCAGAAGGAGGCCGTGGAATCCTGCATGACCATCACCGGTTTCAGCATGGCCGGCCGCGGCCAGAACCAGGGCATGTCGTTCATCAAGCTGCGGGACTGGGAACTGCGCGACCGGCCGGACCTGAAGGTGAAGGCGGTGGCCGGCCGGGCGATGGGTGTGTTTGCCGGCTACCGGGATGCCCTGGCGTTCGCTTTCCCGCCACCGGCGGTGGTGGAGCTCGGCACGGCCAAGGGATTCGACTTCATGCTGCAGGACCGCGGCGGGCTGGGCCACGCCCGGCTGATGGAGGCCCGCGGCCTGCTCATGATGCAGGCCATGCAGGATCCGCGGCTGGCGGCGGTCCGGCCCAACGGCCTGCCCGACGTGCCCCAGTACAAGGTGGACACGGACTGGGAAAAGGCCGGCACCCTCGGGGTGAGCGTGACCGCCATCCAGGCCACCATCGCCACGGCCTTCGGCAGCGCGTACGTCAACGACTTCATCCAGGGCGGCCGCGTCAAACGGGTGTACGCCCAGGCGGACACCGCCTTCCGCATGCTGCCGAACGGTCTGGATCGCCTCTACGTCCGCAACAACCTGGGCGAGATGGTGCCCGTTTCCGCGCTGGCCTCGGGGCGGTGGATCTACGACTCGCCCCGGTTGGAGCGATACAACGGCTTCCCGGCGCTGAACTTCCTCGGCGAGGCGGCGCCCGGCCGGAGCTCCGGCGAGGCCATGCAGGCCATGGAGGAGATCGTCGCGAAACTGCCCCAGGGGCTCGGCCACGACTGGACCGGCCTGTCGTACCAGGAGCGCATGGGCCAGGCCCAGACCGGACTGCTGTACACGTTCTCCATTCTGGCCATCTTCCTGGTCCTGGCGGCCCTGTACGAGAGCTGGACGATCCCCATCTCCATCCTGTTCGCCCTGCCGCTGGGGGTCATCGGCGGCGTGCTGGCGTCCACCTGGCGCGGCCTGCCCAACGACGTCTACTTCCAGATCGGCCTGCTCACCGTGCTGGGCCTCACCACCAAGAACGCCATCCTGATCGTCCAGTTCGCCAAACTGCGGGTGGCGCAGGGGACCGGTCTCATCGAGGCCACCCTCGAGGGCGCCAGGCTCCGGCTCCGGCCCATCGTGATGACGTCGCTGGCGTTCGGCTTCGGGGTGCTGCCCCTGGCCATGGCCGCCGGCGCGGGCGCCGGCGCCCAGCAGGCCATCGGCACCAGCGTGCTGGGCGGCATGATCACCGCCACCTTCCTGGCCATCTTCTTCATCCCCCTGTTCTATGTGCTGGTGGTCCAGGTCTTCGGACGGAAAACGAGCCGCCGGATTGCGTCCCACGCGCCGGATGAGCTCCAGCCGCAGGAGGAATAGCACCATGAACCGAATCCTCATTCTCACGGTGGGACTGGCCCTGCTCCTCTGCGGCTGCCCGAAGCGGCAGGCGTACGAACAGCCGGCTCCGCCTGTGCCGGCCGCCTGGCCGGAGCCGGCCGCCGGCGCGGCGGCGGCCGGGACCGGCGCGCCCGCGGCCGCCGACCTCGGCTGGCGGGAGTTCTTCACCGACCCGAAGCTTCAATCCGTGATCGGGCGGGCGCTGGAGCACAACCGGGACCTGCGCATCGCGGCGCTGAACGTCGACAAGGTCCAGGCCCTGTACCGCATCCAGCGCGCCGCGCAGTACCCCACGGTGAGCGCGGCCGCCGCCATCGACGCCTACCGCGTGCCGAAAAACCTCTCGGGCGCCGACGAGTCGGAGACCGTCGCCCAGTACACCCTGAGCCTCGGCGCCACCGCGTGGGAGATCGATTTCTTCGGGCGCATCCGCAGTCTGAAGGAGCAGGCGCTGGAGCAGTACCTGGCCACGGAGCAGGCCCGCTCGGCCGCCCAGATCTCGCTGGTGGCCGCCGTGGCGGCCAGCTACCTGACGCTGGCGGCGGACCAGGAGAACCTGCGGCTGGCCCGGGCCACCCTCGACGCCCAGCAGAAGACGTACGAGCTGATCCGCAGCAGCCGGGATTTCGGCATCGCCTCCGACCTGGACGTGCACGAGGCGCAGTCCCTGGTGGAAGCCGCCCGCGTGGACATCGCCCGCTACAACGGCCTCATCGCCCTGGACCGGAACGCCCTCGACCTGGTGGTGGGCGCGCCGGTGCCGCCCGACGAGCTGCCCACCGAGCTCGACGCGGTGGCCGACTTCCGGGATGTGGCCGCCGGGCTGCCCTCCGACGTGCTGCTCCGCCGGCCCGACATCCGGGCGGCCGAGCACCAG
>CALAMB010000100.1 GCA_937925645.1 uncultured Acidobacteriota bacterium
ACTCCCTCATGCTGCGCAACAATGCCGCCTTTGCCCTGGCCAAGATCAAGGATCCCCGGGCTGTCGAAGGTTTGACGGAAGCAGCCAAGAGCAAAGCCTGTCTTGAAGGGATGTCCTTTGGTTTAGCCAAGCCTGAATTGTACCTCATGCTTTTTCTCAACAAACAATACAAGCTGGTCGGGGCATATTTCCCAATCCCGTCGAAATGCATCCAGGATAACGCAATCTATGCCTTGGGGCAGATTCGGGGTGAACAGGCGCTCAACGCCCTGTTGAACTTTATCAACGGCCCCGATCCCAACGCTCAACGTCTAGCCATCTTTCCCTTGGGCAATTTCAAGGACGACCGAGTCGTTGAGGCGCTCCTGCCCATGCTCAAAAGCGGTGAGGAGGCCACGCGATGGATGGCGGTTCAGGCCTTGTCCCGGCTGCACGCTGATCAGGTGGTCGCGGCCCTGTCGGAACTGGCAGCCGGGGATCCTTCGTCCATGGTGAAGGAGGCCGCCGCCGAAGCGCTTAAGAAAAATAAAGAGGCCCAAAAACCGAAATCCGCACCCAAGAAGAAATAAGGCAGAGTTGCCGTTATTGACGTCGGCGGTTACTCCCGGTAAAGCAATTTTCTGCAAACGATATGAGGGGCGATACGAGCTGCCAGAGGACAGTCGAGCTCGAACGATGGAGGATCCGGGCAGGCAAGCCGGGAGAATCCATGAACACTCGGGAATGCGCCAAATCCGATCATCAGGCCCAATAATCGGCTGTGGGGGACGGCTCTTTTGGGCGGCGGCGGCGTCGCCTTTTTCTTCCTGTGGGGCGAGGGCGGCCCCTTGAACATGACCTTGCTCGCCGGCTTCGCGGCCGCGCGCCTCCTCACCTTGCCACTGGTGGAGTACCTGTCGGTGCGCGCTTTCGTGCGGGCGGACAGACAACGGGCGGCGACCGCCCCACGGTGACAAACGATCAGCGGCAAAACGTCCGCCTGATGACCATTCCCTGCCGGCCAGCTTCCAGCAAGGCGGATTCCACGGGTCCGGCTGGCCCGTCTGCGGCAGCGTTTGGAATAACTTCTTGACATCACCCCGGAGGCGAAAATAGCATCGATCATAAATCGGTATAGATGAAACGCGTAGGGAGGAAACGTCGATGAGAAACCAGATCCTTCGCTGGGTCAGCCTGGGGTTCGGGTCAGTGCTGCTGCTGATGGTCGGGGCTGTCGCACCCCTGGCCGCTCCTGACGATGCGCCGGCCACTTTGCCGGTGGCCGGTCTCCGGTTCGAGGTGTTCAAGGCGGAGGCAGGAGCGAACACCCTGTCTCGGAGCTCGATCCTGCTGATGTGGTCGATGGGAACCGGCGTGGACGGGTTGAAGGGCGGCACGTTTGCCTGGCTGGATGGACCGACGGATGAATACCCCGGGTGGGTCAGCCCAGACGGGCGGGTGATGTCCGCCCTGGCTGGCGGTCATTTTTCGCGGAACATGATGGGCCACCCGATGCTCGAGTTCGCCGAGGTCGAAGGGGCGGTGCTTTACCAAGCCAAGGCCGGCGGGGAATATTTGGAGCGGATATCCGGCCGCATCGTCGCCACCGAAGTCTCATTCGAACATGAGGGGACGATGCACAAGGGCAAACACCTCGTGTTTACCGGAAAGGATTGCAGCAGTGAATCTCAACGCCTCCTCCAACTCTTCGGCGTGGCGGTCCAGGGCCGGGCCGGCCGGGTGAAACTGTTCAGGGAAAGTGGGGAGAGAGGACGGTTCTCTTGTCCGGCCATGGTCGATCTGGACGGCCGGGTGGTCAAAATTCTCGGCGATCACTGGTCGCTCGAAATCCCCCCGGCGGATAAGTAGCGGGCGGGCGGCAACTCGACATCGACTTCCGTTGTCCGACGCAGAGGAGCGAATGCTAAAACCTGGGCGAGAATGAAGGCGGCAGGCAGTGGGCGGTTTGCTGCCTGTACGCACTGTCGCGTGTTTGGGGCGATAACAGCTTCGTTACCGGGGTGCAAAACGAGTATGCGGAACACACTGAAAATCTTCCTGGCCCAACTGATCCTTATGGGAATGATCCTGCCTGTGCACGGGCAAGGCGATCGACTCCAGGAAACGGCTATCCAAGTAAAACCGGGGCAGGGCGTGGCGGTGGCCGCCGCATACGACCCCAAGGTTCCTGGCCCTCACCGGCTCGTGTTGCTCGACGCATCCGACCAATTTCACGCCTGGAACAGCGAGCTTCCTGCCGACTGGAAACCCGACCGGGTGGCCGAACTCGAACTGGTGGTCCGCCTCGACAGGGAGCGGAAGTCATTGGAAACCGTGCAATATCAGGGCGGGCCCCCCATCACGAGCTTCAAGTATGACCTGGACATTCAAGTCCTGGAGGCGCGTACCGGCCGGCTGCTGGACTCGTTCGTTCTGCGGGGATCAGAGCCAAGGCGTTTTCCCAAGAAGGCACCGGTCCACCAGATAAGTCTGGACGGGCTCCCGGTTGTCTACCCGGAACTGGAAGAGGCGCTCCGACAGTTTGTGAAACCGTTGGAACCGCCCCCGGACATGCAGTTTGTCCGGATTGAGCCGGGTATTTTCACCATGGGTTCGCCCCCGTCGGATAAGGATCGCGGGGTTGACGAGAACCGGCACCAGGTGACCCTGACCCGAGGGTTCTGGATGCAGGCGACGGAAGTGACGCAGTGGCAGTGGCGATGGGTCATGGGCTCCAATCCGTCCAGGTTCCGAGGAGACAACCGGCCGGTCGAGATGGTGTCGTGGGACGATTGTCAGGAGTTCATCCGCAGACTGAACCGGCAGGATCCCGGGAAGAACTACCGGCTGCCCACTGAGGCGGAGTGGGAATACGCCTGTCGGGCAGGAAGCGGCGACGGAATGTATGGAGAACGGGACACGATCGCCTGGTGCTGGGAAAACGCCGGCGGTAAATCACACCCCACCGGTCGATTAAAGCCGAACGCATGGGGTCTGTATGACATGATCGGCAATGTATGGGAATGGTGTGCCGACCGGTACGGCCAATATCCCGTCCGTCCGGTGACCGATCCGATCGGGCCGAAGCGCGGCAAGGAACGGGTACGGCGCGGCGGCGGCTGGTACGGCGTATCTTACTATTGTCGAGCGACCCAGCGCAGTTCCTACGAGCCGGTTGTTCACCGGGACGATACTGGATTCCGGCTGGTGCGGCAGGATGCCGCCGACCTGGATGCGGCCCGGGCCGCCGAAACAGAGAAGCGGTTGAAGCAAAACCAGTTGGAGGAAACTCGAAAGAGGGAGGAACAGCGGCAGGCCGAAGCGGAAACAGCCAGAAAATGGGAACAACAGCGACGTGCCCAAGCCGAAGAAGCCAGGCAACAGGCTTCAGAAACCGAGAACACGCGGCTCCGCTGGCAGGCGGAGATCGCCCAGATGGTTCTCGAGGACAGGGCGGTTGCCGACAAATTGGGCCTGACGTTCACCTGGATCCCGGCCGGTTCCTTTCTGATGGGATCGCCGGGCGCGGAACCGGGACGCAACGCCGATGAAGTCCAGCACACGGTTTCTCTGTCCAAAGGATTCTGGATGCAGACAACGGAAGTTACCCAGGCCCAGTGGAAAGCAGTCATGGGCGACTATTCTGCGGATTTTCAGGGAGACCGATTCCCGGCCGCCGGCGTGTCATGGGACGACTGCCAGGAATTCATCCGCCGGCTGAACGAAACGGACCCCGGGAAGAATTACCGCCTCCCCACCGAAGCCGAGTGGGAACATGCCTGCCGGGCCGCCGCGACAACGGTTTATTACTGCGGCAACCGGCTGGACGTCAAGGAGGCGAATTTCGAGAGGGACCGGATCTCGACGACGCCCGTGGGCAGCTACCCGCCCAACGCGCTGGGGGTGTTCGATATGGCCGGCAACGTGTCCGAGTGGTGCGCGGACTGGTATGGCCCCTACCCCACCGAGGCGGTGACGGATCCGACCGGCCCGTCGTCAGGATCCAAGCGAGTCTCGCGTGGCGGATGCTGGCAGGATCGCTGGTGGTATTGCCGATCCGCCAGCCGCAACGCGTATTACCCTGATTTCCGCTATTCCGGCCAGGGTTTCCGCTTGATCCGAGAACGATAATACCTGGAGCCAGACTAAAACAACTTATCGAATTCTAAAAAATTGGAAGGGATTGGGCAGATAGTTGAGGACATTCGATTGAACTTTTTGACCTCGGATGGAGCATTGGATCAGCCCCATCAGGCGAATTGACAGGAATGAAGTACACGTCGGATTTCAATTGCAAATGGGGACATCCATATTTCTCCCCAAGTCATCGGCTCTGTCCTTTTTCCGCCGCCGCGGCACGGCCCGTTGCACCTCGCGCACTCCGTGCGCGTGTTCGGCCACGGCAGGATCAGTCGATCTGCCGAAGCAACCGCCGTGCAGCATCCAGGATTGGCCACAACGTACCGCCCCAACCCGGCGTAGCCGGAACCCATCACTGGTGATTGTAAATTTCCACTCCGTTCAACCTTGTGTGTGATTCGGCACGCTGTTCGGATCGCCACGAAAATAGCCAGGCGCAACCCGGCGTAGCCGGGTAGCGCCTGGACAAGCGATGGTGTT
>CALAMB010000101.1 GCA_937925645.1 uncultured Acidobacteriota bacterium
ATACGGCGCCCACCGAGATCTAACCTCTTTCCCTACACGACGCTCTTCCGATCTAGCCCACCAACGGAATGGACCCGCCGGCCCGCCAGCGGATGATCCGGCTCATCCAGGAGGTCCGCGACTCCGGCCGGACGCGGCTCGTGCTCTCCTCCCACCTGCTCAAGGATGTGGAGGATTGCTGCGACGAGGTCCTCATCCTGAAAGCCGGCCGGATCGCCCACGTGTGCAACCTCGAGGAGGAACGCCGCGCCAACAGGAAATTCCTCGAACTGGAGATTGTCGGCGACACGGCGCCGCTGCTGGCCATGGCATCGGCACGCGGCTGCGAGTGCGCGGCCGCACCGGGCAACCGCCTCAAGATGGTGCTGCCCGAGGGGGTGGAGATCCGCGACCTCTACGTGCTGGCCGCGGAGCGGGACATCCAGATCCGGCGCCTGAACTACAAGCGCGATTCCCTGCAGGACATCTTTCTGAAAGCGATGGAGAACGGTCATGGCGGTCTATAAGCACAACTATCAACCGTACGCGGGGCCGCTCACGCCGCCCCGGTTTCGTTTTCTCGTCCTGACCCGGTACGCCCTGGCCGGCTTGTTCCGCTCGCGGCTCTTCTTCTCGTTCTTCATCCTCTGTTTCGCCGCGCCGGCGGTGGGCGCCATTCTGATCTACCTGCATTACAACACCCTCGGCCTCCAGATGATCGGCCAGACCATCCGGGACCTGCTTCCCATCGACGCCGACTTCTTCCTGTACTTTCTGGCGATCCAGACGGGCCTGGGGATGTTCCTCACCGCCATCGTGGGGCCGGGGCTCATTTCGCCGGACCTGTCCAACAACGCGCTGCCCCTCATCCTGGCCCGCCCCTTCTCCCGCACCGAGTACGTCCTCGGAAAAATGACGGTCCTGGTGGGCTTCCTCTCGCTCCTGACCTGGGTCCCCCTGCTGGCGCTCTTCTTTTTCCAGAGCACCATGGCAGGGCTGGGCTGGCTGTTCGCCAACATCCGGATCGCCGTGGCGATCTGGTTCGGCTCCTGGGCCTGGATCCTGGTGCTGGCGCTGCTGGCGCTGGCCTTCTCCGCCTGGGTGAAGTGGCGGCCGGTGGCCGGTTTCCTGATCCTGGGCTTCTTCCTGATCAGCGCGGGCATCGCCGAAGTGTTCAACGAGATGTTGAGCACGCGGTGGGGCGTCGTCCTGAACCCGGCCGAGCTGCTCAAGATCGTCTGGGACGCCCTCTTCCTCGCCGAGACGGACGCCGTCATCCCGCCCGTCTGGGCCGGCGTGATCATCCTGGCCCAGTGCGCCGGCTTCCTGTTCCTGCTCTACCGGCGCGTGCGGGCCTACGAGGTGGTGCGATGATGGACACCAACCGCCGCATCGTCCTGCGCGACGTCTCGAAATTCTACGGCGAGGTGCTCGGGGTCAACCGGGTGAGCCTGGCGGTGGAGCCCGGCATCACCAGCCTGGTGGGCCCCAACGGCGCCGGCAAGACCACCCTGCTGAACCTCATGACCGGCCTGCTGCGGCCCACCGAGGGCGCGATCGAGGTGCTGGGCATCCCGGTGAGCCGGCCGGAGCGCGTCTTCCGCCACGTGGGCTACTGCACCCAGTACGACGCCTTCCCCAAGGGGCTGACGGGTTATGACTTCATCCGCGGCTACCTGCGGCTCCACGGCCTGCCCGAGACGGAAGTGGAGGCGCTCACCCGGGACGCCCTGGCCCGCGTGAACATGACCGACGCGGCCGGGCGGAAGATCGCCGCCTACAGCAAGGGGATGCGGCAGCGGGTCAAGCTGGCCCAGGCCATCGCCCACAAGCCCCGCGTCCTGATCCTCGACGAGCCCCTCAACGGCCTCGATCCCATGGCCCGAGCCGAGGTCATCGCCATCTTCCAGGAGGTGGCGGCGGACGGGTGCATCGTCATCGTCTCCAGCCACATCCTGCATGAGGTGGACATCCTCTCCGACCGGGTCATCCTGATGAACCACGGCTACGTGGTGGCCGAAGGCGGCATCCACGACGTCCGCGAGGAAGTCGAGGAGCACCCCATGCAGATCCTCGTCCGCTGCGACCGCCCGGCGGTGCTGGCGGCGCGGATCTTCGAGCTCAACCACGCCGTGGAGGTCAAGCTCCACCCCGACGGCCGCGGCCTGCTGCTGCGGACGAAAGACGCCGCCGGCTTCTACCGGCTCATGAACCGCATCGCCGTCGACGAGAACCTGGCCATGGAGGGCATCCAGCCCGCCGACGACGACGTGCAGTCGCTCTACGACTACCTCATCGGCAACGAAGGAGGCCGCGCATCATGACCCTGCCCGAGATCTCATCCTGGCCCTGGCGGCTGTGGCGCCGCCAGACCGTGGCGGTGACCCGCCTGGAGCTGCGCAAATGCCGTCGGGCCCGCCGGCTCGTGGGTCCCCTGCTGCTGGCGTTGCTGCCCGTCCTGATCATCGGGGCGGTCTCGATCGTGCGGATCGTCATCGGCAAGCCGACCAACCCCGTGCAGCTCGACCAGGGCTATGCCGTTTTCTTCCAGACGTTCTTCCTGCGGTTCCTGGTCTTCTTCGGCTGCGCGGCGATCTTCACCGGCGTCTTCCGGGGGGACATGCTGGAGAAAACCCTCCACTACTACCTGCTGGCGCCGGTCCGGCGGGAAGTGATCGCGGCCGGCAAGTTCCTCGCCGGGCTGCTGGCGACCGCCACGCTGTTCGGCATCAGCGCCGCCGGATCCTTCCTGCTCATGCGGTTACCCCTGGGCCGGACCGGCCTTGAACAATACCTGCTGCACGGGCCCGGTTTGGGATACCTGGGCGGCTACATCGGTGTCACGGCGCTGGCCTGCCTCGGGTACGGGGCCGTTTTCATCCTGTTCGGCGCCCTTTTCCGGAATCCGGTGCTCCCCGTCCTGGCCCTGTTCGGCCTCGAGAGCATCAACTTCCTGCTCCCTGGCTGGCTCAAGATGATCAGCGTGGTGTATTACCTGCAGGCCCTCAATCCGGTGCCGCTGCCGCCCAGTCCGTTCGCCCTGATGACGGATTCGATTTCACCGCTGCTGGCGGTCGCGGGACTGGCGGCGTTCGCCCTCGCCGTCCTGGTGGTGACCGCACTCCGGATCCGCCGCCTGGAGATCATCTACGCCGCCGACTGACGGGCGCCGGCGCCGGTCGGCTTTCCGCCAGCTTTGATCGCACCTGCCCGCTCTCCCGGTGCCGGCGGAACCGCCGGCGGCCGGCTGCATCCGTTCCACCCTGTTTGACATCTGAAAACAGGTCACCTAGAATGGATCGCAGGGTTCCGGCATGGCCGACGACGCAACCAAGAACCGATCCGACGCCCCCCCCGATTCCACCGACTGGGATCCGGCCCGCTACTCCTTCCTGTTCAGCGCCCACCCGGAGTTCGTGGACGCGCTCTACCGCGAGTGGTCCGCCGACCCGGCCCGGGTGGACGCCAGCTGGCGCCACTTCTTCAGCGGCTTCGACCTGGGCCTCCGCCAGGCCGCGCCATCATCGGCCGAGCCGGACGCCCCATCCCGCCCCGACGTCCGCGCCGCCGCCTTCGATCCGGCCGAATTCCGGGTGATCAACCTCATCCACGGCTACCGGACCCGCGGCCACCTCTTCACCCGGACCAACCCGGTGCGCACGCGGCGGCCGTACACGCCCACCCTCGACATCGCCAACTTCGGATTGACCCCGAACGACCTGGACAGGACGTTTCAGGCGGGCGCCGAGATCGGCCTCGGCCCGGCGCCGCTCCGCGAGATCATCGCCCATCTTGAAGAGACGTACTGCGCCTCCGTCGGCGTCGAATTCATGTACATCCGGCACCCCGAGCGCGTCCGTTGGCTGCGGCAGCGGATGGAGGCCACCCGCAACCGCCCCCGGTTCTCCCCCGAGGTCAAGCGCCGCATCCTGGACCGGCTCACCCGGGCGGTCGTCTTCGAAAATTTCCTCCACGCCCGCTTCGTGGGCCAGAAACGCTTCGCGCTGTCGGGCAGCGAGACTCTGATCCCCGCGCTGGACGCGCTGATCGCTTCCGGCGCGCGCAGCGGAGTGGCCGACGTGGTCATCGGCATGCCCCACCGCGGCCGGCTCAACGTGCTGGCCAACACCATGGGCAAGCCGCCCCACGACATCTTCGAGGAGTTCGAGGGAAGGCGTTACGGCGACGATGTCTTCGTGGGCGACGTCAAGTACCACCTCGGCTACACGCGGCAGGTCACCACGCCCGACGGCCGCGCCATCCGCGTGGAGCTCGCCTACAACCCGTCGCATCTCGAGGCGGTGAACCCGGTGGTCG
>CALAMB010000102.1 GCA_937925645.1 uncultured Acidobacteriota bacterium
CCGGGCAGGGGAGGTCCAGGGGGCGGCAGAAGGCGGCGGGGTCGGCCAGGTCGGGGAGCAGGAGTTGGGGCCGGTAGGAGGCCAGCTCCTCGACGGGGTACTCGCCGGTGGCCACGGCCACCGCCAGGCAGTGGGAGCCGAGGGCGCACTGGATGTCCCGCGGGGTGTCGCCGATCACGGTGAAGCGGGTGGCCGCCGTCACGGCCGGCCCGGCCATCTCCGCTGCGCGCCGACGGGCCACCTCCGGCAGCGCGTTCCGGTCGGCGGCGTCGCCGCCGAAGGCGCCGAAGGGGAAGTGGCGGTCAATCCCGTAGAACCGGAGCTTCGCGTACGCGCCCTCGCGCCAGTTCCCCGTGAGCAGTCCCAGCAGCACGCCCGGCGCGCCGTCGAGGTGGCGCAGCAGCCCGGCCACGCCGGGCATCACGGCGCCGCGGTCGCGAAAGCGGGGGAGTTCTGCGGCCAGGTTGTCGAGGTACGCCTCGCGGAAGCGGTCCAGGGCGGGCGCCAGGCGGAAGCGGCGGCACACCTCGTCGTAGATCATGGGGTCGATCTTGCCCGAAAGGACCACCTCGGCCATGGCGTCGGCGACGCCGTGGACGTCGCGGAAGGCGGTCTCCATGGCGCGGCGGCCGGCGCCGCCGGTGGTGATCAGCGTCCCGTCGATGTCGAACAGCAGCACGTGATGGATCGGTCGCGTCATGGCTCCTCGAGCGAGGGGCCATTGTACCAGAGCGCTGGGGAAAAGCAACCGGCGGGGGGGGCTACTGCTTCTCGAAGCGGAACACCAGCCGGCCGATCTTGACGGTGTCGCCGGAATTCAGCTTGTGGGTGATGCCCGACTGGAGCAGGTAGCGGCTGTTGATGACCACCTTGTTCTTGCTCTTCAGGTCCTCAATGTAGTACTCGCCGTTGAGCTTGAGGATCCGGGCGTGGAGACGGGAGATGTGCTTGCCCGAGTCGAACGGGGTGAGGTCGATCTCCGGGTAGCAGCGCCGCTCGGGGTCGCGCCGGCCGATGATGGTGATGTCCTTGATGACGTTGAACACCTGGTGCTGCTGCTCCAGTTTCAGCAGCGCCTTGGGCACCTTGATGAAGGGGGAGTGGGGCTGTTCGGTGCCGCACTTGTGGCAGACCAGGTCGTTCTCGGAGAGCGAGGCGAAGCACTTCACGCAGTAAATGTCGATGCTGGCGGCCGAGGCGGTCCGGATCACGTCGTCGGAGATAGGCAGAAAGTCCTTGAACTCCTCCTCGAACTCCCGGCGCAGCGACTCAAAATCGCTGGACATCTCCGCCTTCGTCTCGTCGATGACGGGGACCACCATGGTCTTGCGCTCGGACCGCCGCTTCTTCTCGGCCAGCAGCGTCAGCAGGTCCTTGTCGTCGGCGCCGGCGTGGCGGGTCTGCAGGATCGACTCCAGCTCCCGCTTCATGGCGTAGGCGGAGGAGAAGCGGTTTCGCGCGTCGTAGCTCACGCTCCGGACGATGGCCGCCTCCATCTCGGGGCTGAGGTCGGCGTTGTATTCCCGCGGCCGCGGGTTCTTGGTGAAGTCGAAGATCAGGATGGGCTTGGTCTGCGGCGAGACGCCGGTCATGAAGTAGAACAGGGTGGCGCCCAGCGAATAGATGTCGGAAGCCGGCTCGATGGACTCCTCGTACACCTCGGGCGGCACGAAGCCCATGGTGCCGATGGTGGTGATGTCGGTGAGGTTGGCGGTGAGGAAGCGGGCGATGCCGAAGTCGACGAGCACCAGCCGGTCGCCGGCGGTGACCATGATATTGCTGGGCTTCAGGTCGCGGTAGATCACCGGCGGCTTGTGGGTGTGCAGGCTGTGGAGGACGTCGCAGATCTGGATGCCGATGCCGATGACCTTCGCCTCGGGCAGCTTGTCGCCGTACTCCTTGAGGTACTTGTTCAGGTCCATCCCGTCGACGTACTCCATGACCAGGTAGTACCGGTCGTCCTCCATGAAGTAGTCGTACACCTTCGGGATGCCGGGGTGCTGCAACGTGGCCAGCAGCGCGGCCTCGCGCTTGAACTCGTTGAGGGTCCGCTCGTGCTCCTCGGGCTCGCTGTAGAGGTCGATCATCTCCTTGATGGCGCACGAGCGGTTGGACAGCCGGACGTCGCGCGCCTGATAGACGTTGCCCATGCCGCCGCCACCCACCCGGCGGATGATCTCGTAGCGGTTGAAGAACACGTGGCCGGGCTGGAGCAGGGACTTGCGGCGGCGGCCGTCGGCCAGCCGGCGGCGCGGACGGGACCGGCGCGCCCGCGGCGGCGCGGGAGATTCGAACGTGGGGTCGTGCGGCCAGCCGTGCATCATGTCAGCTTCGCCAAGACCACGGAGATGTTGTCCTTGCCGCCCGCCCGGTTGGCCCGCCGGATCAGTTCCGCGGCGCCCCGGTGCGGCTGGCGGCAGTCGGCGATCACCCGGGCGATCTCGGAGTCAGGCACCATGCTGGTCAGCCCGTCGGAACAGAGCAGGATCCAGGCCGGCGGGGCCAGCTCCATGTCGAACAGGTCGAACTCGAGCCGCTCGGAGGAGCCGAGACTCTTGTAGAGAAAATTGCGGCCGGGATGATGGAGGGCGTCCTCGGGGGAGATCCGGCCCAGCTCCACCATCTGGTTGACGATGGTGTGGTCCTTCGTCACCTGCTGCAGCCGCTTGCCGGCGAACACGTAGCAGCGGCTGTCGCCGACGCTGGCCACCGTGAGCCGGCAATCGGCCAGCACCGCCGCCGTCAGGGTGGCGCCCATGCCGAAGAACGCGGGGTTCTTGCGGGACAGGTCGATGATCGAGTCGTTGGCCCGTTCCATGGCGGCGGCGAGGATCCGCCGGGCATTGGGGCGGGACGGGCGGCGCTTGGTGCGGCGGAAATGGTAGTTGTAGACGTGCTCGGGGAGCTGGTAGATGTCGGTGCGCAGGACGGGCAGGAAGTAGCTCCGGGTGAGGGAGTCGGCCACGCTCCGGATGGCGGTCATGGCCGCGATCTCGCCGGCGTTGTGGCCGCCCATGCCGTCGGACACCGCGAAGAACGCCGACACGGCCTGCCGGTGGCCGGTGGCGGTGGTGAAATCGCAGGCCACCACGCCGTCCTCGTTGTTCTGGCGCTCCCGGCCGGTGTCGGTCGTTGCGGCGTAGAGCAGCTGCGGGATGGGCTTCGGCTGCCGGTCACCACCCATGAATCGTGTTCGCCTCGCGGTCGGTGTGTCGTCGGGTCAGGATCATATTGTAATTTGGACTGCTTTTTTTTAAAATACCTCTTTTCGTTCCCGGTGGAGTTTTTGGATGCTGGATCTGAAGTTTGTAAGGGAAAACCTCGAGTTTGTCAAAGCGAAAATCGCCCAGCGCGGCGCGGCGCCGGATTTCGATGCCTTTACCGGGCTGGAGGGGCGGCGCCGCGAGATCCTCGTCCGCGTCGAGGAGCTGCGGGCGCTGCGCAACAGGGTCTCGGGGGAGATCCCGCGGCTGAAAAAGGAGGGCCGGGACGTCGCCGCCGAGATGGCGCGCATGAAGGCGGTGGGCGAGGAGATCAAGGGGCTCGAGGCGGAGCTCGATGAAACGGAGCGGAACCTCGACGGCTTTCTCCTCAACGTGCCCAACCTGCCCGACGACTCGGTGCCGGTGGGCGCCTCCGCCGAAGAGAACGTGGAGGTCCGCCGGTGGGGCCAGCCGCGAGCGTTCGATTTCCCGGTGCGGGACCACGTCGACCTGGGACGCGCCCTGAACATCCTCGACATGGACCGGGCCGGCAAGATCACCGGCGCCCGATTCGCCGTCTACCGGGGCGCCGGCGCGGCGCTGGAGCGCGCGCTGGCCGCATTCATGCTGGACGTGCACGTCCGGGAGCACGGTTACCAGGAGATCCTGCCGCCGTACATCGTCAACGCCGACGCGCTCGTGGGCACCGGCAACCTGCCCAAGTTCGAGGAGGACCTGTTCCGCCTGCAGGGCTGGCCGTTCTACCTGATCCCCACGGCCGAGGTTCCCGTCACCAACCTCTACCGGGAGGAGATCCTGCCCGAGGCCGGCCTGCCCATCCGCCACGTCGCCTTCACCCCGTGCTTCCGCTCCGAGGCGGGCGCCCACGGGAAGGAGACGCGGGGGCTCATCCGGCAGCACCAGTTCCACAAGGTGGAGCTGGTCAAGTTCTGCCGGCCCGAGGAGTCCATGGCCGAGCTCGAGAGCCTCACCGCCGACGCCGAGCGGATTCTCCGGCGCCTGGAGCTGCCGTACCGCGTCATGGCGCTGTGCACCGGCGACATGGGGTTCTCCTCGGCCAAGACGTACGATCTCGAGGTGTGGCTCCCCAGCGCCGGCAAGTACGTGGAGATCTCCTCCTGCAGCAACTTCAAGGATTTCCAGGCGCGCCGAGCCAATCTGCGCTACCGGCCGGCGGACGGGGGCAAGGTGCGCTACCTGCACACCCTGAACGGCTCGGGCCTGGCCATCGGCCGCACGTGGGTGGCGCTGCTGGAGAATGGCCAGCAGCGCGACGGCTCGGTGACTGTCCCGGCGGCGCTGCGGCCGTACCTGCACGGCCTGGAGGCCATCGTCCCGTGAACGCGCCCGAACCGCCGCCGCGGCGGACGGTCCGGGATTCCATACGGGTGCGGCCCCGCGGCCCGTGCCCACGCAGATTCCCTGAGGGAGGTATCCCCCGATCATGATCAACGCCACCGATATCCGCAAGGGCGTCATCATCAAGATGGATGGCGAGCTCTACCAGGTGCTCACGTACCACCACGCCACGCCGGGCAACCTGCGGGGTTTCGTCCAGACCAAACTGCGCAACCTGAAAACCGGCACCCAGAAGGATTACCGTTTTCGCTCCACCGACCGGGTGGAAAAGGCCTTTCTCGACACCCACCAGATGTCCTACCTCTACGCCGACAGCGACCACTTCTACTTCATGAACACTGAGACGTACGAGCAGGTCAGCCTGGGCCCCGAAGCGCTGGGCGATGCGGTGAGCTACCTCAAGCCCGAAACCGTCATCGCGGTGGATTTCTACGATGGCAAGCCGGTGGGTGTCGAGCTGCCCGCCGCGGTGGAGCTGCTGGTGGTCGAAACGGACCCGGCGATGAAGAACGCCACCGTGTCCAACGTGACCAAGCCCGCCAAGCTGGAGACCGGCCTGGTGGTCCAGGTGCCCCCCTTCGTCGAGGAGGGCGACATCATCAAGGTCAACACCGACGCCGGCACCTACATCAGCCGCTGCTGAGGCCGGCCCCCCCGCGCGAGCGCCGGCGGCTGTCCTTCCGGAACCGCCCGCCCGGCTCCGGCCGGGCCGAGGAAAAACGTCATGTCCGTGCCCCGCGTGCTCATCACGCTGCCGTGCCACAACGAAGCCGAGATCCTCGAGGCGAACGTGACGGTCCTTCGGGAGTTCTGCGAGACCCGCCTGGAGGGCTACAACTGGACCCTGCTCATCGCCGACAACGCGTCCACCGACGCCACCGGGACCATCGGCCAGGGGCTGGCCGAGCGGCTCGTGGGCGTGGAGTACGTCCGCGTGGCCGAGAAGGGACGCGGCCGGGCGCTCCGGCAGTGCTGGACCGGGCGTGAGGCCGACATCTACGCGTACATGGACGCCGACCTGGCCACGGAGCTGTGTCACCTGCCCGAGCTGCTGGGGGCGGTGCGCGACGGCGCCGACGCGGCCATCGGCAGCCGGCTGATCCCCGGCGCCCGGGTGATCGACCGGTCGCTGAGCCGCGAGGTCTCCTCCCGCGGGTACAACCTGTGCCTGCGGGTGTTCTTCCGGGCGCCGTTCCGCGACGCCCAGTGCGGGTTCAAAGCGATCGGCCGCTCCGTTCGGGACCGCCTCCTGCCGCTGACCCGCGATTCGCACTGGTTCTTCGACTCCGAACTCCTGCTGCTGGCCGGCCGGGCGGGCTGTCGGGTGCGGGAGATCCCGGTGTGCTGGCGCGACGACCAGGTTCGCGACAGCAAGGTGCGGCTCGTCCGCGACATCGTCTACTTTTTCCTCCAGATCCTCGGCCTGCGCCGGCGGCTCTGGTTCGATCCGGAGCTCCGGGCCCGGCTGCGGCCCTGAGCGCTCCCTCCGCGCGTCATGCCACCGCCGGCCCCCTGGCACCGGATCCCCTGGCGAGAGTACCGGCACGTGCTGGCCCTGGCGGCGCCGGTCATTCTGGCGAACATCAGCAACAACCTGCTGGCCCTGGCCGACACGCTGATGGTGGGCTCGCTGGGCACCGTCGAGCTGGCGGCGGTGGGGTACGGCATGCTCCTGGTGTTCCTCATTTACGGATTGCCCATCGGGCTCATCAGCATCGGCAATGCGTTCGCCGCCCAGTTTTTCGGCGCGGGCCGCGGCGCGGACTGCCGCCGGCTGGTGCGGCTCGCGCTCTGGCTGGGGCTGGCGGCCGGGCTGGCGGTCGCGGCGCTGTCGTGGGCCTCCGACGGGATGATGGCCCTGCTGGGCATCGAGCCGGAGATCCGACGCCAGGCCTTCCTCTACGTGTCGCGCCGGGCGCTGGGGGCGCCGTTTTTGTTCGTCGTCGTGGGTTGGGCCAACATCCTGAACGGCCTGGGCCACGTCCGGACGCCCATGGTCCTGACGGTGCTCGCCAACGCGATGAACATCGGCCTGAACTACCTCCTCATCTTCGGCCACGCCGGCTTCCCGGCCATGGGGATCGAGGGCGCCGCCCTGGCCACCGCTGCGGCCAACCTGGTTTCATTCCTGGTGTTCGCGGCGATCCTGCGGTGGCGGCCGCCGGCGGTGCTGCGCCCGGTGGCCGGGGCGGGGGAGCGGCCCGACCGGGCGTTCGTGCGTGAGTTTTTCCGCGTGGGCCTGCCCAACGGCGTCTACGTGCTGCTGGATATCGGCGGGCTGTTCGCGTTCTCCACCATCGTGGAGTGGATCGGCGTGACCGCCCTGGCGATCAACCAGGTGCCCGTGCGGGTCATGGCGCTGTCGTACGTGATCAACCTGGGGCTGTCCATCGCCGCCACGACGCTGGTGGGCCAGGCGGCCGGCGCGGGCCGGCCGGCGGCGGTGAGCCGGTCGGCGCGGCTGGCGCTGCAGCTGTCGGCCGCGGTGCTGGTGGCCCTGTCGCTGGCTTACCTGCTGGCCCGCGAGCCCATCGTGCGCGCCTTCTCGCTGGAAGCGGAGCTGGTGGCTCCGGCCGCGGCGATGGTCTCGCTCATGGTGGTGTTCCACTTCTTCGACGGGCTGACCATCGTCATGTACGGCTGCCTCAAGGGCCTGGGGGACACCCGCTTTCCCACCCTGGTGTACATGGCCGGCCAGTGGCTGCTGGCCCTGCCGCTGGCGTGGGCGCTGGCGTTGCCCGCCGGCCTGGGACTGCCGGGCGCCTGGGCGGCGCTCATCCTGGAAATGGCGGCAACCGGGCTGGTGTTCTGGCTGCGTTTCCGCCACCTGGAGCGCCGTCCCGGGACCTGGCCGCTGTCGGCCGGCGCCGCCCGCTGACGATCATTTGCCCGCGGAAATATCCGGTGCCAATCGGGGGCGATTATGGTATGATCCCACCTTTAACCGGAGCCGGGGGTGAACATGGCGGCCAGTCAGGATAAGCATTTCCGGAAGTTCCAGGGCGCGGACGTGATCTCCATGCGCGATTTCAGCGAGGAGGAAATCCTCTTCATCCTGGACTACGCGAGCCGGTTCGAGGCGGCGTCCGCCCCCATCCTTCAGGGCAAGATCCTGGCCACTCTTTTTTACGAACCCAGCACCCGGACCCGCCTGAGCTTCGAGAGCGCCATGATCGGCCTGGGCGGCTCGGTGATGGGCTTCACCGACGCGGCGGTGAGCTCGGCGGCCAAGGGCGAGTCGGTGCGCGACACGGCCAAGATGATCGAAGGGTACGCCGACGCGATGGTCATCCGCCACCCGCTCGAGGGGTCGGCGCGGGCGGCCGCCGAGGGCGCCGACATCCCGGTGATCAACGGCGGCGACGGAACCAACCAGCACCCCACCCAGACCTTCCTTGACCTGTACACCATCCTCAAGAACAAGCAGACGCTTCGCGGACTCCACGTGGGCTTCCTGGGCGACCTGAAGTACGGCCGGACGGTTCATTCGCTGGCCGAGGCGCTCAGCCACTTCGACTGCCGGATGTACTTCATCGCTCCCGAGATGCTGCGGATGCCCGCCCACATCCTCTCCGAGCTGGACCGGCACGGCATTATTTACAGCGAGACCGAGAACCTGTACGGCGTGTCCAGGGAGTTGGACATCCTGTACGTCACCCGGATCCAGAAGGAACGCTTTCCCGACCCCCTCGATTACGAGAAGGTCAAGAACGTCTACATCCTCAACGAGAAGCTGCTGGAGCACGTCAAGCCCGAGCTGAAGATCCTGCACCCGCTGCCGCGGGTCAACGAGATCGACCCGGCGCTGGACAGGTATCCCCAGGCCGAGTATTTCCAGCAGTCGAAAAACGGCGTCACGGTGCGCAAGGCGCTGCTGTCGCTGGTGCTAGGAGTTCACCTATGACCGATGAGAAGAACAGCTCCGTCTCCATGGAGATGCGGATCTCCAAGCTGCGCAACGGCGCGGTGATCGACCATCTGCGCCCGGGCACGGCCATGAAGGCCATCCAGGTGCTGGGCGTCACCGACGGCAGCACGCTGTCCATCGGCATGTTCCTCGACTCCAAGAAGATGGGACGCAAGGACCTGATCAAGATCGAGAACCGGACCCTGACCGCCAAGGAGATCAACAAGATCGCCGTGCTGTCGCCGGAAGCCACCCTGTGCAACATCCGGGACTACCAGTTGGTTCAGAAAACCAAGGCCCACCTGCCGCGCGAGATCCCCGTCATCGTCCGGTGCACCAACCCGAAGTGCATCACCAACCATGAGAAGGTCGGCACGCTGTTCACCGTGGTGGAGGACAATCCGCTCAAACTCCGCTGCCGGTACTGCGAGCGGGCCATCAGCGGGGACGAGATCGAACTGATCTGACCCCGCGACCCGCCGGCCGCCATCATTCGCATTCCGCGCATGGAGCCCCTGTCATGAAGAAACAACGCATCGTCATCGCCTTTGGAGGCAACGCCATTTTGCAGAAAGGCCAGGAAGGCACGGTCTTCGAGCAGTTCGCCAACACGCGCCTGGCCATCGACCGGGTCATGGGCCTGATCCGCGACGGCCACGACGTCGTCATCACCCACGGCAACGGCCCGCAGGTGGGTAACATGATGATCCGGGTGGACCGCTCGCGGGGGTTCGCCTACGACCTGCCGCTGGGCGTCTGCGTGGCCGACACCCAGGGCGAGATGGGCTACATGATCGCCCAGTCGCTTCAGAACCGCCTCACCCTCGAAAAGATCAGCCGGGAGGTCGTGGCCGTGGTCACCCAGGTCGTCGTGGACCGCGAGGACCCTAGTTTGAAGCACCCCACCAAGCCGGTGGGCCGGTTCCACACCGAGGACGAGGCGCGCCAGATGATGGCCGAGGGCAAGCACATGGTGGAGGACGCCGGCCGGGGCTGGCGCCATGTGGTGCCCTCACCCCGCCCGAGCCGGGTGGTGGAGAGTCCCGTCATCCGCCAGCTCGTGGACGCCGGGCACATCGTCATCGCCTGCGGCGGCGGCGGCATGCCCGTCTACATTCAGGACGACGGCACCTACGAGGGGATCGATGGCGTCGTGGACAAGGACCGCGCCTCGGCGGTGCTCGCCCGCGAGATCGACGCCGATGAGCTGATCATCCTCACTGAAGTGGACAAGGTCGCCCTCAACTTCAACAAGCCGGACCAGCGTTTCCTCGACCGCCTGACGGTGGCGGAGGCCCGCCAGTATCTGGCCGAGGGGCACTTCCACAAGGGGAGCATGGGCCCCAAGGTGGAGGCGGTGATCGATTTCCTCGAAAGCGGCGGGAAGCGGGCCATCATCGCTTCGCTGGACAAGGCGTACGACGCCCTGCACGGCCGCGCCGGCACGCACTTCACGCGGGAGTAGGGCCGGGGCGGGCATCGGACTTCGGACATCGGAAATCGGACATCGGGTCGAATACCGGAATAGCAGTTGAGACGAACAATTATCAATTATCATTTATAGGAGAACACCATGGCATTCAACATGAAAGGGCGTTCGCTGCTGAGCCTCAAGGAGGAGACCCCCGAGGAGATCCGCTTCCTGCTGGACATCTCCCACCAGGTGAAGAAGGACCGGCGGGCGGGCGTCGCCCACCAGCGCTTTCTGGGCAAGACGCTGGCGTTGATTTTCGAAAAGCGGTCCACCCGGACCCGCTGCGCGTTCGAGACCGCCTTCGGCGAGGAGGGCGGCTACCCGGTGTTCCTGTCCGTCGACGACATCCAGCTCGGCGCCAAGGAGAGCGTTGAGGACACCGCCCGGGTGCTGGGCCGGATGTTCGACGCCATCCAGTTCCGCGGCTTCAAGCAGGAGACCGTCGACACGCTGGCCCGCTGGTCCGGCGTGCCGGTCTACAACGGGCTGACCGATCTGTACCACCCCACCCAGGTCCTGGCCGACCTGATGACCGTGGAGGAGGCCTTCGGCCGCCTGGCGGGCATCCGGTTCGTGTACGCCGGCGACGGCCGCAACAACATGGCCAACTCGCTCATGATCGGCTGCGCCAAGATGGGCCTGCACTACGTCATCGCCGCGCCGAAGTCGCTCTGGCCCGCCAAGGAGCTGGTCAAGGAGTGCCAGGCGTGGGCCAAGGCCTCGGGCGGCTCCATCGCCGTCACCGACCAGATGAAGGTGGCGGTGAAGGGCGCCGAGATCATCTACACCGACGTGTGGGCGTCCATGGGCGAGGAGAGCAAGGCCAAGGAGCGCATCCAGCTCCTGACCCCCTACCAGGTCAACGCCAAGGCCCTGGCCGCCACCGGTCGGCGCGACACCGTGTTCCTCCACTGCCTGCCGGCGGTGAAGGGACAGGAGGTCACCGCCGACGTCCTCGACGGCCCGCAGAGCCGCGCCTGGGACGAGGCGGAAAACCGCAAGCACACCATCAAGGCCGTCATGCTGGCCACGATCTAGCCGCGCGACCCGCACCGCCGCGGCCCCGACTGGCCGCCCGCCTGGCCTCCGCAGCCAGGCCGGCCGGAACCCGCCCGCCCCGGGATTTGCGTTGCATTCCCGGGGGGGCGTGATTAAGATAGACGGGCTCATCCCGGCACAGGAGACAGACCATGACCACTCTGCGTGAGAAAACGCGCGAATTGCTCGATATGATCGAGGTCGCCCGCCAGGGCGGCGGCCCCGACAAGATCAAGAGCCAGCACGCCAAGGGCAAGTTCACCGCCCGGGAACGGCTGGATATCCTGCTGGACCCCGGCTCATTCCACGAACTCGACACCTTCGTTCAGCACAAGTGCAACGACTTCGGCATGGACAAGATGGTCTACCCGGGCGACGGCGTCATCACCGGCTACGGCGCCATCGGCGGCCGGCTGGTGTACGTCTACGCGCAGGATTTCACCGTGCTGGGCGGGTCGCTGGGTAAAAAGCAGTCGGAAAAGATCTGCAAGGTGATGGACCTGGCGGTCCAGAACGGTGCGCCGGTGATCGGTCTCAACGACAGCGGCGGCGCCCGTATCCAGGAAGGGGTCATGAGCCTGGCCGGCTACGGCGACATCTTCTACCGCAACACGAACGCATCTGGGATCGTCCCGCAGATCGCCGTGATCATGGGCCCGTGCGCCGGCGGCGCGGTCTATTCGCCGGGCATCATGGACATGGTGTTCATGGTCAAGGGCACCAGCCACATGTTCATCACCGGCCCCGACGTGATCAAGGCCGTGACGAAGGAGGAGGTCACTTTCGACGAGCTGGGCTCCGCCCAGACCCACAACACGGAGAGCGGAGTGGCCCACTTCATGGCCGAGGACGAGGAGGAGGCCCTGCAGAAGGTCAAGACCCTGCTCGGCTACATCCCGTCGAACAACCTCGAGCCGCCGCCGGTGGTGGACCCCGGCGACGACCCCCAGCGCATCTGCGACGAGCTGTACGACATCGTGCCCTACGACCCCATCAAGGCGTACGACGTCAAGGACGTGATCCGCTGCCTGATGGACCGCGGCCAGTACTTCGAGGTGCACGAGCATTACGCCCCCAATATCTCGGTGGGGTTCGCCCGCCTCAACGGGCGGACGGTGGGCGTGGTCGCCAACAACCCCAAGTTCTTCGCCGGCACCCTGGACATCAACGCCTCGGTGAAGGGAGCGCGGTTCATCCGCTACTGCGACGCGTTCAACATTCCCCTGGTGGTGCTGTGCGACGTGCCCGGGTTCCTTCCCGGCAAGAGCCAGGAGCTCGGCGGCATCATCCGGCATGGCGCCAAGTTGATGTACGCCTTCTCAGAGGCCACCGTACCGCGCGTGACCGTGGTCACCCGCAAGGCCTACGGCGGCGCCTACATTGTCATGAACTCGAAGCACATCGGCGCCGACCTCAACTACGCCTGGCCCTCGGCCGAAATCGCGGTGATGGGGCCGGAGGGGGCCATCAATATCATCTTCCGCCGGGAGCTGGCCGAAGCCGAGGACTCCGCCCGCAAGCGCTCCCAACTCCTGGACGACTACCGGAAGAAGTTCGCCAACCCCAAGCTGCCGTCGGAGTACGGGTTCATCGACGAGATCATCCCGCCCCACCTGACCCGGGTGCGGCTCATCTCCGCCATGGAGACGATGCAGGGCAAGCGGGTCGGCCGTCCGTACCGCAAGCACGGGAACATCCCGCTGTAGGAGGGAGGAGGCCATGCAGAAAATACTGGTCGCCAACCGGGGTGAGATCGCGCTGAGCGCGCTGCGCTGCATCCGGGAAATGGGCCTCGAGAGCGCCACCGTCTACTCGAGCGTCGACGCCGACTCCCTGCACGTCCGCTACGCCGACCAGGCGCTGCCGCTGGCCGGGGCGCGGACCTCCCGCACCTACGGCTCCATCCAGCGGATCCTGGAGGCGGCCGAAACGGCCGGCGCCGACGCCGTCTACTGCGGATACGGCTTCCTGTCTGAATCGCCGGAATTCGCCCACGGCTGCCGCGAGAAGGGCATCACCTTCATCGGGCCGGAGCCGGAGGTGCTGGCGAGCTGCCACGAGAAGCTGCTGCTCCTCAGCAAGGCGGCCCAGCTCAAGATCCCGGTGCCGGAGCACAGCATGCCGGTGCAGGACGAGGCGGACCTCGTCCAGAAGGCGCAGGACCTGGGCTACCCCGTCCTGCTCAAGCCGGTGACCGGCACCGGCGGCCGGTACATTTTCAAGGCCTACCGGAAGGAGGACCTGCAGACGAGCTACCGGACCTTCCTCCGCGAGCAGGCGATCAAGGGCCTGAACGTGCCGTTCTATCTGGAGCGGTACATCCGCCGGGCGGTGCACATCGAGTTCCCGGTGCTCGCCGACCGGCACGGGAACGCGGTCCAGCTCGGCGAACGCGAGTGTGTCGTCCAGCGCCGCTTCCAAAAGCTGGTTTCGGAGACGCCGTCGGCCTGGCTGCCCGCCGAAAGCCGCGACCAGATGGCCGCCGCGGCGCTGGCGCTGATCCGGAGCGTCGGCTTCACCGGCTGCGGGGCCGTGGAGTTCATGGTGGACGAAAAGGGCCGCTGGTACTTCATGGAGATCAACCCGCGGCTCCAGGTGGAGTACGCGCTCACCGAAATCGTCTACGGAGTGGAGATCATCAAGGAGCAGCTCCGGATCGCCGCGGGCGACCCGCTGAACCTGCCCGCCGACGCGCACCGGCCGCGGCTGCACGCCATCGAGTGCCGCATCAACGCCGAAGACCCCGACCGCGATTTCCAGCCGTCCGCCGGCATGGTCCACGAGTACTATATCCCCGGCGGCTACGGCTACAGCGTGCTGTCCAGCGTCCAGAAGGGGAAGCGGATCGACATCTACTACGACCCCATGGTCATGAAGGTGGACTGTTTCGCCGGCACCCGCGCCGAGGCGCTGGCCAAAACCCGCTACGCCCTGGAGGCGATCCGGCTGAAGGGCGTTCAGACGAACATTCCGTTCCTGAGCCGCGTCGTGGGGAGCGAGGCGTTCGCCGCCGGCACCCTGAAGTGCGACCTCAAGCTCAAGGACTTCGTGTCGCCGGGCGCCGACGACCGCCGCCGTCAGGAGGTGGCCGCGCTGGTGGCCGTGCTCAACCACGAGCTGATGGGCCGCTTCCGGACGCCCGCGTTTCAGCGGACCACCCCCGGCGGCAATGTCTGGGGCATGTCCGGCCGGGTGGAGCTCATCACCCGCCGCCATCTGTGAGGGGAGGCCACGGCCATGAAGTACCGCGTGTGCGTTGACAACAAAAACTTCAACGTGATCCTTGCCGACGTCTATCCCGACCCGGCGGAAGAGGTGGATGTGGAGATCGGCTACCGCCGCTACCGCAGCCGGATCCTGTCGTGGAGCCGCGAGCAGGGGATCATGTCCGTCCTGGTGGACGGCGTGCCGTTCGACATCGAGGCCGTCCGCAACGACAGCGGCGATCTGGCGGCGGTCAAGGTGGACAACATCGTGTTCTCGATTCAGGAGATCATGGCCGGCAAGCTCCTCGCCACGCGCCAGGAAGTCAAGATGGTGAAGGAGGGACTGGTGCGCGCCTTCATGCCCGGGCTCATCGTGCGGGTGCTGAAGAACGTGGGGGAAACGGTCGCCGAAGGGGACACCATCCTGTACATGGAAGCGATGAAAATGGAGAACGCCATCGTCGCTCCGCGTGCCGGCACCGTCAGCCGCATCGGTCCCAAGGAAGGCGAAACCGTGCTGACGGGTGATGTGCTTTTTGTCGTCGAATAGCGGATGTGATCTGACCGCCATTCGCAACCCCTTATCCCAAGCGAAGTTGTCATTATCCGCATCTGCGTAAGTGGACCCTGTGGATAATTCTGTGGAATTCATGGAAGCTCCCCGGCGGACTTGCAGCTAGATTACAGTATATATTTAAGTCGTTATTATTGAGTCGGTTGCGAAACTGCCTCATATTTAAGCAAACGGGTGACATCCGGTTTCGACAACTACGGCTCCGTGATGTCCACAAGTTTTCCTCACCCGGATCCATACATAATTTGAATATTTTTGAATATCAAGCGGTTAGAAAGACCCCCCGGAACGGGGTCTCAAAAGAGGCACGGCCGGCGTGCTTTTCAGGGGAGCGCGGCGCGCCGAGGCTCGCCGCGCAAGGGTGTCCGGCCGGGCGCCGACTCCCTTGCGGGCCCGTCGACGGACAACTATTCCCGTGGCGGATCCGGCGGCGTGTCGGGCGAAACCGGAAAGTCCGCGTCCGGCTGCCGGACCGCGTCATCGGGTGACGCGTCCGGCTCGGGGCCGACGGCGGGCGCCGGCGGCAGCTCGACCGGAACGGCGGGTACCGGCGGCGCGAAGGCTGCCAGGCGCTCCGCCAGCGAAGGTTCCACCCGGGCCAGCGCCTGGATGGGGTACATGCGCATCACGACGTAGATGGGCAGGAGCAGAGTCTGGCCGATCACCGGCAGCGCGGCGACGCAGCAGGTGAGGCAGACGCCGCAGCTCATCACGAAGCCGGCGGCGATGCTCAGCCCGAGGCGCATCAGCAGGTACAGCAGCAGGGCGCCGGTGTGCTCCTGGAAGATGTTGAAGAAGGCGTTCCAGGCCTCGAGCACGCGGATGCGGCGGCTCCACATGAGGGGCACCACGAAATCTTCCAGGTAGATGGCGATGGCGGCGATGGGAAGGATGGCCAGCAGGGTGCCGAAACCCACGGCCAGGAGCTGCGGCCAGATCTCGCCGAAGGGGGCGAACTCGCCGTCGCGGAACAGGGTGAGGAAGACGGTTACCCCCGCCAGCAGCAGCAGGAGGAGAATGAACACGCTGAAGCCGATGTACCACCAGAAGAGCGACAGGGCCGGGGTGCCGTTGCGGCGCCAGCTTTCGCCAATGGCGGTCTTGTTTTCCACGAGGCACTCGACGAACATGAACCGGCCGCGGCTGAAAATGTAGGTCAGCAGGATGATGACGGCCAGGAACACCAGCGCGATGCCGCCGATCACCGCGGCGATGACCCAGGCGTTGCCTCCGAACCAGGACGACAGGTCGCCGGGCAGCGCCTCGGCCGGAAAGCCGCTGCCGGTGAAATGGTCGGAGCGGTGCTCCTGTTCGTCCATGATGTAGCTGAAGATGTTGGGAAACCCGCCGCCGTGCTGGATGTTGGCGCCGATGAACGCCAGCAGGCCCCAGGCGAACCACTTCTGCCAAAGGAACGGCTGAAACAGCGTGCGGCGCATGTGGGCCCAGGCGGACTCGAACGGCTCCAGCAGCAGGAACTTCTTTTCCCCCATCCCGACCTCCCTCACGGTTGTCTCGCTTCGATGATGTTTGCAGTGGGACTATTCTATAACCGCCTCCGCCGGATCTGAACTACATTTTTCAGCTGCGGGCACATGGTCGCAACCGGTATCGTGTTACCGACGCGGCGGAACCGAATATGTCGCCGGGATTTGGGAACGCGTGAGAATCCGGCATGCCGCCGTCTATTGACTAAGGATCATCCGGCAGCCGCAGGCGTGGGGCATTGCGGGCCGACCCAAGCCGCATGCCGTCGGACAAATCGCGCAGGCCCGCGCGACGCCGGGGGACGCGGACGGCGGAGCCAAAATTGCGTTTGCTTTTTTCGCGGCTCGCCGTTACACTTCGGTACATAACTCATCCGCAATGTTGGAGGTCCCGATGTTTTGTCCTGCATGTGGCACGGAGAATCCCGATTCGGCAAAATTCTGCAAGAATTGCGGCTTCTCATTCCCCGCGGTAGCCGCGACGCCGCCGCCGCCGGCGCCCCCGCCGCCGGGACCGCCGCCCGGTCCGCCGTCGCCGCCCCCGTACGCCGGGGCGCCCGCTCCGCCGCCGCCAGCGCCGCCGCCGCCGTCCTCCGGCGTGCCGCCCCCGGTGACGCCGCCCGCGGACCCCGCGACCGCCCTGTCCAAGGTGTCGCTGCCGGCCATCCTGCTCATGGTGGTTGCCGGCCTCTCGATCCTGTGGCACATCGTGATGCTCCTGCTGAACATCCTGGGGACCGGCATGTCGTTCATGGGCGATATGGCCGATGAAATGCCCAGCCAGGCGTTTTCCATGATGTCGGGCGGCATCGGCATCCTGATGAGCATCATCTCCATCGCCATCTGCGGCGTGGTCATTTTCGGCGCGATGAAGATGAAGGCCCTGCAGTCCTACGTGTTCGCCATGGTGGCGGCGATTCTCCCCATGCTGCCCTGCATCTGGCCGTGCTGCTGCCTCGGCCTGCCCATCGGCATCTGGGCGCTGGTCGTGCTGCTGGATAAGAACGTCAAGGCGGCGTTCACCTCCTGAGGGGGACGCCCGCGGCGCGTTCTGAATATCGGGGGCGGGAGCCCGGCGACGGGTTTCCGCCCCGACTTGCACCCGCGGCCGCGCCGCGGGTGACGCCGTTCAAGGGGATGTTTCACGCCATGACCCGCCGATTCCGAGCTGTGTGCTCCGTCTGCGCCGCGGCGGCGCTTCTATTGGCCGCGGCGGCGGCGACGGGCTGTTCGTCGTCTGATGAGCAGAAAAAGAAATCCGCGTTCCTGGAGAGTCTGGAGCAGGATGCCCGACGCGAGGCGGCGGAAAAGATGAAGCAGCGGCAGGTTGAGGAAGCCCGCCGCAAGGCCATGGAGGAAGAGGCCCGCCGCCGGTGGGCCGCGGAGGCCGCGCGCACCGCCACCCCGGGCACCGCCGCGCCCGCCGCGCCGGCGGCGTCCGGCGCCGCCGGCGGGGTGGTCTACGAGCTGTCCGACAAGGACCTGACCTTCCTGGTACTGAACAAGATCCGGCTGGGATACAAGGGAAGCACCGTCAGCGTCAACTGCGCCGCCGGGCGGGTGGAGTTGTTCGGCCAGGTGGCCACCGAGGAGACCAAACAACGGCTCGTCGCCGATATCCGCAAGCTGCCCGGAGTCCGCGAGGTAGTCGCCGGGGAACTGTTTGTCGTCCCCTGAGTTCCATGAGCCCGTGCGGCAGGTCGGTCCGGGCGCTCGCCGCGCGCCGGGCCGGGTCGGTCCGCCCGGGCCGGTCGCGGCCTCCTGGAGGCGGCGCGGTCAGTCGCCCGCCGGCTCGTCCTCCAGCGTGACGCCGCACTGGGGGCACACCGCGTCCTCTTTCTTCACCGCCGCGCCGCACTCCGAACAGAGTGCGTAGTTGTCCACTTCGGCCAGGATCGCCTGGGCTGAGGCCAGATTCTCCTCCTCCACCCAGACCCGCACGCGGCTGAATGATTGGGACACGGCGACCGGCTCGGCGTGGAAGGTCAGATTCTCGAGTTTGCACGGGATGTCGTTTTCGGCCAGCAGCCCCTCCGCCAGGCTGGCCGCGATTTCGTCCGTGTACTCCATCGCCAGTTTCCAGGTTTCTGGGATGTACTCGGGGGTCTCGTCGGGCAGCTCGCTCACCAGGTCCACGTCGCAGACCGGACAGCGGCGGATCTCCTCCACGTACTCCGCTCGACAGGTGGGGCACCACATAGTTCGCCTCCCGGGGTGAATTGCGGTCCGGCGCCGGCGGCGCCGCGTTCCCCGCGGTTCCGGACGGGCGGGGATGCGGCGCGGGTGCGGCGGTTCGGCGTCATCCTGAATTCATTATAGCAGGTCGGCCCCGTCGCCGCAGGTCCGGAGGGGTCGGCCCGGTGGCGGGGGATCACGCCGGCGGGTCTTTCGGCGGATCCGGCTGGGGCGGCTCGAAACAGCGCCGGCAGCGGGCCTCGTAGGCGTCGGCCGCACCGACGACGATGCGCTCCTGGCTGGCGATTAGCCGCTGGGTGTAGTAGGCGGGATTGCCGCACTGCATGCAGATGGCGGCGGTCTTGGTGATGTCCTCGGCGATGGCCATGATCTGGGGCATGGGGTCGAACGGCATGCCACGGTAGTCCCGGTCCAGGCCGGCCACGATGACGCGCTTGCCCATGTCGGCCAGGCGGTTGCAGACGTCCACGATGCCGGGGTCGAAGAACTGGGCCTCGTCGATGCCCACCACCTCGGTTCGGGGCAGGACCCGCTCCATGATCTCGCCGGCCATTTTCACAATCTCGGCCTGATATTTCATTTCGCTGTGGCTGACGATGTGCGTCTCGCTGAACCGGTCGTCCAGGCGGGGCTTGAACACCTGGATCCGCTGCTTGGCGATCTCGGCGCGCTTCAGACGGCGGATGAGTTCCTCGCTCTTGCCGCTGAACATGCTGCCGGTGATCACCTCGATCCAACCCATCTGTCCGCGGATGAACTTTTGCATGAAGCGTGCCTCCGAAT
The DNA here is from genome assembly GCA_937925645.1 of uncultured Acidobacteriota bacterium. Classification (GTDB taxonomy): domain Bacteria; phylum Acidobacteriota; class JAAYUB01; order JAAYUB01; family JAAYUB01; genus JAAYUB01. Next base: position 19,249 of record CALAMB010000102.1, read on the forward strand.
GATCATTGGGGATAGCGCGCCAGCAGGAAGGCGCGGAGCTCCGGCCAGGAGCCGAACACCTCGTCGCAGCAGCCGAGGATCCAGCCGCTGATCTCGTGGGGCGGCTCCTCGGTCATCAGATAGACCGGGATGCCCCGGCGGAAGGCGGTGGTGAGTTCGCCGTGGGTGCCACCGCCGCGCCGGCAGTGCCGGTCCCAGTGGCAGACGACATACCCGACCCCTCCCTCGAGGACGTCCAGGTCGTAGTGGATGATCTTGCGGATCACCGCCCGGAACCGGGCCGGGTCGTCGGTCTTCCAGCGCCGGAAATTGGCCAGCTCCTCGGCGGAGAGGTTCTTGCGGATGTCGCGGGCCGGGTTGTACACTTCGTGGCGCAGCGCGCCGCGCAGGAACGCCTCGATTTCCTCCCGCCAGCCGGCCCCGAAGTCCGGCGCGTACTCCATGGAACCCGACAGGTACGCCTTCATCCGCCCTCCGTGTGCCGGGATATGATACCAGACTTTCCCGCGCGGCCCAAGGGCTTCGGGCGGTGCGGCGCGCCGCCGGCGCGGCGGTCCGGAAATCCGCGGGGTGCGACTGTTTGACTTTCAGTTTATAATATCCTCAGCCGACGATAACGTCGGCCTGGAGGGGCGATGTACATCCGGAAGTCGATTCTGGTGCTGATCCTGTTGCTCAACGTCGTCCTGTTCTCCTACGTGGCGCTGGAGAACCGGGTGATCTTTGCGCGCACGATCGATGAGGAGTCCGCCTTCAGCCTGGAACTGGAGCCCCACCTGCCGGCGCCCGCCCCGGCGCCGGTCATCGAGCCGCTGCCTGATGACGGCGAGTGGCAGACGTTCGAGGCCACCGCCTACTCCGTGTTCGGCATCACCAAGAGCGGCGTGTGGGTCCGGCGGGGCATCATCGCGGTGGACCCGCGGGTGGTGCCCCTCGGCTCCATCGTGGAGATCCAGGGCGACGCCTATTCCGGCATCTACACCGCCATGGACACCGGCCCGGAAATCCAGGGCCGCGAGGTGGACATCTACATGCCCACCGGCCAGGAGGCCATCCGCTTCGGCCGCCGCGACGTCCGCCTGAAATTGATCCGCCGCGGCTGGGACCCGGCCGGCCCTTTCGAGGACCCCCTGATGTCAGGCGGAAACGGCCGATGAAGTCTTCCGGATCCCCCGCGCGCCGCGATGGACCCCGCCTCCGCCGGCCGATCCCCCAGTCCCGCCCGCAACCCCTCCGCGAGGTCAACCCGTCGTGATCGTCGATTGCCGGACCTGCCGGAACTGGTTTGATGACCCCGAGTCCCTGGACTCCGCCAACAGCCGAGGCGACCGCCTGTTTTACGGCTGCAGCGTGTTCGGGCTCATCGAGGACTACCGGGCGCGGGCGGATTGTCCCCGCTACGAGCCGGTGGACGAGCCGTACGTCCGGTGCCGGACGTGCGGCCTGCTGGTGCCGCGCGTCTGCCTGCTCCTCGGCGAGTGCGTCAACTGCACGGACACCGATACCTTCTGCATCAACCGGTGCGGCGGCGGCCGGTGGCGCGCCTACTGCACCCACTGGGTGCGCCTCAGCACCGAGGGGCGGGTGACGGTGCAGGACGGGGAGTTGTACGAGTCGTTCGCGCGGGACGAGCCCGCGCCCGACGACGCCGGTGTCCGGCGCCCCGGAATGCGCGAGCTGTTCCGGCGCCATCTGAAGCGGCACGGCGGGCGGCCCAGGCCGCGCCCGCGGCGGAGGTGAGCCATCTCAAAAATTTACGGCAACACCGCGGGACTCAAGCCCAGCCAGATCCGCCAGCTCCAGAAAATCTACCAGCGCCGCCTCCCGGCCCAGAGTCTGCTGACGCCGGAGTTCGCGGCCGGCCTGGCCCGGATCGCGGCCGAGATCCGGCGCCAGGTGGGCGTGCTGGTGGACCGGAAGGGCGCCATCGAGTATGTCGTGGTGGGTGATCGCGGCCGGATCGAGCTGCCCGACTTCCGCCGGATCCGCACCGACCTGCGCCGCTTCCGCGGCCTCCGTTGCATCCACACCCATTTCGGCGAGGCGGGGCTGAGCCGGGAGGACCTGACGGACCTCTCGCTGCTGCGGCTGGACACCATGACCGCCCTGGATGTCACGGACGACGGCCGGCCCGGGCAGGTGCACACCGCCCACCTGTCGCCCGATTTCGATCCGCCGGGCGACGCCGCCCGGCCCGAGCTGTGGCGGCTGCTCCCGCCCTGCGACGTGCACCGGCTGGACCTGAACTACGAGGCCTTCATCCGCGACCTGGAGGGCGAGTTCGTCCG
>CALAMB010000103.1 GCA_937925645.1 uncultured Acidobacteriota bacterium
CCAGCGAGGCCACCTCGCCGGCCATCAGCGCGATGGCCAGCCCCTGGAAGATCGGGTCGAACAGGATCACCGCCGAGCCGACGATCACCGCCGCCGCCGTGAGCATCATGGGCCGGAAGCGGACGGCGCCGGCGTCGATCACGGCCTGATCCAGGGGCATCCCTTCGCGCAGGCGCAGCTCGACGAAATCGACCAGGATGATGGAGTTGCGGACCACGATGCCCGCCCCGGCGATGAAGCCGATCATGGAGGTGGCGGTGAAGAACGCGCCCATGAGCCCGTGGGCCGGCAGGATGCCCACCAGCGAGAAGGGAATCGCCGCCATGATGATCAGGGGCGTGTCGAACGACTGGAACCAGCCCACCACCAGGATGTAGATGAGCAGCAGCACCGCGGCGAAGGCGATCCCGAGGTCGCGGAAGACCTCGTAGGTGATGTGCCACTCGCCGTCCCACTTGATGGCGTACTTGTCGTCGCTCTCGGGCAGGTTGGCGGTGAGCTGCTCGATCTGGTATCCCTCGGGGATCCGGATCTGGTCGATTTTCGGACCCAGCGCGAGGATCGCGTAGACGGGGCTCTCATGGGCCCCGGCCACGTCGGCGGTCACGTAGGTCACGGGCATCAGGTTTTTGTGGTAGATGCTCTTGTCCTCCACCGTCTGCTCCACCCGGACGAGCTCCGCGAGCGGCACGAACCGGCCGTCGCGGGAGGGGAGCTTCAGGTTCAGGATGCGATCCTGATCGGAGCGGGCGGCGCGGTCCAGGCGCATGCGGATGTGCACGTCCTCTTTCTCCGCTTCGCTGTGGAGCAGGCCGGCCGATTCGCCGGCGGTGGCGATCCGCAGCGTCCGGGCGATGTCATCCTCGGAGATCCCGTGCAGCGCGGCCTTCTCCTTGTCCACCAGCAGGCTGATTTTCGGCTGGTCGTCCTCGAGGTACATGTCCACGTCCACCACGCCCTCGACGCTCTCGAAAATGTCCCGCACCTGCCGGGCCAGCCGGTGCTGGCCGGCCTGGTCGGGCCCGTAGATCTCAGCCACCAGCGTCTGCAAAACGGGCGGGCCGGGCGGCACCTCGGCCACCTTGATCCGGGCGCCGAACTCCCGGGCGACCGGCAGGAGATCGGCGCGAATCTTCTTGGCGATGTCGTGGCTCTGCAGGTCGCGGTCGCCCTTGGGCAGGAGGTTGACCTGGATGTCGCCCACGTTGGCTCCCTGGCGCAGGAAGTAGTGCCGCACCAGGCCGTTGAAATTGTAGGGCGAGGCCGTGCCGGCGTACGTCTGCAGGTCCACCACTTCGGGGTGTTCCAGCACCTTCTCGGCCAGCCGGCGGGTGACCATCGCGGTGGTCTCCAGGGTGGTTCCCTCGGGCATGTCCACGATCACTTGGAACTCGCTCTTGTTGTCGAAGGGGAGCATCTTGACTTCCACGAACTCGATGAAAACGAGCCCCATCGAGCCGAGCAGCAGGACGAGCACCAGCGCCAGGAAGCCGTATCGGTAGGCCGGCCGGTGCAGGAGCCGGTCCATGGCCCGACGATAGAAGCGGGTGAACAAGTCCTCCTGCTCGCCGTGGTCGTGGCCGCCGCGCAACTTGAGCAGGCGGACCGACGCCCACGGGGTCACCAGGAAGGCGACGATCAGGGAGAATATCATCGCGGCTGAGGCGCCCACCGGGATGGGCCGCATGTACGGGCCCATCAGCCCGCCCACGAAGGCCATGGGCAGGATGGCGGCGATGACGGTCATGGTGGCCAGGATGGTGGGGTTGCCCACCTCGTCGACGGCCTCGACGGCGATGTCCACGATGGACCGACCCTTGTTGACGGCCATTCGCGCGTGGCGGACGATGTTCTCCACGACCACGATGGCGTCGTCCACGAGGATGCCGATGGAGAAAATCAGCGCGAACAAGGTGATGCGGTTCAGGGTGTACCCGTACAGGTAGAATACGGTGAGCGTGAGGGCCAGTGTCACCGGGATGGCGATGAAGACGATCCACAGCTCGCGAATGCCCAGGGTGATGCCGATCAGGATGCTCACCGAGATCACGGCGATGGCCATGTGGAACAGCAGCTCGTTCGATTTCTCGGAAGCGGTCTCGCCGTAGTGGCGGCTGATGGTCACGTGCACGTCCGCCGGGATCAGGCGGCCCTTGAGCGCGTCCACGCGCTGCAGGACGTGCTCGGCGACGGTGATGGCGTTGGTGCCCTTGCGCTTGGAGACGGCCAGTGTCACCGCCGGGTGGAATGCGCCGCCATCAGCGTGCTGGACGTACTGGCCGGGCTCTTCGCCGCCGTCGGTCACTTGGGCGATGTCCCGGACGTAGACCGGCTTGCCCTGGGTGACGCCCACCACCACGCCCGCCACGTCGGCCGCAGTGGCGAGGAACTGGCCCACTTCCAGCGTGAATTCCCGATTGCCCGTGGCGAAACGCCCGCCGGGCAGGCGGCGGTTGAACGCGCCGAGCGCGCCGTAAACCTGCATGGGCGACAGGTGGTAGGCGGCCAGGCGGCTCTCATCCAGAACGACCCGGACCTCGCGGCGCTGCCCGCCGATGATGGCGACCGCCGACACGTCCGGGGCCTGGGTCACGGTGTCGTGCACCTGGGCGGCGATACGCCGGAGGTCGAAGTCGGAGTACCGCTCGCTCCAGAGCGTGAGCGCCAGAATGGGCACGTCGTCGATGGAACGCGGTTTGATGAGCGGCTGGGACGCGCCGGGCGGAATGAGGTCGAAGTTGGCGAACATCTTCTGGTTCAGCTTGACGATGCTGTCCTCTTCATCCTCGCCGACATAGAACCGAACGATGGCCATGGCCATGCCCGGGCTTGATGTGGAATAGATATACTCGACGCCCGGGATCTCCCAGATCAGTTTCTCCATGGGCTTGGTGAGCCGCTCTTCCACCTCCCGAGCGCTGGCGCCGGGCATGGCGACGAAGATGTCCAGCATGGGCACCTTGATCTGCGGTTCCTCCTCGCGCGGCAGGCGCCACACGGCGAAGGCGCCCAGGGCCAGGGAGGCGGCGATGAACAGCGGCGTCAGTTTCGAATTGATCCAGGTGCGGGCGAATCGGCCCGCGATGCCCGTTTTTTGCGGCTCGTTCACGACCGGACCTCCACCTTCACCCCGTCCGCCAGGCCGGCGGTCACGGGATGAATGATCGTTTCGCCCGCCGACAGCCCCGACAGGATCTCCCGCCAGCCGTTGGCGGACGCCCCGGCGGTGATCATCCGCTGGCGGGCCACGCCCTCGTCGGCCACGTACACCCATTGCAGCTGGCCGCGTGTCTGGACCGCCGCCACCGGCACCGCCAAAACGGTGCGGGTGCCGATGGCGAATTCCGCCCGCCCGAACATGCCGGAGCGGAGGTCCGGCGCGGCCGGCAAGTCGATTTTGACCAGGAAGGATCGGGCGGCGGAATCCACGGCGGGGACGACGTCGCTCACGCGGGCCGCCAACTGGCGGTCCAGGGCGTCCAGCCGGACATTGACCGGGCTGCCCAGCTTGACGACCGCCAGCCGCGATTCATCGACCTGGACTTCAAGCCGGTAATCGCCCCGGCGCTCCAGAGTCAGCAGCGGCGCCCCAGGCGCGGCCAGGTTTCCTGGCTGAACGGTTTTCTCGATGACCACGCCGGCGAACGGCGCGCGGATTTCGGCATAGCCCGCCATGATCTCGGCGGACCGGACTCCCTCTTCCGCCTGCCGGATCCTGGACTGGAGCTGGCTCCGCCTGGACAGGGCCATCTCGTGGTTGGCCTGGGCCATCTTGAGCCGCGTGGCCACCTCGTCGAATTCCTGCTTCGAGATCGAGCCCTTGTCATAGAGTCCGCTCATCCGCTGATGGGTGGCCCGGGCCAGCTCGAGGTTGGCCTCGGCGGATCGGATGGCGTTCTCCACTTCGTGCATCGCGTCCCGCGCCTCGGCCAGGCCGGCTTGAGCGGTTCGGCGGGCCGCTTCCAGGTCCTGGGCGTCGAGCAGCACGAGGAGGTCGCCCGCGCCCACCGAGTCGCCGGCCTGGACGCGCACCTCCCGCACGTACCCCATCACCTTGCCGGCGATCACGGCGCTGGTCTTGGCGCGGACGGTGCCGACGGCATCCAGCGTCAGGGGCCATTCGGACTGGTCAACCGTCAAGGTGTCCACCGGAATGGCCGCCCGGCCGTCCGAGGCGGCCGATTTCTCCGGAGAACGTCCGCAACCGGCCGCGAGCGCGGCGATCAGGGCGACGGACAGCACGGCGAGCGGAGTATATCGGAACATATCGTTGAACCTCCGAAAAGTGAATGCGGATCGATTGCCGTCAGCGGACCGGGGCAGGGGGGCGGCGTGATTCATGGCTGTTCTCCTTCCGGCCTTAATGGAATATCGGACTGGTCAGGCTCAGACGCCCGGCGGCCAATTCGAGACTGGCGTACGCGAGGTGATGCTCGTAGACCGCCCGGCTCAGGTTGGTGCGGGCGCCGGTGAGCGCCGTCTCGGCGTTGAGCAGGTCGGTCAGCGTGGCCAGGCCGGCCTCGTAGCGGTCCTTCATGATGCGCAGGCTCTCCTCCGCGTGGCCCACTGCTTCGGCGGCGACGCGGTGCTGTTGACGGGTGGCGCCCAGGCGCAGGAAGGCGTCCTTGACCTGCAGGCCGATCTGGTTGGACAGGTGGCGGAGCTGCGATTCACGCGCCCGGATGCCCGCTTCGGCTTCCGCCACCTTGGCGCCCTTGAACATGCCGTCGAAGATGTTGTAGGACAATTGCACGCCCAGCAGGTAGTTGGTGCCTGACGCGTCGGAGCGGGTGCCCTGGTCGTACTCAAACGTGGCGAAGGCGCCGATGTGGGGCCGGTTGTAGCCGCGGGCTTCGTTGGCCTGTTCCCGACCGATGGCCACGACGCGTTGCAGCTCGTCGATTTCCGGTCGGTTTGCCAGCGCCTCCGCGACCAGCGTGTCCAGGTCGGCCGCGGCCAGGTCGCGCATCTGGAGCGGCGTGGTGGTCCGGAAACCGTCGCCGAGCTGCCGGCCCGTGTCGGTGTCCAGGGCGGTGCGGGCCAGCAACAGCCGGTTTTCGGCCTCGATGAGCTCGCGCTTCACTTCCGCCAGGTACACCTGCATGCGCAGAAGGTCGGATTTCACCACCATCCCGGAATCGAACATGTTCCGGATGCGCTCCAGGCTGGATTCGGCGGACCGCTGCGCCGCGCGCATGGTCTCCGCGCTGTCATGGCTGAGCTGGACCGCGAAGTAGTGCCGGACCACCTCGAGCAGCAGGTTCTGCTGGGTCTGGTCCAGCTTCGTGGCGGCGATCTCCTCAGCCAGCGCGGCCATGCGCTGGCGGGCCTCCGCCTGGCCGCCCTGCCAGATGGATTGATAGAGGGTGAGCTCGGTTCTCAGGTTGTTGATGGGGTCCGGATTGTTCAACAGCCCGATGTCGAAATCGGACGCCGTGAATTTCTCCTGCGTCAGCTTGGACCCGAACACGTAGATGGGATTGTTGCCGTTGGTGAAACTTTCCTTGATGTCCAGTCGCGGCAACCGCACCGAGCGGGCCTGGCGGCTCACCTGACGGGCGGCCTCCTGGTGCTCCCGGACCGCCTGGACCGACGGATTGTGGGCCAGCGCCAGTTCCGCGGCCTCGCGCAAGGTGAGGGGACGGATGGCAGCCGGTTCCGCGGCGGCCAGCCAGGCGCCGAGCATTGCCCACACCAGCCAGGGCGGCGCCAGTTTGCGGGGTGTCTTCACCATTGTAAGCTCCTTGACAATATGATCGAGTGCGTGGTGGATCATGATCGTTTTATCGAATGTTCCAAACGGGTTCCATATCGCGAATCAGCCGCCGGCAGCGGGCCGACTCCGGCTCGTCGGCCAGCAGCTCGGCAAGCACCATCCGATTGCAGGCCGTGGCTCGGGAATCCGCCTGGCCGCACAGTTTGCCCAGCCGGGTTCGCACCCCGCTGATGAATTCGGCAGAGAAGCGGTGACGGAACGAGCGGATCCGTTCGGTGTCCAGCGCCGGGCTCGCGTCCAGGATCCGGCGAACGGTTCGGGAAACATCCCCGCAGCGCAGCGCCAAGGCGTGACAGACGAGCAGGGCGTACAAGGCCGGTTCTCGCTGGGTATCATCTGCGGTCAACGCTTCAAACAGGGGAATCGCGCGCTCCAAATGGCCTTCCGCCAGGTATTTGTTGGCGAGCATCACTTCCATGCAGGGTCGGTTTCCTCCTCAGGGCGCTCTCGACCCTTCATCAAGGCATGTCTCGTGCCAATGGAACAAAATTAATATAATATACTGAAAATGAATGCTTTAAATCAAATTTAATCCAAATATTATGTTGCATTAATGTTTCAAGCTGCAGCACATGTTGCGCCTAAATGCATCAAATTGCAACGTATCTGGGTTCAAATACTTTATTAAGACTACAGCGATCGGGTTTTACGATAGACGATGTCCCGAAGAAACTCTTTGAGCTCCTCGCTGGCGGGACTAAGTGGGATGAGTGAATTGACGATATCCAGCGCCTCGTCGACCCGTTGTTCCTTCAGGGCGATGCGCGCCTTCCCCATTTCGGCCAGGATGAACGCGTTCTTCTCGTTTTCCATGTCGAGGTTATCCCGCAGCTCCTGAAACACCTTTTCGTCTTTCATCAGTTTCAGACTGAGGGTGCTGTCCAGGAGCGCGGCGGCCTCCTGGAATGAACCTGCGGCAATGGCCTTCTCGATCTTTTCCTGCTGCATGCTGACCAGCCGCTTTTTCAGCGCCCGCGACAGGGTGGTCAGGGCATCCTCGTCGGGGAACCGGTCCATCAGGATCAGGGCGCGCTCCGCCGCCTGGTACAACTCGCCGCTCTTCTCCAGGCGGTCCAGCTCCTCGAGGCCGGTCAGCAGTTCCTCACGGTCGCGGGTTTCCTTGTCGGACTTGATCTTCAGGTAGTTCGTGTACAGGAACGTATGCTCCGGATTCTGCGCCATCAACTCGCGGATGATTTCCAGCGCCTTGTCGTAGGCGCCCTTTGAGGCCAGGTTGACGGCGTTGGCCAGGCGGGATTGGCTGCATTCGAGCATGTCCTCGCTCTGGAGACTCAGGCGGAGGTTGTCCAGCTCGTGCTTGAAGATCGTCACCTGCGGCTCGTCCGGGTACGCCTCGGTGACCAGCTTGTGCAACTCCTCGGCCCGGCCAAGCTCGCGCGCGTCCAGCGCCTCGCGGATCTCGCTGAACGACCGCTGGAGCTCGATCTGGTTGTCCACCTCGATCATCTTCTCCTCGAACGCCGCGGTGCCGGGGAACTTGTCCAGCAGCTTCATCAGGTAGATCTGCGCCTGCTCCGTCTGCTGGGATTTAAGGAGCGTGTTGACGATCTTGATCTGGTCGTCGATGAAATGCTGCATCGATTCCTGGCGGTCCAGCTCCAGCTTGGTCGCCATCAGGGTGTTGTACTTCTCGACAAGTTCCCGGTTCTTGGAATACTGCCGGAGCAGGGGACGCAGCAGGGCCACCGCCTCGTCCAGCCGGCCCGACTCCTCCAGCGGCACCAACTGCTCGAACAGGGAGACGATGTCGCGCTTTTCGCGGCGGTTCTCCAGCTGCTCCCGGCGGGTGAGGTACTCCTTCGTTTTGCCGAACTGGCGGTTTCCCTCCTGGACATGGGCGGCGAGTTCGTCCCAGTTGCCGCGGTTGGCCAATTTCTCGCCTTCTTCCGCCCATTCGCTGATCTGCCAGGCCGTTTCCCGCGTGGAGATCAGCTTGTCCAGCTTGCTGATCTGGGGCGACGATGCGTCGAGCTTGAGCAGCGTTTCCAGCTCCAGCCGGGCCAGCTGGAAATTTTCCTCGTCGAGAAGGCGCAGCGCGTCCTGGTAATGCTTCTGGAACATGGCCCGCTTGTCGAACGATTCCTTCTCCTGGCGCAGCCGGCGGTAGTACGTCTGGAATTCGGGATCGTGCTGGTAGGTTTTGTAATGCTCCTTGAGAAGGCCGATCGCCTCCGTCAGCCGGCCGTCCTGCTCCATGGCGCGGCTCTGGGAAAGCACCTCGTTCAGGGTGAGCCAGGATTTGGTGTCCGATCCCTTCCTGGCCGCGGCCTTGGGCGAGGCCGCCGGTTCCACCGTGACGGTGGGCCGGAGCTGCAGCGTGTCGTCGGCCGCCACCGACGCGTAGAGCTGGGACAGCACCCGGCAGAACTCGTCGAGGTTGGGGAAGCGCTTCTCGCGGTCTTTCTGAAGGCTGCGCAGGACGGCGGTTTCCAGGATCTCGGGGCAGTCGTCCCGGATGGCCCGGATAGGGATGGGCGGCTTGTTGAGGATGGCCTGGATCGTGGTGGGGATGTCCTTTTCCAGAAACGGTTTGTTGCCCGTGATCAGCTCGTAGAGGATCACTCCCAGCGAGTACTGGTCCACGCGGCCGTCCACCTTCTGTCCGATGATCTGCTCGGGGGGCATGTAGCCGAGCGAGCCCAGCAGCATGCCGGCCTGCGTCATGGTGGAGGTCAGGACGTGCGCGACGCCGAAATCCAGGATCTTCACCAGGCCGTCGGAGCAGATGAAGATGTTCGCCGGCTTGATGTCCCGGTGGACGACCCCGTTCTGATGGGCGTAGTGCAGGCCTTTGCCCGTCTGGATGGCGATATTCAACAGTTTCCGGTACGGCCAGCGCTCGCTGGACTGCATCATGGACTTCAGGTCGGTCCCGTTGAGCAACTCCATGACGATGTAAGGGGTCTTCTGCTCCTCGCCCAGCTCGAAGATGGTGATGATGTTGGTGTGCCGCAACGCGCCGGCCGCCCGGGCCTCGGTGTAGAACCGCTTGCGGAGTTGCGGATCGGTCATCAGCTCCGAGGTCATGGTTTTGACGGCGACCTTGCGCTCGAGGGCGGTGTCGAAGGCGACATAGATCACGCCCATCGATCCTTTGCCGAGGACATCCTGGATCTGGTATTTGCCCAGTGATTTGTACTGCATGCCGCTTGGTCCGGTTTGCCGAGAAAGACAAAGTTATTATAGCAAACCGGTCACCGGTGACAACCGTTTTCCGTCCGCCAAGGCGGCCCGAGCGGGATGAATCGATCGGCCGTCGGGGCGGGAACAGGCGGCGGGGATTATTCCGCTTTGGGCTCGCCTGAACTGGCCGAGCGCGCGCAACGGAATCCCACGGAGAAGTCGATCCAGTTGCCCGGCAACGCGTTGCGCCAGTGGATGCGCATGCAGCCCGGCCCCGTGTGCCAGCCGCCGCCCCGGATGACCCGGAAACGGCCTGTATCCGGCCCCGGCGGGTTGTGCGTGGGGGCTCGGCGGGCATAATCCGGGTCGTATCGGTCCTCGACCCACTCGGCGACGTTTCCGGACATGTCATGCAGACCCCACGCATTGGGGGGATAGCTGCCCACCGCCACGGGCGCACCCTTGTGGGATCGGGCGTAGTTGCAGTCGGCGGGGGTGATCGTGTCACCCCAGTAGAAATCGCCCGTGGTCCCGGCTCGGGCGGCGTATTCCCATTCCGCTTCGGTGGGCAGGCGCTTGCCGGCCCATTCGGCGAAGTCGTGGGCATCCTGCCAACTGACGCCGACGATCGGGTAGTTGCCATAGGCCTCGGTGGCCCGGTAGCGCTCCTGACCCCATAACTCAGGCAGGGCTCGGCCGGTCGCCCGGCAGAACTCAAGGTACCGGGCGTTGGTGACCTCATGTTTGTCAATGAAGAAAGCGTCCAGACTGACCTCCCGGCCGGGATTGTCCCCAGTGGCACCGGAGCGGCCCATGCGGAAGGTGCCGGCGGCGATGAGCACCTCCTCGACGGATGAAGCGCCCGCATCCCGTGAGGCGTGACCGGCGGGACGTGCGGCCGCCTGTTCGATGGCGACCGTGAAACGCGCTTCCGGATGCGGCCCTTTCGCCTTCACCGCGTCTCCCTTGAACACCGCCCAGCCGCCCAGGTCGCGCTGGAACCGGCGGGTCATGGCGTGGAGCTGGAGTTGGGAATTGGCGGCGAACAGGTAGAGGACCCGTTTCGGATTGAAGGGATTGGGGAGCACGAGCACCAGCCCGTCGTCCGGATCGGCATAGACGCGGTCCTGCCAGCGGAACCAATTGCGGCCGAACGCGGCCGGCAGACGGCCCGACTGGGCGAGACCTGCGGCCAGCGCGTTGTCGCTGGGGCTGCCCAGGACGATCAGGTCGTGCGCGGCCGCGTCCGCCGCCGAGAGTTCGCAGTCCTTGCGCACCGGCGCCATGATCTCGGCGTACGCGTCGGCCAGCGTGAGGGCCCAGCGGTCGGCGGCGGAGTGGTTCGCCTCCACCTGCCGGGTTGTCCCGTAGACGATACAGGTGTCGTGGAAGTCGTCGATGAAATTGGACCAGGTGTAGAACCGTTCCCGGTTCACGGGGATGTCGAAGCCGGGGTTGAAGGTGATCGCGTCGGGTGGTTCCGTCAGCGTGAAGCGGAACTCCTGGTCCGGCGCGTCGACTTCCAGAATCTCATAGCGGACCTTCTGACCCGTCCGGATGGCCAGGGTGGTGATGAAGTGGTACGGCTGTCCGGTCTGGCGGACGGTTACGGTGAGCTCGACACCCGACTCGGTGGGCGGCGAGACGGATGCGGAGACCAGGGGAGCCGGCAGGTCGTCCCGGTCGGTCCACTGGCGAACGAACGCGGTCAGCTCGCGATCGGCGGCCAGGCCGGCCGTCGCGATGAACTGGGCGGTGGTCATGGGCGCGTCGGCGTATCGCTCATGCACCGCGCCCATGACCCCGGCGAACGCCTCGTTGCCCAGCAGGAGCCGAAGCTGGTGGAGCAGGTAGGTGCCCTTGATGCGCGGCACCTGGTACGGCGTGTACCGGTCGTACGCCCGGCGGGCCGCGGCGGGGGCCAGCGCGCCCTCCCGGGAGGTCAGGTACAGGTACCGGTCATTGAGTTCGCCGAAGGTCCGAAGCAGTTGGGTCTGCGCGTCCGCGGCCTTCTCCGGCAAGTCCCGCAGGATCCGCCAGTAAGCGGCCGAGCCGGAGACGAACCAGTTGTCGGCGTCGCTGGCCGGCGCCACGGTGTTGTGCCACAGCCGCTCGCGCGGGTAGGCCAGCCAGTCGGCGATCGCCTGCCGGTCCGCCTCCGGATCGGCCGGGCGGTCCGGCGGCTTCGGCGCGTGGGCCCGGGCGGCATGCAACCGCTCGGTGATGACAATGGGGCTGAAGGCCGTCCAGCCCAGGGCCAGGTGCGGCCGCGCGCCCGGCAGGTCGGGGATCCAGCGGCCGCCGACGGTTTTGTCCCGCAAGGTGGCCTTGCCGTGGTGCGCCAGGAAGACGAGCTGTTCGGCCATCTCGGCGGTGATGACCTTGGCGTCGCAGGCGTGGGCGCGGTTGATGGGCGACGAGGCGGCGAGGTTCACCGCGGCGATGGAATCGATGCGGCCGTCGCCATAGCGGCGATAGAATTCGTTGAAGGCGACGTCGCGGTTCCAGGCTCCGAACGCGAGGTCGTACGGGGCGTTTTCGGGGTGGGTGACGTACTCCCGCGTCACCGCCGGGTCGCGGTTGTTATTGTTGGCCCAGATGAAGTCACGCAGGCCGCCCGGCGTGTCCGCGGCGGCGGCGGCAGAGCCGGTGCGCCACAACCGCGAGGCGCGGGTGCCCAGCAGCAGGACGGCGCCCTCGTCGGTCTTGGCGTCGGCCATGGTCCAGTCGTTGGTGTACATCCCGTTGTTGTGCTCGCGCAGGATGGCGCAGGCCTCGTCGATGCTCGACGCGTACTGGGCGGCCTTGCGGATGCGGTTCGCCTGGGGCGTGCCGTCGGCGTTGAAGGGGGTTTGCCCCACCGTGGTTTCCCCGATGACGATGCCGGCCGCGTTGACGTAGAAGTCCGCGCCGGAATGGATGCCGCCCGGGAACGTCTGGTACACCAGCCGGTGGCCGGCGACGGGCTGGACGTCGACGATGAGGTTCCAGTGGACGCCCGTGTAGCCGTTCCACATGAAGAGCTGGTTGAAGACGAACCGGCCGTCGGTGGTGGCTGAGCGGGTGGCCACCATGGAGGAGCAGCGGTTCCGGTCGGCCGGGACGTCCATCTCCTCTTCCGGTTTCAGGAATTTCTTGCCGCTCAGCGCGTGGGGGGTGCGGTCCAGCGCGTCCTCCATGCTGTCGAGATCGATGAAGGAATTGATCGTTACGATGTCCACCAGATCCAGCGGGCGGCTGTCATAACGGGCGCCGGCGGCGGCTGCCCCGTCGGCGATGCCGCGCATCTCCAGGAGGAATTCCTCGTCGAACTTGCGCAGGAACAGGGCGTCCGCCATGAAGCGCAGCTGCTGCCAGCCGCGGGCGGGCTCCTGGGCGTGGCGCTGCACGGCCAGCTTGGACAGGTACTGGACGATCTCGTCGGCGACCAGCGTCCCGTACTGGTAGCCGCGGGCGTACGGCTCGCCCTCGATGTGGACAAAGGTCCAGCCCTGGTCGTCGTAGCGGTAGGCCGGCCCGTGCCAGCGGACCGTTTCCAGGGGGATGAACTCGGCGATGTCCGCGACCTCCTCGAGGCGCATGTCGTCGAACCAGGCCCGACCCGTAGCGGTGCCATTGCGCCCCAGGTGGAGCTGGACGCGGTCCACGCCTTTCGTGGCGATGAAGACCGTGCTCACCTCGGTCCAGTCGGAATCGGCGCCCACGGCCGGGGCGTGGTTGGTGAACGGAAAGGAGAGCATGCTCAGGGTGGCGGGCACGGCGGTGGGATAGCGGCTCAGCGAATCGGACATCGCCCCCTCGGTCCGGATCCAGCCACTGAGCCGGTAGATGCGCCCGACGGTCAGCCGGACCGGTTCCGAGGCGACGGTGACGCGCTCCGGCCGGGGACAGTCAATGAGCAGACTGGCCGTGCCGGCGCGGCGGACGGCCGAGCTGCGGCTGACCGCGACCGCCCCGGGCGGCGCTGGCTCGGTGACCTGCCAGCCCGCGGGCAGCGTACCGCGGCCGGCGGCCTCGAAGCCGGAGTTGGTCACGACCGGCGGTTGGCCGGCGACCGTCGGCGCCGCCTGGGGCGTCGCCCACAGGGTGGCGCCCAACGAGATCAAGACGGCTCCAAGGGCCGTCGCAAACCGGTGCAGACGTCCCGCGCTCGCGAGCCATGCAGCGGGGGATGGGAACAGGCATCGGTCGGATTGCATCATCTCACTCCTTCAGATACTGGACTCAGCCAATTGAACGCGCAGTCAGCCGCCGGATTTCCCCGTGCCGGTAACAGCTCACGAGGTGGTCGTTCACCATGCCGGTGGCCTGCATGTGGGAATACACGACGACGGGCCCCGTGAAGCGGAAACCGAGCCGGCGCATTTCGCGGCTGATCGTCACCGCCAGCGGCGTCTGGGCGGGCAGCTCCCGAAGCTCCCGCCACCGGTTGACAATGGGACGGCCGTCGGTGAACGACCAGATCCACCGGTCGAAACTGCCATGCGCCGCCTGCACCTCGAGGAACACCCGGGCGTTGGCGATGGCCGCGTCCACCTTCAGCCGGTTGCGGACGATGCCGGCGTCCGCCAGCAGCCGCCGCCGGTCCCGTTCATTGAAACGGGCCACCCGTTCCGGATCGAAGCCGGCGAAAGCGCGCCGGAAATTCTCCCGCTTTTTCAGGATGGTCAGCCAGCTCAGGCCGGCCTGAAAAGTTTCCAGAACGAGGAATTCAAACAGTCCGCGGTCGTCGTGCCGGGGTACGCCCCACTCCAAGTCGTGGTATGCTAGATAGAGCGGATCGCCCAGACACCAGGCGCAACGCTTTTTGTCGTCCACACACGCTCCTCCCGCCCGTTGCCGCGCTTCCGGGGCGGTTCGTCTGGCAGTATACGATATCCGGGTGAAAAGTTCTGTCGCGGCTGTCTATTTGGAACGGGAATTCAAGAGACATTTACGGATTCGCCACTTCACGGTTTACAGGAGGCCAATATGAACACTGCGAGGGTGTTAGCCGTTTGCGTCGGCGTGATCGCCGTGCTGGGGATGATGGTCCCGGTTCATGGCGCGGTGGGCGCGCTGCTGAATCCGGCCGGCGGCAAGGTGTGGTACGTATCGGCGCAGGCCGGCAACAACAGCAATCCCGGCACGCAGCAACAACCGTTCAAGAACATCGACAAGGCGATCAAGGTCGCCCAGGCCGGCGACACGGTGGCGGTTGCGGAAGGCGTCTACAGCGGCACCTTCAACATCGGCTATCTGGCGATCGACAAGCCGCTCAAGCTGTACGGCAGTTTCGCCCGGGACTTCTCGGCGCGCGACATCCGGCGCACGCCCACCCTGTTCCAGCCCGACAACGCCAGCGCGGGCAACGCCCGGAAAGCCGTGCTCACCTTCACGCGCGAAATTGACGGGGCGGTGGTCGACGGCTTTGTCTTCGACATGGGCCTCCGGAACGCCTACTCGCCGGTCGAGGGAAAACCGGCCGGGTGCGAGACGGGCATGCTGCTGCTGCCGCCGGAGAAAGGCCCCGCGGCCAACGCCACGGTGACGGAACCCATCCTGTCGGTGCCCAGCGCGGCCAACGGCGGCACGCTCCTCATCCAGAACAACGCGTTCATCAACGGCGCCAGTTTCGGCGTGCAGATCGGCCTGCGCAGCGGGACCTGCCGCATCCTCAACAACGTCTTCGTGGCCAACCGCATGGCGGCCATCGAGGTGTACGGCACCTGCCGGAGCACCGGCGGCCCCAAGACGCTGGCCTTGTGCGGCCAGGTGGAGGTCGCCTACAACACGATCCTGTTCAGCTGGAGCCGCATCAAGGATTTCAAGGATATGGGATATGGCGTGCGGGTGATGACCAAGCTGGAATACAACATCCACCACAACATCATCGGCGGCAACATCCAGGGCGGCGTGGACCACACCCGGTTCAACAAGAACGAATGGGTGCGGATGGACGACAACGTGTTCTTCGTCAACAAGACGGCGGACCTGTCGTTCAGCCCGGCCAGCAACACCATGCTGGATCTCCGGGTCAACCAGTTCGGGGACCTGGAATTCGCCAGCGCCCGCGGCAATCGGGACGAGATCCCGAAGACACTGCCCGTCGACAAAAGCTACCTGGAAGGCTACCTGAGCGCGCGGTATTCGGAGCAGGCGGACTTCGACCGGAATTCGCCGGCCAACCAGTGGCGGTCCATCCTGGGCCTCAACCTGCAGGGCAAGCTGACCACGAAGGTCTCGATGTTCGGCAACCGCTATGCCTGGCAGAAGGCGCTGGAGCTGTTCGGGGCGGTGCCCGGCGTCGGGGCCCAGTCGCTCCGCTGATCGCATCCGCCGGGGGACGGACGGCCGGGCGGGCCGTCCGCCCTAAGCCTGGCGTGATTGTTTTCGGACAACCAGTAAAAACTGTTCGGAATGTTCGGGATCGAAGGGGCGGCCGTCATAGCCGCCCCATCGTTCCAGCTCGAGAAACCCCGCGTCGGCGGCCATTGCCATCAGGCGGTCTGGACCGATGGGGCGCTGGGCGGCGGTGAGCACCTGCGTGTCCGTCCGGCCGTCGTCTGAGCGGCTGACCGCGACCAGGTGCAGGTCGATGACGGACGCGTGGTGGTGAAACACCCGCAGGGTGGTGACGGGGCGTCCGTCGATCTCCACGATCATCGCCGGCATGATCTTCAACCCCGCGGCGACCACGCGATCCCAGTTGAACACGTGCACCACCGCGACACCGCCGGGACGCAGCACGCGGTGCATGGCGCGCCATGCCGCCGCCACGTCGTCGTCGCTGGGCGCCAGGGTGAGGGAATTGCCGATGCACAGGACGGCATCGAAGGCCGCCGCCGGACCGAACGCCGCGTCCAGCCCGGTGAACGAGGCCGTCCGGAAATCGGCGGCGACGCCGGCGGCGCGGGCGTTGGCCCGGGCGGCCTCGATCATCCGCGGCGAGAGGTCGGAGCCGCCGGCCAGGTAACCCCACTGGTTGAGGGCGATCACGTGCCGGCCCGTGCCGCAGGCGCAGTCGAGCACGGTCCGGACGCCCTCCCGCTCGAACAGCCGGCGCAGGAACGGCCCCTCCCTGGCCAGGCGGGTCTCCCAGGGGAACATCCGATCATAGACTTCCGAGAATTCGTTGAACACGGTCATGGTGCTTGCCTCGATGATCGGGTGTCATCCCGCCACAGCTCGGGGATGAAGAACGGCGCGTGGTTGGAGGTGAATTCGGCCGGCGTCCGGCGCAGAATCCCGGCGATGGCCGGGTGGCGGTTGAACTCCCGGTCCAGAAAGCGTCGGACGGCCAGGCGGTCCCAGCCGAGCGGATGCTTGAAGTCATCATAGAGGGACAGGTCAGCTGCCGAGAACGGCCGAGTATCCAGCCCGACGGCCTCGTCGCACCCGCGCGGCAGGTTGAAGATGGACACGTTCAGGAAGCCGATCGCCGACGCATGCGCGGCCGTGAAATCCAGCGTGCGCCGGGCAGCCGGCTCCGCCTCCCACGGCGTGCCGAACAGCAGATAGACGTATGTCCCGATCCCCGCCTCGCGCAGCCGGTGCAAGGTGAGGCCGGCCGCCGCCAGGTCGATCCCCTTGTGCATGCGGGCCAGGACGTCCGGGTCCCCGGACTCCAGCCCCAGTTGCAGCATCCGGCAGCCCGACTGCCGGAGGGCGCGGCAGAAATCCGGCTCAGCCAGCTCGGAAGTGAAGCGCGCGAATCCGTACCATGGCGCGCCCGGCGGGTCGGCGGTCAGGGCGTGCAGCGCCGCCGGGCTCAGCGCGTTGTCCAGCAGGTGGACGAGCGCCGGCCGGTATCGGGCGACCGCTTCGCGCAACCGCGCCGCCGCGTCGGCGGGTGGCCAGGCGTGGTATCGCCGATCTTCGGTGCGCTCGGAACAGAAGGCGCAGCGGTTCCAGTAGCAGCCGTCCGAGAAGCTGACACCCAGGATGAGGCCCGGCGCGAAGTAATCCTCCCCGTGGAACGGGCTGAAATCCGGCACGGGAAAATCGGCTGGCTCGCCCGGCAGTCCCGCCGCCTGGAGCAGGGGGCGCTCGCCGGCGCCGGCGATCCAGGCGTCGGCCAAACCGACGAACGGCTCGGACCAGCCCGGCCGTCCCAGCCACGAACTCACCAGACCGCCGCCGGCCAACACGCGCACGCCGGGGTAGTCGCGCCGGATGATGCCCAGCAGGGCGAACGCGCTCAACGCCTGATTCAAAAAATTAATGGAGACGCCGACAACCCGCGGCGCCCGTGCCTCAACGGCTCGCGCGAGGCGCTCGCGGAAGAAGGCATACAGCGGATGGCGTTCGGGCTCGGCGGCCTGCGCGATCAGGTCGGCGCTCCGCAACGGCGACCGGGCGGGATCCGAGTAGTCGGCCAAACCCAGTCGGACTCCGGCCGCTTTCCCGTGTGCCGCCAGGAGCCGGTTCAGGCCGCGGACCGCGGTGGTGTAGGCGGCCAATCGACCGTAAGTCCTTTCGTCGCGGATCGCCGCCAGGTTACGGCCACGCTGCTTCACGGCCCGGCGCGTCCACGTGTCGCCTGCCGGCGGATCCGACCCGATGAGGTGCAACTGCGCTTCCAGATTGAGGTCCAGGACCTCGGCGTGTCCGCCGGCGGCGGCGACCGCCCCGGCCAGACGGGCCAGTCCGGCGGGCGGCTCGGACGCCTTGGTGAAGGGCGGATGGATCAGCAGCATGCGGCAACTCCGCGGCGCCGGGCGCCCACCGGCGGCGCCGGCCCGGAAAATGCTTTGGCGGCATTGTAACAGAGTCGTCCGGGCGGGTGAAGCGCCGCGGCTCGCGGGCTTTGCGGGAACCGCTCAGGGATGGGTTGACCGGCGCGGGACCGCGCTCTACAATCAGGATCATGACACAACCAGCCGATTTCCAAGGAGGCGACATGCAGCGAAGAGGCCGATCCTGGCTCGTCCTGCTCTGGACGCTCGGAATCATTCTGACTCAGCCGGCGTGGGCGGCCGCGCCGAGTCAGGCCGAGCAGACAATCGGAACGCCGTCCGCTGAGGATCAACTGATCGCCACGATGCACCGCATCGGGAGCGACGAGCTGATGGGTACCGTGCGGGAGCTCTGCGATCCGAAGTACGACGGCCGGCTCGCGGGCACGCCCGGCTACGACGCGGCGGCCGAGTGGGTGGCGGACCGCCTGCGCGCCTGGGGCTACCGGCCGGGCGGCGAGGACGGCCGGTGGACGCAGGATTTCCACAACCCGTACACGCGGGTCATGGAACGCGGCGTGCTGGCTCTGCGGCTGCCCGCCGGGGCGGACGGCTGGATCGAAAAAGTGTACCGGTACGAGGACGAATACTACCCCGGGGCGACGTCCGGCACCGGCGAGGTGACCGCCGAAGTGATCTACGCGGGGTATGGCATCACCGCGCCGGAGCTCGGCTACGACGACTACGCCGGGCTGGACGTCCGGGGCAAGATCGTGCTGGTGGAGGTCGAAGCGCCGGTCGCGCCCGGCGCCGGCGCCGACGCGTTCCTGAAATGGCGACCCTACAGCTTCCACCAGTACAAGGTGGCCAACGCGTGGAACCACGGCGCCGCGGGGATGCTCTATCACTACCACATCGTCAACCCCAACTGCGCGTACATCCCCGGGCTGGGTTTGACCTACGTGAGCCGAACGGTGGTGGACGATCTGTTCGCGGGGACCGGCCGGGAATGGAAGCGCACGGTGGCGGGGATTCGGAAAGACCTGCGGCCGGCCTCGTTCGCCACCGGCAAGACGGTCCGAATGCGCAACCGCACCGAGCGCCACCCGGCGGGAGTCGGCCGCACGGTGGCGGGCTGGCTGGAGGGCGCCGATCCGGCGCGGCGCCACGAAACGATCGTGGTGACCGCCCACCTGGATTTCCTGGGCCGCAATCCCGAGCTGCTGGTGGGCGCCAACGACAACGCCTCGGGCGTGGCGGTGATTCTGGCGGTGGCTCGGGCGCTGGCGCAGTCGCCGGTGCCGCCCCAACGGTCGGTGGCGTTCATCTTTTTCGGGGCGGAAGAGCAGGGCGTGCGGGGGTCGGAATTCTACCTGGAGCAGCCGCTGTTCCCGCCGGCGCAGACGGTGGCGTGTTTGAATTTCGACGGCGTGGGCGTCGGCGAGGAAATCCGCGTCCTCGCCGGTTTGAATTTCCCGAAGCTGTGGGACTACTTCGACCGGGCCAACGGACGCTGGGTGCACCGGAACTGCCAGCCGTCGCAGACGGCGAACCTGGGGCGTCCGCGCCTCGATGCCGCCCGCTTCCTGAAGGCGGGGATCCCCACGCTCTCCTTCAGCACCGGCGGCGGGCCCGAGGGCGGACCGCCCACCTACCACACCACCCGCGACCGGCCGGAGATCCTGAACCCGGAAATCATGGAGGACCTGGCGCGCATCACTTTCCGCGGTCTCGTGGAACTGGCGGCGGACGACCGGCCGTTGAAATAACCGGCGATGCGACCGCCGGCAGGATGCGGTCGCGGGCAGGGTGACATGACGGATTGGTTCACCTGGTACGACCTGGCGGTTCCCGCCGCCCTGGCGCTGGCGCTCGGCGGCGGCTTCATCGCGGCCGAGCGGTGGGCGGCCGTCCGGACGGCGTACTATCGCTCCGTGCACTGGCTCCTGAAACCCGTCGTGGCGCTGTCGGGCCTCATGACCGCTCTGGAGCGGCGACTCCGGCCTCCGCGGTGGAAGCTGGCCGGCGGGTGCAACCGATGCGGCGAGTGCTGCGAGCTGCTGGCGGTGAGTCTCACGCCGTTCATGGCGCGGCATCCCGCCGCCGTCCGGTTCGTGCAGCGGTTCCACGAGGTGAACTACGGCTTCGTCCATGAGGGCTACGAGCCCGGCAAGGGCCTGCTGTTCCACTGCCCCCACCTCGGCCCCGATCATCTGTGCAGCATCTACGGGCGCCGGCCGCGACTGTGCCGCGAGTACCCTTCGGCGTACGCGGCCTACCCGCCGGACCTGTCGCCCCGCTGCGGCTTCCGCCTCGAGGAATGATCCATCCGCACGCCGGTCGGTGCATCTAAAAAGGAGCACGGCGAGCGGGATGAACCCGGGCCGGCATTTTTTCGTTTAAGGATTGTGCGGACGGGAGTGAGGTGATGACCATCGTCCGGTTGCTGATTCCACTGGCTGTCTTCATCGGCCTGGATATCTACGCCTACCAGGCGGTCCGGGTGATTGCGAACCGCTGGCGGCCGCTGGCATGGGCGCGCCGCGCCTACTGGTGGGTGCACGCGCTGTTCTACCTCACCCTGGTCGTCGCGCCATTGGCGGCCGCGGCGGGTCACCGGCTGCCGCCGCGCGGGTATTTCTACCTGATCACCGCGTTCATCCTTCTCTATGTGCCCAAGCTGGCGGCGGTGGCGGTGCTCCTGCTCGAGGATGTCAGCCGGATTGTCCGCTGGATCTGGCAGCGGCTGGCGCGGTGGCTGCGACCCGCCTCGCCGCCGGCACCGGCGCCGCTGCCGGCGGCCGGCATCAACCGGAAGGAATTCCTCAGCCTGACCGCGGTGGCGCTGGCGGGCATCCCATTTGCCGGTATCGTGCACGGCGTGGTGCGCGAGCGGTACGCGTTCACCGTCCGCCGGGAGCGCATCGCGCTGCCCGGCCTGCCGCCCGCGTTCGACGGATTCAGGATCCTCCAGCTGTCGGACATCCACGTGGGCAGCTTCGACGACCTGGGGGCGGTGCGCGACGGCATCGCCCTGGCCAACGCCCAGGGCGCCGATCTGATCGTGTTCACGGGCGACCTGGTGAACAACCTGGTGGACGAGATGGGCGCCTACGGCGAGGTGTTCGCGGCCCTGCGCGCGCCGCTGGGCGTGCTCTCCGTGCTCGGGAACCACGACTACGGCGACTACTACCCGTGGCCCAATGATCGGGAGCAGGCGATCCATTTCCAGCGCATGCTGGACTGCCACCGGGCGCTGGGCTGGCGGCTGCTCCGGAACGAGCACGTGCTGTTCGCGCGGGGGGACGACCGCCTCGCCGTGATCGGCGTGGAGAATTGGAGCAACCGCCACGGGTTTCACCGGCGGGGCGATCTGGAGCAGGCGACCCGGGGCCTGCCGGACGGCGCGGCGCGGATCCTCCTCACCCACGACCCCTCCCACTGGGACGGCGAGGTGCGGCCGCGCTACGGCGGCATCGGCCTGACCCTGTCCGGCCACACCCACGGGTTCCAGTTCGGCGTGGAGGCGCCGGGATTCCGCTGGAGCCCGGTCCAGTACATGTACCGTCAGTGGGCCGGCCTCTACCGGGAAGGGGGGCAGTACCTCTACGTGAACCGCGGCTTCGGCCACATCGCCTTCATGGGCCGGGTCGGGATCCGGCCGGAGATCGCCGTGTTCGAGCTGGCGCGCGCGGCGCCCGACGATCGCGGCTCCGGACCGGATCTGGCTTGACAAGGCGCGCCACCGCTACATAGAATCACATCGGGTGTTTGAGCGAAACCGTTGACCGGTGCCCTCGGGCGAATTGGGAAAGTGG
>CALAMB010000104.1 GCA_937925645.1 uncultured Acidobacteriota bacterium
GGCGGCCTTCTTGATGTTCCATTTCATCAGCGGCAGCACCTTGAGCAGGTGCCGTCGCTCCAGCTCCTCCAGCGACAGGGATGCCGGCAGCGTGGCCGGGTCCGTCTGGAGCGGCGGCAGGTCCAGGGGCTGAATGTAGGTGGACGCGGTCACCACCACCGCCCGTTCCACCGCGTTTTCCAGTTCCCGGGTATTTCCGGGCCAGTGGTACTGCTGCAAGAGCTGGCGGGCCGGCTCGCTGAAGCCGACGATTTTCTTGTTCGTCGCCGCGCAGATTCTTCTGAGAAAATACTCGGCCATCAGCAGGATGTCCTCCCGCCGGTCGCGCAGGGGCGGGATGTGGATCTGGACGGCGCCGAGCAGCAGATAGAGATCCTCGCGGAATTCACCGCTCCGCGTCATGGCCGCCAGGTCCCGGTTGTCGGCGGCGATCACGCGGCAGTCCACCGGGAGTTCCTGCGTGCCGTCTACCCGCGTGTACGTCCGCCGCTGGAGGACCTGCCCGAGCTCCCGCTGGACCCCCGCCGGCAGCGCGCTCACGTTGTCCAGAAACAGGGTGCCGCCGACGGCGAGCTCCAACCGGCCGCGCTTCGGGTAGGGGGCGGTGTCCGGGGACCCGCGCTCGCAGCCGAACAGCTCGCGATCCGCCCGATGATCCGGGATGGCGCCGCAACTGACGATCACCATGGGCAGGCCGCGCCGCGGCGACGCCAGGTGGATGGCGCGCGCCACCTGTTCCTTGCCGCTGCCGCTCTCACCGGTGATGAGGACGGGGACGTCGGTGGCGGCCGCGTCCACGATCACCTGCCGGATGTGTTCCACCGTCGAGCTTCGGCCCGGGAGATCGCCATCCTTGCTGCAGGCGGCCAGGTTGGCCTTGAGCCGGGCATTTTCGTCGGCCAGGCTCCGGTACTTGACGAATTTGAGAGCCGCCAGCTCCACCGCCTCCCGCTCCAGCGGCGGCACGAGGTAGTCGATGGCGCCCAGGCGCATGACGTCCATCGCGGACGCGGCGCCCGCATCGGCGGTCATCACCGCCACCTCGATCGCCGGGTGCAGCAGCTTGACCTGGCGGAGGAGTTCCAGACTGTTCATGTCCGGCAGTCGGGCGGCCGTCAGGATGAAGTCGGCGGGCTCTTCCCGCAGCCGGCGGAGGGCCGCCTCGCCGCCGGGGACAGCGGCGGTGTTGAAGCCGTCCGCCTGCAGCCAGCCCGTGAGCCGTTCGCGGACGTTCGCGTCACCGTCCACGATGAGGATTCTGAGGTGTTCCGGACGCATGACGATGAACTCCTTGGTTTTTGGTTCGGTTGCGGGCGGATCATCGGATCGAGGTCCCGGCGGGCTGCATCGCGCGGTGGTCGTCCCCGGACAAACAGCCAACGAAACATTCGGGCCGGCCGGCGGAGCCGCTTTTTCAACCGTCCGAAAGTATGACAAAATTTAAGTGGAAAATCAAAGCACTTCGGAGCCGCTGTATCAATATTCTGCAGCGAGTGTCCGTTTTTGAAGCACGGGGAACCGCAACCGCTAACGTCCCAGCAGGTTCAGGATGGCGTTGCCGGACACCTGGAGGAGCGACGAGGGGAAGAGTCCGAAGACGATGATCAGCAAGCTACAGGCGACGATCACGGCGCCGGCGGCGGCGGGGATCTCGACGGCCGCGGGCTCGCCGGGCTCCTGCATGAACATCACCACCACCACCCGCAGGTAGTAATACACGCTCACCAGGCTGTTCAGAATGGCGATGATCACCAGCGTGTAAAGCTCCCGCTCCACCGCGGCGCTGAACAGGAAGAACTTGCCGATGAACCCGGCGGTGGCGGGGATGCCCGCCAGCGACACGAGGCAGACGGTCAGGGGGAAGCTCAGGACGGGTTGGCGGAAGCCCAGGCCGCGGTAGTCGTCGATGGCGACGCGCGTCTCGCCGGGGCCGGACACCAGGGCCACCACCGCGAAGGCGCCGATGTTCATCAGCAGGTAGGCGGCGAAGTAGAAGAGCATGGCCGCCAGACCGGTGGCGCTGGCGGTGACCAGCCCGATGAGCAGGTAGCCGGCGTGGGCGATGGACGAGTAGGCGAGCAGCCGCTTGATGTTGCGCTGGGGGATGGCGCCCAGGTTGCCCACCAGCATGGTCAGCACGGCCGACACCAGCAGCAGTTGCGTCCAGACCGGCTGGTCGGGGGGGACGAGCTGGAACAGGATGCGGACCAGGGCGGCGAAGCCCGCGGCCTTGGGGCCGACGGACATGAAGGCGGTCACCGGCGTCGGCGCGCCCTCGTACACGTCGGGCGTCCACACGTGGAAGGGCGCGGCGGCCACCTTGAAGCTGAAGCCCACCACCACCAGGCCGATGCCCAACGCCAGCATCAGCGGCAGCTCGGACAGGTTCGAGAAGCCGGCCATGAACCGGCGTACGGCGCCGTAGTTCGTGCTGCCGGCCGCGCCGTAAATGAGGGCGATCCCGTAGAGCAGGATCGCCGAAGAGAAGGCCCCCATGAAGAAGTACTTCATCCCCGACTCGTTGGAACGGGGGTCCCGCCGCCGGAAGCCGGCCAGCACGTAGGTGGCGATGGAGAGGATCTCCAGGCCCACGAAGGTCATGACCAGGTCCGCGCCGGTCACCATGAAATTCATGCCCGCCGTGGCGAACAGCAGCAGCGCGTGGAACTCGCCGTGGGGGAGTTCCTCCCGCCGCAGGTAGGCCGCGGCGCCCAGTGCCATGAGGACGCCGATGGCGGCGAACAGCAGCCGGCAGTAGGCGCCGAACAGGTCCAGGGTGACCATGCCGTGGAAGAGCAGATCCACCGGAGTGCGGGGCGTCAGCAGGACGGCCGCCGCGCTGCCTGCCAGCCCGGCCACGGCCAGCGCGGCGCCGGCGGCCCGGCCGTACCGGCCCAGGAAGGGCTCCGCGACCATGATCAGGACACCGGCCGCGCACAGGATGATCTCGGGGAGGATGGCGGGGATGAACAGCTCGTTCACGGCGGACTCCTACCGGATGGTGGGCGCGGCGGCCTGCGGGGCCGGGGCGCCCGGCGCGCCGCCGCCGGCCGGCTCCCGGTTCACCTCATGGATCACGGGCGGCGGCTGCCGGACCTGCTGCACGCGGACCAGCGCCTTTTGGAGGCTGGCGTCCATGGGCCGGAGGAAG
Source organism: uncultured Acidobacteriota bacterium (assembly GCA_937925645.1). Classification (GTDB taxonomy): domain Bacteria; phylum Acidobacteriota; class JAAYUB01; order JAAYUB01; family JAAYUB01; genus JAAYUB01. The sequence continues at coordinate 3,152 of CALAMB010000104.1, forward strand.
GTGCTCGAGTGCACGCCCATCCACACGATGAGAATGACGATGGGGACCAGAGTCAGCTTCTCCCGCAGGTTCAGGTCGGTCAGCGCGCGGTTCTCGTCGCGGTTCAGCGGGCCCAGGAAGACCCGCTGGTACATGGTGAGCATGTAGACCGCCGACAGGATCAGCCCCGTCGCCGCCAGAATGCCGAAGGTGTGGTTGTCGGCGAAGGCGCCCTGCAGGATGAGGATCTCGCCGACGAAGCCGTTGAGGCCCGGCAGGCCGATGGACGACAGGGTGACGATCATGAACAGGGCGGCGAACACGGGCATCCGGTGGGCCAGCCCGCCGAAGTCGGCGATGCGGCGCGTGTGCCGCCGGTCGTAGATCATGCCCACGAGGAGGAACAGCGCGCCGGTGGACACCCCGTGGTTCAGCATCTGGTAGGTCGCGCCCTGGACGCCGTAGATGTTGAACGCGAACAGGCCCAGCATGACGAACCCGAGGTGGCTCACCGACGAGTAGGCCACCAGGCGCTTCAGGTCGGGCTGGACCATGCACACCAGCGCCCCGTAGATGATCCCGATAAGGGCCAGGACGCTGACCCACGGGGCGAGGGTGACGCTGGCCTCGGGGAAGAGCGGCAGGCAGAAGCGCAGGAAGCCGTAGGTGCCCATCTTCAGCAGCACGGCGGCCAGGACCACCGAGCCGGCGGTGGGCGCCTCGGTGTGGGCGTCGGGCAGCCAGGTGTGGAACGGGAAGAGCGGCACCTTGATGGCGAAGGCGATGCCGAACGCCAGGAAGAGCAGGATCTGGCGGTCCAGCGGCAGCGCGAAGCGCCCCGCCTCCATGGCGGCCAGGATCTGCGGGTAGTCGAACGTGAAGGCGCCGGCGGCCTGGCCGTGCCAGAAGTAAAGCGCGATGACGGCCACCAGCATGAACAGCGAGCCGAACATCGTATAGAGGAAGAATTTCACCGCCGCGTAGATCCGGTTCTGGCTCCCCCAGACGCCGATCAGGAAGTACATGGGGATGAGCATGACTTCCCAGAACAGGTAGAAGAGCACCAGGTCCAGCGACAGGAAGACCCCGAGGATGCCCGACTCGAGCACCAGCATGAAGATCATGTACTCGCGGACGTGCTTCGTGACGGACCACGAGCCCAGGATGGCGATGGGCGTGATGAAGGTGGTGAGCAGCACGAGGAAGAGCGAGATGCCGTCCAGGCCCAGGTGGTAGTTCACCTGGAAGCCGCCCATGGCGAACCAGCGGTGGAACTCCTCGAGTTGGAAGTCGGCGCGGGCGGACTGGAACCGGCCGAGCAGCACGAGGGACGCGGCGAAGCCGGCCAGGGCGGCGACCAGCGCCACGGCCCGGTGGGCTCCGATCCGCGTCCGCGGGACGACGGCCAGGCAGACGGCGCCCAGCATGGGCAGAAAGATGACGATGCTCAGCAGGTGTTCCATACGCCTAGCCAAACAGGAAGAGTACGTAGAGTCCCACGCCGATGGCGCCCACCGCCACCCAGCCGAGGTAGGTCCGGGTCAGCCCGTTCTGGACGCGCCGCGCCCCGTCGCCGAGCGCGCCGGCCAGCGCCCCGGCGCCGTTGACCAGGCCGTCGATGAGGCCGGCGTCGACGATCCGCCAGAGCCAGCTTTCGGAGATCCACGCCAGCGGCCGGACGATGGCGCGGTCGTACAGCTCGTCGATGTAATACTTGTTGAAGACCAGCCGATGGGCGGCGCCGAGCCGCTTCTCGTCGTCGGGGAGCGCGCCGCGGCGGACGAACGCCAGCCAGGCGGCGGCGATGCCGAGCAGCCCCACCAGCACCGCCGCGCCGGTCACCGCCAGCTCCTGCGCGAGGTCGTGGGGGGCATGGGCCGCCGCTTCGGCGGACGGGAGCTGCGCGAAGACCGGCTGGAGAAAGTCAGCCAACACATTGGGGCCCAGCCAGGCCGGCAGCCCCACGAAGCCGCCCGCGGCGGCGAGCAGCGCCAGCACGGCCAGCACCGCGGTCATTGGCCGCGGCGACTCGTGGATGTGGTGGCGACGGTCTTCGGGCACGCGGGTCCGGCCGTGGAAGGTGAGGAAGATGAGCCGGAACATGTAGAACGCGGTGAGGCCGGCCGCGAGCGTGGCCAGGCCGAAGAACACCAGGTGGCCGCGCGCGCCGCCGGAAAAGGCGTGCCACAGGATCTCGTCCTTGGAGAAGAAGCCGGCCAGCGGCGGCACGCCGGCGATGGCCAGCGCGCCGATCCACATGGTGGCGGCGGTGACGGGCAGGTATTTCCGCAGCCCGCCCATCGCCTGCATGTCCTGCTCGTGGTGCAGGGCCAGGATCACGCTGCCGGAGCCGAGGAAGAGCAGCGCCTTGAAGAAGGCGTGGGTCATCAGGTGGAAGATGCCGGTGGCGTAGGCGCCCACGCCGAGCGCCACGAACATGTAGCCGAGCTGGCTGACGGTGGAGTAGGCGAGCACCCGCTTGATGTCACGTTGGAACAGGCCGATGGTGGCGGCGAAGACGGCGGTCAGCGCCCCGACCAGCCCCACCCAGAACAGCGTCTCGGGCGCGCGGCCGTACATGGGGTTGGAGCGGGCCACCATGTAGACGCCGGCGGTGACCATGGTCGCGGCGTGGATCAGCGCGCTCACCGGCGTGGGGCCCTCCATGGCGTCAGGCAGCCAGACGTAGAGCGGGATCTGGGCGCTCTTGCCGGTGGCGCCCACGAAGAAGAGCAGGGTGATGGCGGTGAGCACGCCGTAGTGCGCCTCAACGGGGAGGGCGGCAACCTGCGCGAACAGGGTCCGGAAGTCCAGCGTGCGGAACGTCACGAACAGGAGCACCAGCCCCACCACGAAGCCGAAGTCCCCGATCCGGTTCACGATGAACGCCTTCTTGCCGGCCGCGGCGGCGCTCGGCTTGTGGAAGTAGAAGCCGATGAGCAGGTAGGAGCAGAGCCCCACGCCCTCCCAGCCCAGAAAGAGGAGCAGGTAGTTGTCCGCCAGCACCAGCATCAGCATGGCGAACATGAACAGGTTCATGTAGGCGAAGAACCGGTAGTACCCGTCATCGGCCCACATGTACCCGATGCTGTAGACGTGGATCAGGAAGCCCACCCCGGTGACCACGAGCGCCATCACCATGGACAGCGGGTCGAGGAGGAGGCCGAAGTTGGCCACGAAGTCGCCCGATTCGATCCAGCGGAAGTAGACGACCTGGACGAGGCGCTCCGGCAGGTTGAGGAAGCGCTGGAAGACGATCGCCGCCAGCAGGAATGACGCGCCGGTGGCGCCGCAGGCGATCCAGTGAACCAGCGGTTTGGGCAGACGGCGGCCGAACAGCCCGTTGAGGACGAAGCCCAGCAGGGGGAGCAGCGGGATCCAGAGCAGCAGGCTGTTCATCGCCACCTCGCCATCCCGTCAGTACTTCATCAGGTTCAACTGGTCGGCGTCCAACGTCCGGCGGCTGCGGTACAGGGCGATCACCAGCGCCAGCCCCACGGCGGCCTCGGCCGCCGCCAGGACGATCACGAAGAACACCACCACCTGGCCGTCGAGCAGACCCAGCCGCTGGCTGAAGCCGATCAGGGCCAGGTTGGCGGCGTTGAGCATCAGCTCGACGCAGAGGAACATGACCACCAGGTTGCGGCGCAGGAGCACGCCGATGACACCGATGGCGAACAGCAGCGCGCTGAGGATCAGGACGTGGAGCGACGGGATGGGCATGGTCTATCTCCGCGCGGGCGGCTGTTTCTTGGCCAGCACCACGGCGCCGATGATGGCGACCAGGATGAGGATCGACACCGCTTCGAACGGGAGCAGGTATTTGTTGAAGAGGAGCTCGGCCAGCGCTTCCGTGTTCCGGGCGGCGGCGGGGATGGCCGGGGTGTCCGCCGGCGGCTGCCAGGTGGAGAAGGCGAAGGCCAGCAGGGCGAACAGCCCGCCGCCCAGCAACACGCTGAAAAAGACCCACAGCCGGTTGTGGTTCCGCAGGACCACTTCGGAAAACGGATCGAGCAGCATGATGACCACGAGGAAGAGCACCATGACCGCGCCGGCGTAAACCACCAGCTGGATGATGCCGATGAACGGCGCGCTCAGGATGAAGTAGATGATGGACAGCGCCGCCAGGCAGACGACCAGCGACAGGGCGGCGTTCATGGTTTTTTTCTGGAGAATGAGATTGAGGGCGGCGAGGACGGCGAGGAAGGCGCTGATGTAGAACAGGACGACGGTCATGGCCACCTTTCGGTGTCGTCAGGATTCAATAATTTCAAAGCTCGTTTTATCAAGCGTTTGTAAGGACTCATACTAAACAAGCCCCGGTTTTGATGTCAAGTGATTTTCATTGTCCCCCTCTCTGATTTCTGTTATATATAGCGTGCGATTGGAGAACATCCGCATGATCACCGGATACAACACCGAAGTCACATTCAGCGGAATCATTTACCACGTCCAGACCGAGGACATGGGGCTGGAGATGAAACGGATCATCACCCACGTCTACAAGGGCGGCGCGATCCTGCTGTCGAAGAAGACCGCGTACGACCACCTGGCCGTCGAGGGCACGGATGAGGCCAAGATCAAGGCCCTGATGAACGACCAGCACAAGACGATCCTCCGGATCATCCAGGCCGGCAAGCTGGAAACGCTGCGCAAGAAGGTGGAGGAGGCCGAGAAGCAGGAGCCGGCGCACGTCGGCCCCGAGCGCGAATCGGCCGCCCAGGTGGCCGGCATGGCCGAGATGGACGAGGAGATCCAGGAGTCGGTCCGCGAGATCGAGCAGGAGATCGACGGCTCGCTCAACATGCTCCTCCAGAAATTCATCCAGAAGGAAGCCAAGCCGAAGAAGCTCAAGGTCGAGGTGGTCGCCGGCACCGAGATCGTCTCCGGCCAGCCGGCGGTGCTGCGGGTCTATTCCCGCGACGCCGCCACCGCCCAGCCGCTGCCCGACACGAAGGTGGTGATCAAGGTCATCGGCATGACCTTCCGCCCCGCCGTCTACACCGGCCGGACCGACAAGAACGGCGTTTACACCCTGAATATCATCGTGCCCGAGTTTTCCGCCGGACAGGCGGCCATCCTGGTCCAGGCCTCCTCCGAGTTCGGCACCGATGAGCTGAAGCTGAAAATTTCCCGCCGCATCTGACACCATCGCCACCGTCGATCCCGCGGCCGGTGCCCGCCGCGGCACGATGCGGCGGTTTCCGCCGGCGGGAATCCACATGAGGTGAGCGGATGTACTATCGGATCAAGGACGAGTTGGCGGAATGCCTGCAGGCGCGCCTGGCCGAGGCGTTCGGCATCACCCGGGAGCAGTACCGCGTCCAGGTGCAGTACCCGGCCCGGCTGGAATTCGGCGATTTCGGCGTGTCATTCCCGTTCGAGCTGGCCAAGGTGCTGCGCCGGTCGCCCCAGCAGATCGCCCAGCAGTTTCTCGACGGATTCCGGGCCCCTGCCTACGTCCGCCGGATCGAGACCGCCGCCGGCGGCTACATCAACCTGGCCGTCGACCGCTGGCTCGTGTTCCAGGACGCTGTGCGCGCCCTGACGGCCGGCCGGCTGTGGCCGGAGTTCGAGCCGGACGCCGGCAAGACCATCGTGGAGCACACCAACATCAATCCCAACAAGGCGGCCCACATCGGCCACCTGCGCAACGCCATCCTGGGCGACAGCCTCGTCCGCCTGCTCCGTTTCAACGGCAAGCGGGTGGAGGTGCAGAACTACATCGACAACACCGGCGTGCAAGTGGCCGACGTGGTGGTGGGCTTCCGGCACCTGGAGCAACAGGGGCCCGCCGAGGTCGCCGCCATCGAGGACCGGTTCGACTACGTCTGCTGGGACCTGTACGCGCGGGTGGCGCACTTCTACGAGGCGTCCGAGGCGAACGCCCGGCTCCGGGGCGAGGTGCTGCACCAGATCGAGGCGGGGGACAACGAGGTGGCCGAGCTGGCCGACCTGATCGCCACCCGGATCGTCAACTGCCATCTCGACACCATGGAGCGGCTCGACATCCGCTACGACGTCCTGCCGCGGGAGAGCGACATCCTGCATCTCCATTTCTGGGACACCGCCTTCGGCCAGCTCAAGGCGCGCGGCGCGGCGGAGCTGGAGACGGCGGGCCCCAACGCCGGCTGCTGGGTCATGAGGTACCAGAAGGACGGGCAGGAGGACACCAAGATTCTGGTCCGCTCCAACGGCACCGTGACCTACACCGGCAAGGACATCGCCTACCAGCTCTGGAAAATCGGGCAACTGGACCGGGACTTCCATTACGAGCCGTTCCGCGCGTACGACGACGGCCACACGGTGTGGGCGTCCCGCAGCACGCCCGCGGACGAGTCGGACCTGCAGCCGCCCCGCTTCGGCGGTGGCGACTGGGTGTTCAACGTCATCGACGTCCGCCAGGCCTACACGCAGAACGTCGTCTTCGAGGGGTTGCGCCGGCTGGGGTACACCGACGAGGCGGCGCGCAGCGTGCACTTCGCCTACGAGATCGTGGCCCTGTCGCCGCGGTGCGCCCAGGAGCTGGGCTTCGAGCTGTCCGAAGAGGACCGCCAGCGCGCCCACGTCGAGGTCAGCGGGCGCAAGGGGCTGGGCGTGAAGGCCGACGACCTGCTGGACCGCCTCGAAGAGAAGGCGCGGCGTGAGGTGGACGTCCGGAACCCCGCCATGCCGCCCGACCAGGCCGCCCGCACCGCGCGCGACATCGCCGTCGGCGCGCTGCGCTACTTCATGGTGCGGTATTCGCGGAAAGCCCTGATCGTTTTCGATTTCGACGACGCCCTCAACTTCGACGGCGAGACGGGACCCTACCTGCAGTACTCCGCGGTGCGCGCCCGGAACATCGGGCTCAAGTACCGCGAGCACTTCGGGCAGGACGAGGCGGCGACGGCGGCGGCCCTCGACGGCCTGTCGGCTTTGCCCGCCATCGAGCTGCCCGACGACGTCTGGGAACTCCTGACGCAGGCGCTCAAGCTCCGCGACGCCGCCCGGGCCAGCCTGGCCGGCCAGGAGCTGGCCGCGTTCGCCAAATACCTCTACACCCTGGCCCAGCGGTTTTCGAACTTCTACAACAAGCACCACATCATCGGCGAGGAGGATCCCGTGCGCCGGCTCGTCTTTCTGGCCGTGGTGCACATCTATTACCAGGGGATGCAGCGAGGTTTGGACATCCTGGGCATTCCCATACCGGAGCGGATGTGACGAAACGATCCCGGATCCTGCCGGCCCTGGCCCTGGCCGTGGCGCTGCCCGCGTGCCTGCTGGCGCGCGACTACAGCTACGACCTCTTCACCGTCGAGGAGGTGAACAAGCTGCGCATGGCCACCCCGGTCAAGTGCGCCAAGCTGCACGAGCAGGTGGTGACGCGCTATGTCAAGGCGATCCAGCACGCCGTGCAGATGCGCAACTACGAGCGGACCGCCAAGCTCGGCGACCAGCTCAGCCAGGTGATGGACTACGTGCTGCGCGACGTCCGGGTGTGCTTCGACAATCCGAAAAACCGGAACAACAAGCTGATCCGCCAGGTGGAGATCCAGTTCCGCAAGCACGCCGTGCTTCTGGAAGGGATCCAGCGCGACCTGCCCCTCATCCACCGGGGGGGGCTCGATCCGCCGGTCCGCAAGCTGATCTACATCCGGCGCCAGCTCTTCCGGTTCATCAACAACCTCGACGAGGAGGCCGTGTTCGAATGACGCGCGCCCTGGCCGCCGCATGGCTGGTGTTGGCGATGCTCGCCGGCTGGAGCCGGTCCGCCGACGACTACCTGTTGCCGAAAGAGGACACGCTGCTCCGCGACGCCGAGGGCTTCGAGCTGCGCAGTTACTACCGGCTGCGCGTCGTCTCCCGCCGGATCGACGCGCTGGCGTGCCGCCACCGCCCGGACAAAGCGTACGACTGCCAAAAGCTCCGCGACCGGGACCCCCTCATCGGCGCGCTCGACGACCGGTCCGACGAGCGGCTGCTCCGCGACTACCGCGAGGCGCTCCGGGTCATGCTGCTGAACGTGGAGGACGTCTTCGCGTCCCACCGCGGCCGGGTCGTGGAGAGGGTCCTGACCGACTTGAAGAAGCAGGCGGATCACGACGTCGAGGTTCTCGACGCGATCGAGGCCCCCCTGAAGGAGCCGGCCGAGCTCCGGACCGCCTGGGAGCAGGCGCGGTCTCTGGCGCTCAAAGCCGCCGCCGGGGCCCGCAAGGGTCTCGAGCGCATTTCCCGGTGACGAGGTGCCCGTGTCCGATTCCGCGCTCCCCGTGGTGGTGATCATCGGCCGGCCCAACGTGGGCAAATCCACTCTGTTCAACGCCCTGGTGGGCAACCGCCGCGCCATCGTCGGCGACGAGCCGGGTATCACCCGCGACCGGCTCTACGGCCAGGTGGACTGGAACGGCAAGCGGTTCCGGCTGGCGGACACCGGCGGCATCCTGCCCGATGAGCGCGAACGGATTCCACGCGAAATCCTCAAGCAGGCGGCGGTGGCCCTGGCCGAGGCGGCGGCGGTGCTGGTGGTGGTCGACGCCGCCGCGGGGGTTCATCCCATGGACGCGGTGATCCACCGCCTGGTGGTGGAGTCGGGCCGGCCGTTTTACCTGGTGGCCAACAAGGTGGACGACCCGCGCCACGAGGCCAACACCCTGTCATTCTACGAGTTCGGCGTCGACTACGTCTATCCGGTGTCGGCGGAACACAAGCGCGGGCTGGACACCCTCCTCGAGACGGTGTGCGCCGACTTTCCCGTCTCGGACGCCCCGGACGCGCCGCCCCCCGAGACGCGCGTCGCCATCATCGGCCGCCCGAACGTGGGCAAATCGTCGCTGGTGAATGCGCTGGTCGGCTCCGAGCGGGTTATCGTGAGCGAGATCCCCGGCACCACCCGCGACGCGGTGGACACCGAGCTCGAGACCGACGGCTGCCGCTACCGGCTCATCGACACGGCGGGGATTCGCAAGAAGAGCCGCACCCACCTGCACGCGGAGAAGCTGAGCGTCATTCTCGCCCGCAAGCACCTGGAGCAGGCGGATCTGGCGGTGCTGCTCCTCGATCCCGTCGAGGGCGTGACCCACACCGACGCCACCATCGCCAGCTACGCGGTGGAGGCCGGCCAGGCGCTGATCCTGGGCATCAACAAGCTGGATCTCATCGCCGATCCCGACCGTTTTCGCAAGGAGTTCCAGGCGGAAACCAGGCGCAGGCTCCGCTTCCTCGACTACGCGCCGCTGGTTTTCTTTTCGGCGAAGACTGGCCGGAACGTCCCCCGGCTGTTCCCCGTGATGCGCCGGGCCGCGGAGACCCGCCGCCTCCGGATCACCACCGGCACGCTCAACGCGTTCTTCCGGAAAATGCTCCGCGAACGGCAGATCCAGGCCCTGCCCGCGGAAGACCACGGCGTCAAGTACATGACCCAGGTTGCGGTGGCGCCGCCCACCTTCGTGGTCTTTCTGCGCCGCGGCCAGCGGCTGGCCGTGTCCGAGGAGCGGTTCATCATCAATCAAATACGCGGGGAGTTTGAGTTTTACGCCAATCCGATCCGCTTGATCCAGCGCAGTTGAAACCTCGGTGGTTATTGACAAATCGCTTCACGCATCTTATGATGAGTGACAGGCGACACCGAACACCCGTCCGCAGGATGGTCACATGAAGCGCGCAGGGATCGAGGAACAGGTCTATTCCGCCCACGGCGGCCTGACCCACCGGGAGGTGGAGGCGGTGGTGTCCGCAGTGCTCGATTTGATCAAGGATGCCCTGGTCAGGGGCGAACGGGTCAAGCTCAAGGGGTTCGGCGTCATGGAGACGGTCAGCCGGAAGGGGAAGCGGGGCAAGCATCCGAAGACGGGCCAGATCGTCGTGGTCCCTCCCCGGAATACCGTCGTCTACCATTACTCCCGGAACGCGTGGCTGGGTGTCGACGATGGAAGTGAAGAGTAAGCTGTACTACAAAATCGGCGAAGTGTGTGAGATCACCGGGATCGAAGCACACGTGCTCCGGTACTGGGAATCGGAATTCCCGGTTCTGCATCCGCTGAAAAACAGCGCCGGCCAGCGCGTGTACCGCCAAAAGGATATCGAGCTGGTGCTGCGCATCAAGCAGCTCCTCTACCAGGACGGCTTCACCATCGCCGGGGCCAAGCGCCGGATCCGGGAATCGCTGGGCGGCCACCGGCCCGCCTCCGAGTCCGAAGACGCGCCGGCCGCCCCCGCCGCCGCGGCCGTGCCGGCTGCGCCGGCCGTCGGGCCTGATCCCATGGCCCACCGCCGGCTGCGGGCGGAGCTGCAGGAGATCCTCGATCTCCTGGAACGGTGGGAACTTCCTTCGTGACCGGATTTTCTCCTTGACGCCCCGGTGTTCCGAGCATACAATAGCGCTCTTTTTGGGCGGATATTTCAACGGTTCAGCGTCGGGACGTAGCGCAGCCTGGTAGCGCACACGCTTGGGGTGCGTGTGGTCGGAGGTTCAAATCCTCTCGTCCCGACCATTTTTTTTATCCGGTTCCTCCTTCCGGTTCACATGAGCGGGGCATTCCTGATACTCCTCACCAACGACGACGGAATCGGCGCGCCGGGGCTCACGCACCTGGAGCGCGGTCTGGCCCCCCTGGGGCGGGTCGTCACCGTGGCTCCCGCCGGCGAGCGGAGCGCCGCGTCCCATTCGCTCACGCTCATGTCGCCGCTCCGCATCAACGCGGCCGGCGACGACCGGTACGCCGTGGACGGGACCACCGCCGACTGCATCCTCGTCGCCATGAACAAGATTCTCCGGCAACCGCCGCACCTGGTGGTTTCGGGGATCAACGCCGGCAACAACCTGGGCGACGACACGGTGTATTCCGGCACGGTGGCCGGCGCCCGCGAGGGCTCCATGTACGGCGTCCCGTCCGTCGCCTTCTCGCTGCGCTACGCCGCGGTGATGGACTTCGCCTTCTGGGCCGGCCAGGCGGCGGCGCTCTGCCGGCGGCTCCTGGACAGCCCGCTGCCGCCGGGGATCTTCCTCAACGTGAATTTCCCCGACGCCCCGCCGCGCGGCGTCCGCACCACCCGGCTGAGCCGGAAGTTCGCCCGCTCCTCCATCTACGAGAACGACGATCCGCGCGGCCTGAAGTACTACTGGATCGGCGAGGACGAGAGCTCCTGGGACCAGGCGGACGACACCGACTTCTGGGCCGTGACCCACGGCTACGTTTCCATCTCGCCCCTGCACCGCGACCAGACCTCGTATGACCTGATCGAGGCGGTCCGGGAGATCTATGAGCAGGACTGACCGGGCGCTGGCCGCGGCCCGCCACGCGCTGGTCCAACTCCTCGAGCGGGAAGGCGCCCTCGCCACCCCGGCGGTGGCGGACGCGTTCCGACAGACACCCCGGCACCTCTTCGTGCCGGCCGATCTCGTCGCGGAGGCCTACGCCAACCGCGCCCTCCCCGTCGATTGCGGACAGACGATCAGCCAGCCGTGGATGGTGGCCGTCATGACGGAGCTGCTGAACCCCGCGCCGCACCACACCATCCTGGAGATCGGCACGGGCACCGGCTACCAGGCCGCGATCCTGGCCCGGCTCTGCCGCCGCGTGGTGACGGTGGAGCGGATTCCCGAGCTCTGCGAACAGGCGGCGCGCCGCTTCCGCGAACTCGGCCTGACCAACATCGTCGGCCGCATCGGCGACGGGACTCTCGGCTGGCCGGCGGACGGGCCTTACGACGGCATCGTGGTGACGGCAGGCGCGCCGGCAGTGCCCGCGGCCCTGGGCGCGCAGCTGCGCGATGGCGGCGTCATGGCCATCCCGGTGGGCGACCGGTTCCGCCAGACGCTGCTCACAGTCCGGCGGGTGGGCGATGCCTTCACCACCGAGGAACACGGCGCCTGCGTCTTCGTCCGCCTCATCGGCCGGGACGGGTGGACGGCCGAGTGACGCGGCCGCCGGCGGAGAGTTTCCGCCGCGGCGGATCGGTCGCCACCTTTTCGCTTGACTCCCCCGGTAAAAGGTGGTTAAATCCGCATTCGATTTTCTGAGTCGGGGCGTGGCTCAGGCTGGTTAGAGCGCACGGTTCGGGACCGTGAAGTCGGAGGTTCAAATCCTCTCGCCCCGACCATTTTTATTTTATGCCCACCCGTTTCGAGGTCAGCGGATTGGTTCAGGGTGTCGGGTACCGGTACTTCGTGTACCGACAGGCGGTCCGCCTGGGTTTGCGCGGCTTCGTCCGCAACCAGCCCGACGGCTCCGTCGAAGTGGTGGCGGAGGGGACTCCGGACGCCCTGCGGGAGTTGGCGGTGTTGCTGCAACGGGGCCCCGCCCACGCGCAGGTGACTCACGTGGCTCGCTGCTCCGTCGCGGCCGTGCCGGTGGGCGCAGACTTCCGCATCGAGGTGTGACGATGGAAGCACTCAAGCAGATCGTGCGCGAGATCCCCGATTTCCCCAAGCCGGGCATCCTCTTTTACGACATCACCACCCTGCTGCGCGACGGGAAGGGCTTTGCCGAAGTCATCGACATCTTCGCCCGGCATTACCGCGATCAGAAGCTCGACGCCGTGGTGGGGGTCGAGGCCCGCGGGTTCATCTTCGCCGCCGCCGTGGCCAACCGCCTGGGGCTGGGGTTCATCCCCGTGCGGAAGCCCGGCAAGCTGCCGTACCGCACGGTGAGCCAGTCGTACCAGCTTGAGTACGGCACCGACACTCTCGAAATGCACGCCGACGCCGTCCAACGTGGGGACCGGATCCTGCTCATTGACGACCTGATGGCCACGGGCGGCACCGCCCGGGCGGTCGCCGAGATGATCCGGGGTCAGGGGGGCGAGGTGGCCGGAATGGGCTTCGTCATCGAGCTCGAGTTCCTGAGCGGCCGCAAGTCCCTGCCCGGTTACGAAATCTTTTCCATCCTGAAGTACCAGAAGTAGGCGGGCAACCGCAGAAATTGCAGACGGATCAGGTAATTCGGTTGACAAAGCAGGCAAATGGTGCTAAAAGCACATTCTTATTTTCGGGCGGACAGGTTTCGCGCCTGTAGCTCAGGAGGATAGAGCACCGGATTCCTAATCCGGGTGTCGGGGGTTCGAATCCCTCCAGGCGCAAGAATAGGTCATCCTTACAGAAAAGGTGGTTTGATTGTGGGCAAGCGGCTGACACGAAAAGAAATCAAGAAAAAAGACCCCATCACCGAGGCCCTGCAGAAGTTCTGGACCCTGTGCCTGGAAAACCGGCGTTACCTCGTGATCGGCCTTTCTGTGATCCTGGGGGCGATCATCCTCGTTATGCTGGGTACGCTCTGGTATAACCGGTCCCAGTCCTCGCGCGCCACGGCCATGCAGGAGGCGCGGGACATCTACAACGCCCGGGTGGACACCGCCCTGGCGGCGCCGCAGGATGGCGTGTACCCGAGCGAGGCCGCCAAGCACGAGGCGGCGCTGAAGGCGTTCGAGAACGTCGAGCGGAATTACGGCAGCGCCCAGGAAGGCCGCCTGGCGTCCTATTACAAGGGCGTCTGCCAGCGCGAGCTTGGCCGGACCGCCGACGCGGAGAAAACGTTCCGCGCTCTGCTCCAGTCCGTCGACGACCCGTTCATGACCCAGGTGGTCAAGCTGGCCCTGGCCGAAACGCTCCGGGTGCAACGCAAGTACGACGAGGCGCTGCCCATCCTGAACGAGCTCAGCCAGAACCCGACCCCGGCGGTCACCAGCGAAAGCATTGCCTACACCAAGGCCCTCTGCCTGGAGGAGAAGGGCAGCCTCAAGGAAGCCTACGAGGTGTTGAAAGCCGCGAAGGCCGTCCTGGACGAAAAGGGCAAGAGCGAGGACTTTTTCAGTCCGTACGAATCCGTCATCAGCAGCCGGATCGAGGTCCTGAAGGCCCGCCTGGGTGACACGCGCCCGGCCAATTCCTGACGCCGGACCGCTGTGCCCGCGCCGACGGACCGGACGCCGGACGCGAGAGTAGACCGATGTTCTTGGATATTTCAAAACTCGAAGTCGACACCGTCCGCCTCGACCACACGTTCGCGCCGGCGGAAGTGGGGTTCGACTACAAAGGGTATGAACTGGCGGATACGTTCAGCCTGAACGTGGAAGTCACGAAGAACAGCCGCCAGGAAGTCATGATCAAGGGAACGATCGCGGGTCCGGTGCGGGCGTTCTGCGATCGCTGTCTGGAGCCGTTCGTGCTGGCGATCCAGCCGTCGTTCCAGATCACCATGATCCCGGCCCGGACGGCCGGCGCCGAGACCGAGGATGAGATCGAGGCGGATCGTCTGGACGAAAACGTGTACACCGATCCCCGGATCTCCCTCACCGATCTCATGACCGAGCAGATCATCCTGAACCTGCCGGCCAAGATGCTGTGCCGGCAGGAATGCCAGGGGCTTTGCGCCCGTTGTGGCGCCAATCTGAACCAGGGCGAGTGCGCGTGCACCGCCGCTGAATCCGCTCCCCGGTGGATGCTGCTGCGGGAAATGCAAAAACGCCTGAAGAAGTAATTGAAGAAGTAAGGAGACTCCGATGGCCCACCCCAAACACCGACATTCCCATTCCCGGACGCACAAGCGGCGGGCTCATGATGCGCTGGAAACCAAGAGCATCTCCCTCTGCCCGAACTGCCGGGAGGCGAAACTGCCCCACCGGGCGTGCCCGCACTGCGGTTACTACCGGGGCCGCCAGGTGATCGCAGTCAAGAAGGCAGAATAAGAGCGCTGGAGCAATATGGGCGCCGAACCAACGTTCCGGGTGGCCGTGGATGCGATGGGGAGCGATAACCATCCCGGCCCGGAGGTGCTCGGAGTCGTGCAGGCTCTGAAGCAGTACCCCGGCACTCAGGCCTTTCTGGTTGGCAACCGCGAACTCATCGAGCGGCACCTCAAGGACGTGCCCGCGGCCGGCCTGCCGTTGGAAATCGTTCATGCCGACGAATGCATCGGCATGAACGAGCATCCGGTCATGGCCATCCGGAAGAAAAAGAACAACTCGATGCGCCTGGCCATGAACCTGATCAAGGAAGGCCGGGCGGACGGCTTTGTCACCGCCGGCAACACCGGCGCCGGCATGACCCTGGCCAAGCTCGTGTTCGGCACCTGCCGCGGCGTGGACCGGCCGGCGCTGGCCACCGTCGTTCCGTCCATCAAGGGCACGACGATCGTCCTGGACGTCGGCGCCAACGTCGATTGCAGGCCGCTGCACCTCGAACAGTTCGCCATCATGGGACACGTCTACGCCAAGATAATCTTCGGAATCGAGCAGCCCCGGGTCGCCCTCCTGTCCATCGGCGAGGAGGAGATCAAGGGCAACGACCTGATCAAGGAAGTCCACCAGGCGCTGAAGCAGGCCCGGCTGAACTTCGTGGGGAACATCGAGGGGCGGGACGTCTACGTCGGCGACGTGGACGTCGTGGTGTGCGACGGCTTCACCGGGAACGTGGCCCTCAAGATCAGCGAAGGGGTCATCACCGCCATCATGCACCAGCTGAAGCAGGAACTCGCCCGCGGGCTGCCCACTCAGGTGGGCGCCCTGCTGATCAAACCCGCCTTCCGCCGGCTGAAGAAAAAAATCGACTACTCCGAATACGGCGGCGCGCCGCTTCTGGGAGTGCGCGCGCCCGTCATCATCGGCCACGGCCGTTCCAACGCCAACGCGATCAAGAACGCCATCCGCGTGGTCCGTGAATTTCATTTCCAGCAGCTGTCCAGCAAGATTGAGCAGGAGATCGAACTGTTCATGCAGCAATACCGCCAGCGCGAGGTCTGATTATGTGGGATGTGGCACTGACCGAGGAACAGAAGGAAATCCGGGATCTGGCCCGCAAGATCGCCAAGGAACAGATCGAGCCGGTCCGCGCCGAACTGGACGAGAAGGAGGAATTCCCCTGGGCGATCATGAAGGTGCTGGCCGAAGCGGGCCTGTTCGGCGTGTACATCCCGGAGGAGTACGGCGGGTTCGGCAAGGGCATCTATGAGCTGTGCCTGGTGACCGAGGAGCTCAGCAAGGTCTGCGGCGGCGTGGCGGTAAGCTACGCGGCCTGCGGCCTCGGCTCTTACCCGTTTATCCTGATGGGGAGCGAGGAGCAGAAGAAAAAGTACCTGCCGCAGATCGCCAGCGGCGAGAAGCTGGCCGCGTTCTGCATCACCGAAAGCGGCGCCGGTTCCGACGCCGGGGGCATCCGCACCGTCGCCCGCAAGGACGGTGATTATTACTATCTCACCGGCACCAAGCAGTGGATCACCAACGGGTCGGTGGCCGATGTCTACACCGTCATCGCCCTGACCGACAAGTCCAAGGGGCCGCGGGGCGCCTCGGCGTTCATCGTGGAGAAGGATTTCCCCGGCCTGTCGTACGGCAAGAAGGAAAAGAAGCTGGGGATCCGCGCCTCGTCCACCACCGAAGTGGTTTTCGACGAGTGCCGGGTGCCCAAGGAAAACCTGATCGGCCGCGAGGGGATGGGCTTCATCGTGACCATGCGCACCTTCGACTACACCCGCCCCGGCGTGGCGGCCCAGGCGCTGGGCATCGCCGGCGGGGCGTTCGAATACGCCCTCAACTACGCCCACACCCGCCGGCAGTTCGGCAAGCCCATCAGCTCCTTCCAGGCCGTCAACCACATGCTGGCCGACATGGCCACGCAGATCGAGGCGGCCCGGGCGCTGATCTACAGCACGGCTCAGATGATCGACGCCGGCAAGATCAAGAACATCTCGAAGCTGTCGGCCATGTGCAAGCTGCTGGCGTCGGACACCGCCATGAAGGTGACCACCGATGCCATCCAGATCCTCGGCGGCTACGGCTACATGAAGGACTACCCCGTGGAGAAAATGTTCCGGGACGCCAAGATCACCCAGATCTACGAGGGCACCAACCAGATCCAGCGCAACGTCATCGCCTCCGAACTGATCAAGGAAGTCGTCTCGGAGCACAAGAAGTAAGGAGTGTCGGTTCGCATGAGCAAGATCGCGTTCATCTTTCCCGGCCAGGCCTCCCAGTATTCGGGCATGGGCCGGGAGATTCACGACAGCCATCCCGAGGCGGCGGCCGTCTTCCGGCGGGCCGACGAGGTGCTCGGGTTCCCCCTGTCCGCCATGTGCTTCCAGGGTTCGGAGGACGAGCTGAAGCTCACGGAGAACACCCAGCCGGCCATCCTGACCGTGAGCGTCGCCGTCCTGCAGGTGCTCCGGCAGCGCGGCCTGGTGCCCGACTTCGTCGCCGGGCACAGCCTGGGCGAGTATTCCGCTCTCGTCGCCGCCGGCGGCCTGACGTTCGACGACGCGGTCCTGGCCGTCCGCAAGCGCGGCCGCTACATGCAGGCGGCCGTGCCGGTGGGCGTCGGGGCGATGGCGGCCTGCCTGGGCATGGACCTCGCGACCGTCGAAGCCGTTTGCGCCGCGGTCCGCGAAGGCCAGGTGCTGGTGCCGGCCAACATCAACTGTCCGGGGCAGATCGTCGTGGCCGGCCACGCCGAGCCCGTGGACCGGGCCATCACGTACGCCAAGAAGCAGGGCCTGGGCCGGATGATCCGCCTGCCCGTGAGCGCGCCGTTCCATTGCGAGCTCATGCGGCCGGCGCAGGAGCAGATGGCGCAGGATCTCAGCCGGATCGCGTTCGGCGACCTGGCGGTGCCCCTGGTCACCAACGTGGACGCCCGGTTCATCACCGCGGGTGCGGACGCCCGGGACAGCCTGGTCCGCCAGGTGACCGGCTCTGTCCGGTGGCAGGCATCGGTGGAGGGGCTGGCCGCCGCGGGCGCCGATGTCTTCGTCGAAGTGGGACCCAAGACGGTCCTGTCGCAGATGGTGCGCAAAATCAGCCCGGAGGCGCGGACGTTCGCGGTGGAGAAACCCGCCGAGATCGACACCGTGCTGGCCGCGCTCAAAACCGCGTGAGGAGGAGACGATGGACAAGCCCGTGGCGGTGGTGACCGGCGGAGCCCGCGGCATCGGCGCCGCCATCGCGGACGCCCTGCTCGGGGCCGGTTTCGCGGTGGCCGTCGCCGACATGGACCTGGCGACCGCCGAGGCGCTGGTGGCGGCCAAGGGGCTCCCGGCCGGCGAATTCCGCGCCTACCAGCTCAACGTGACCGACGAGGGCGGAGTGGCCACCGTGTTCAAGCAGTTGCAGGCGGACTTCGGCCGGATCGACGTCCTGGTCAACAACGCCGGCATCAATCAGGACAACCTGATCATGCGGATGAAAATCGAACAGTGGCAGCGGGTTTTGGATGTCAATCTGACCGGCGCCTTTCTGTGCACCCGGGCGGTGATTCCGGTGATGATGCGGCAACGCACGGGCCGCGTCATCAACATCGCCTCGGTGGTTGGCGAGATGGGCAACGCCGGCCAGGCCAACTACTGCGCGACGAAGGCGGGGCTCATCGGCTTCACCAAGGCGGTGGCGCGCGAAGTGGCCTCCCGCAACATCACGGTCAACGCCGTCGCCCCGGGGTACATCGACACCGACATGACCCGGAACCTGCCCGAGGCGGTGAAGCAGGAGTTCAGCCGCAACATCGCCCTCGGCCGACCCGGCCAGCCGGAGGATGTCGCCCACGCGGTGGTGTTCCTCGCCGGTCCGGGCGCCGCCTACATCACCGGCTTCGTGCTGGATGTCAACGGCGGCATGTACATGTGATGTGGAATTAACCGTTATCAACAATTTTCCAAGTGGAGGATATCATGGCCAGTATCGAACAAAAAGTGAAGGAGATCATCGTCGAGCGGTTGGGTGTCAACGAAGCGGATGTGACTCCGGAAGCGTCCTTCATCGATGATCTGGGCGCCGACTCCCTGGACACTGTGGAACTGGTGATGGCCTTCGAAGACGGCTTCGGGATCGAAATCCCGGACGAGGACGCCGAAAAAATCACGAACGTGGCGCAAGCCATCGAGTACATCGTGAAAAAGACCGCGAACGCCGAATAATTGAACGCGACACACGAGGGGAAGCGCGCGCGCTTCCCCTCAATTTATCTACAAGGGAAAAAACGATGAACACTCGTCGAGTCGTAGTGACCGGTGTGGGCATGGTGTCGGCCGTGGGGACGGGGACCGACAAGTCATGGCGGAATATCGTTGCGGGCGTCAGCGGCGTGGGAACCATCTCCCTGTTCGACGCCGCCGAGTTCCCGGTGCGGATCGCCGCGGAAGTGACGGATTTCAACCCGGAAGACTTCATGGACAAGAAGGAAGTCCGGAAGTACGACCGGTTCATCCACTTCGCCCTGGCCGCGTCCGAGTTCGCCGTCAAGGGTTCCGGACTGCCGCTGGAGACCGCGGATTTGAACCGGGCCGGCGTGTACATCGGCTCGGGGATCGGCGGATTCGCCACCATCGAAGCCGAGCACGAGAAGCTGCTCAAGGGCGGTCCGCGGAAAATCTCACCCTACTTCATTCCGGCCACCATCATCAATCTGGCTTCGGGGATGGTCTCGATCAAGTTCGGCCTCAAGGGCCCGAACTGCGCCTGCTGCACGGCGTGCGCGACGTCGTCGCACGCGCTGGGCGACTCGTTCCGGATCATCCAGCGGGGCGACGCGGACGTCATGGTCAGCGGCGGCTCCGAAGCCGCCATCACGCCCATGGGCATCGGCGGTTTCGCGGCCATGCGGGCGATTTCAACCCGGAACGACAATCCCCAGGCGGCCAGCCGGCCCTTCGACAAGGAGCGGGACGGCTTCGTCGTGGGTGAGGGCGCCGGCGTCCTCGTGATCGAGGAGCTGGAGCACGCCCGCCGCCGCGGCGCGCCGATCGTGGCCGAGATCGTCGGCTACGGGATGACCGGGGACGCCTACCACGTCACCGCGCCGCCGCCCGACGGTGACGGGGCGTACCGCGCCATGCAGGCGGCCGTCCGGGACGCCGGCATCCAGCCGGAGGAGGTGGATTACATCAACGCCCACGGCACCTCGACGCCGTTCAACGACAAGCTGGAGACGATCGCCATCAAGCGGGCCTTCGGCGACCACGCCGCCCGCCTGCGGATCAGCTCCACCAAGTCGATGACCGGCCACCTGCTGGGCGCGGCCGGCGGTCTGGAGGCGGCCATTACCGCACTGGCGCTCCGCGACCAGGTGATCCCGCCCACGATCAACTACGAGTTCCCCGACCCGGAATGCGATCTGAACTACACGCCCAACACCGCGGCGCGCGTGCCGCTGCGTTACGCGCTGTCCAACTCGTTCGGTTTCGGCGGGACGAACGCGGTCCTGCTCTTCAAGCGGTACGACGAATGAAGTTCCGCGCCCATTCGGAGGTGGCATGAAAATCGGAGTTTGCATCAAGAAGGTTCCCGACACGGAAACCCGGATCAAGATCGCGCCCGACGGCCGGCAGGTGAGCCTCGACGGCGTGTCCTTCATCATCTCGCCGTATGACGAGTTCGCCATCGAGGCGGCGCTCCAGCTCAAGGAGACGGCCGGCCAGGGCGAGGTGGTCGTCATCGCCGTCGGCGACGAGGAGACCGGCAAGGTGATGCGCAGCGCGCTGGCCATGGGCGCCGACCGGGCCGTGCTGGTGACCGATCCGGCCGTCGTCGAAACCGAGCCGTACGACGTCGCCCGGATCCTGGCCGCCGTCGCCCGCAAGGAAGGCGTCGAACTCCTGCTTTTCGGCAAGCAGGGCGTGGGCCAGGATTATCAGCAGGTGCCGGCCCTGACCGCCGAGGTGCTGGGCTGGCCGGCCGCCGCCGTGGTGGTCAAGCTGGAGGTCGCCGGCGGCGAGCTGACCGCCACCCGCGAGATCGAAGGCGGCGAGGAGGTCGACCGGCTGTCCCTGCCGGCGGTCGTGTCGGCCCAGAAAGGGCTCAACACGCCGCGCTACGCGTCGCTGAAGGGCATCATGGCGGCCAAGAAGAAGTCCATTGAACCCCTCACCCTCGCCGCGCTGGGCCAGGCCCCGCTGGCGCAGCGGAGCTGGGAGGTGGTCCGGCTGGAGATGCCGCCCGCCCGCCCCGCCGGCCGGCTCATCGACGGGGAGCCCGAGGATCAGGTGAAGCAGCTCGTGGAGCTCCTGCACACGGAAGCCAAGGTGATTTGAGAGAGGAGGGGAGACAACCATGGCGCAAGGTTTTTTGGTATTTGTCGAGAATCGGAACGGTCGGATCCGGAAGGGATCGCTGGAAGCGCTGGCCGCCGCCCGGCGCCTGGCCGACGCGCTGGGCCGGACAGTGGACGCCGTGATCGTCGGTGACGAAGCCGCGGCGGATCAGGCGGCCCGGTTCGGCGCCCACCGCCTGTTCCGGGTGGCGCCGGCGGATGTCTTCGAGTCCCGCGACGGCGTGGTGGAACTCCTCGCCGGCCTGGTGCGGCAGGAGTCGCCGGCGTGGGTCGTGGCCAGCGCCACGGCCGCGGGGAAGGACTGCCTGCCGGCGCTGGCGGCCCGCTTCGAGCGGTCGGTGATCCAGGACGCCACCGAGATCTCGGTCGAGGGCGGCGAGTTGCTGGTCAAGCGGCCCATATACGCCGGCAAGGCGTTCGAGGTGGTCAAGCCGGCGGGGGCGCTCGCGTTCCTGACGCTGCGGCCCAACGTCTTCCCGGCGGTGGAGGCCCCGGCACCCGCGACGGTTGTGGCGCACGCGGCGGCCGTGGATCCGCAGCGGATCCGCACCCGGGTGGCCGAGGTGCGCGAGACCGCCGGCGGGAAGGTGGAACTGACCGAGGCGGCAATCGTCGTGTCCGGCGGCCGGGGCATCAAAGGCGCGGAGCATTTCCCGCTGATCGAGCAGCTGGCCGCCGCCCTGGGCGGCGCCGCGGGTGCGTCCCGGGCGGTCGTTGACGCCGGCTGGGTGGACCACCACCACCAGGTGGGCCAGACGGGCAAGACGGTGTCGCCGACACTCTACGTGGCCGTCGGCATCTCCGGTGCGATCCAGCACCTGGCCGGCATGTCGTCGTCCAAGTACATTGTCGCCGTGAACAAGGATCCCGACGCCCCCATTTTCAAGGTGGCCGACTACGGCATCGTGGGCGACCTGTTCAAGATCGTGCCGCTGCTCGTCGAGGAAGTGACGAAGCTGAAAGCGTGACCGAGGTGAGGTCGTGCCGCTGATCGAATTGCGGGACATCACCAAGAGTTTCGGCGACAACCGGGTGCTGCGGGGCATCAGCCTGCAGGTGGAAGCGGGCGAGACGCTGGTGGTGCTCGGCCGGAGCGGCATCGGCAAGAGCGTGACGCTCCTCATCATCACGGGCCTGATGGCGCCGGATTCCGGCGAGGTTTTTCTCCAGGATCAAAATATCACCCGCCTGCGCGAACGGGAGCTGATTCCCATCCGCCGGCGGTTTTCGTACGTCTTTCAATCCGGGGCGCTGTTCGACTCGTTGAGCGTGTTCGAGAACGTCGCCTTCCCCATGTCCGAGTCCCGCGACCTGGGCGAGGCGGAGGCCACCGCCCACGTCCAGCGGATTTTGGAGCACCTCGATCTTGCCAAGGTCGCGGATCTCTATCCCCAGGAGTTGAGCACGGGCATGAAGAAACGGGTGGCCATCGCCCGGGCCATCGCGGTCCAGCCGCTGGCGATCCTGTACGACGAGCCCACCACCGGCGTGGACCCGCTCACCGCCAAGCTGATCAGCCGGACGATCAAGGGGCTGCAGCAGCAGTTGGGGGTGACGTCCATCGTCGTCACCCATGATTTGAAATGCGCGCGGATGATTGCCGACCGGGTGGCCTTCCTGCACGACGGAAGAATCTACTTCCACGACACCTTCGACCGCTTCATCGCCTCCGACCTGGAGGAACTGGTCCGGTTCAAGAACTCCCTGCCGTCGCTGATGCGCTACATCGGCGCCTGAAGCCGCCTACTCCAGCTGGATCACGTAGCTGCCGGCCGCCTTGTCGTGCAGCGCCTGCTGGGCCGGATTGTTCAGGGCGAAGAACCAGCCGATCGCGAACGCCCAGACCAGCGTCCGCAGGGCGCCGTTCTTCAGCCCGATGGGATTGCCCTGCTTGTCGATCACGGCCAGGCTCAGCAGCCGCTTGCCGATGGAGCGGCCCAGCACGCCGTTCGTGAAAGTGAGGTACATGAAGGGGAGGAGCACGGCGCCGAGCAGGCTCATCAGCAGCGGGAAGAGCCCGTCTCCTTCGCCGGCGCTGAGGCCCAGCGCGATGCTGCCCAGCATGCTGAGCAAGCCGGTGATGACCAGATCGATGATCACGGCGATCACCCGCTTAATCGGCGCGGCCGGCTGGAAGCTGGCCAGCGCGTCGGTTCCGCCCAGGCGCACCTTGTCCCGCGCCATCTTGAAGGAGTTGCGGAAGTAGGGGACCGCGCCCAGCTCGGCCCATTTGGCCTCGCCCTTCCGGATCAGGTCGGTGGCCAGGACGCTGCCGCCGAGAATCCACTCCTCGATGGTCCGCATGTCAAGGTTCTCGTAAAGCTCGTCTCCGATTTTCACCGACCAGACCTTGTCGTCCCAGGCCGAGGTCAGGCCGTCGGAGGGCTCTTTCGACTCCGCCTTGCCGCCGGCGGGCGTCTCGCCGCCCGCGGCCGGGGCCAGACCCGAACCCGAACCCGGATCGGCCGGCGTCTCCGCCAGCGGCGGCGCGTAGGCGGTGGCGGGCTTCTCGTCGGGCAGTTCCTTGAGCCGGATCTCGATCCTGGACTCGGCGGGTGCTTCCAACTCGCCGGGCCCGCTGAACGTGGCGTCGGCGGGCATGAGTTCCATGAAGCAGTTGGGGCAGACCTTTTCGGAACCCGTCACGGTGCCGCAGGACGGACAGACCGCCTCCTGGCCCGAGGGCTTGGTATGGAAGACGTCGGCGATGATGTTGGCGGAATCGAGAATGTCCGTGACGGACTCCTTCAATTCGTTGTCGAGCACCGCCGGACCTTGCGGTTCGGCGGCTTTGGCGACCGCCGCCTTGTCCGGGGTGATCGCCTTGAAAAAGTCGTCGTCCAGTTCGGCGGACGGCGCGGCGCCGGCCGCCGCCGCCGGCGGCCCGATGATGGCGGCGAGCGCGTCTTCCACGGGCGGCTGGCCGGCGGCTGCCGGGGCCGCGGCCGGTTCGGCCGGGGCGGCCGCCGTCGGGCCGAGGATCCCTTCCAGGTCAAGGTCCAGGGCGCCCGGTTCGGCCATCCCGGCGGGTTGGTCCTTGGACTTGAACTCGCCGGTGGAGCCCAGGAGCAGGTCCCCCTGCCGGGCCGCCAGGTTGGTGCCGGTGGCGGACAGGAAGCGCGCGAGCTGCGTGTCGATCTCCGGCGGCCGCTGCACCTGGAACTGGTGGCTGCAGGTGGGGCATTTGGTGCGGACAGGGTTGACCGGCAGTTTGCCCGCCTCGATCCAGATGAATTTCTTGCAGCCGTCGCAGCGGATGGGCACCTTGTCGCGGACCATCACGAAAAAGGACGCGATGTGTTTCTGCACCGAGAACGCGTCGAGACAGTGGATCTGTTTGCCGTGCAGGAAGCGGTACGTCTCTTCGTTCATGGCGACGATCCGGCCGTTGGCGATGAGCTCGGAGATCACGTGCCGGACGTTCTGGTCGATGTTGCGGCTGGGGAAGCGGAATTCGTTGGCGGAAAGGGATGAGAACGGGGCGCGGATGAGCATGGGAAACCCCACGACACCCAGGTCGATGTATCGCTCGCCGGTCTCGAACTCGCCGCGGGCATACGCGGAGATGAAGTTGATGTTGGCGTAGGGAATGTCGAACATCCGGTCCACCCGGATGTCTTGGGGGCGCGGGCTGATCCACTTGGCGTAGTGGTGCTTCACCTCCGGACCCGTCGGCGCGGGGTGCGGCTTGACGATGTAGATTTTGTCCATCAGTCGCTCGAGGCTCATAGGCGGTCCTTGGGGAAATTTGGAAAAATTATAACAAATCCGTCCGGCCGCGACAACAGCGCCGACGGACGCCCGTCACAACTCCTTCTTTTCAAAGTGCAGGCGGCGGGTGGGGGTCGCTGGAGCTTCCGGCGGCAGGTGCCGGAGGCGGCGCCGGTGGATGAGGAAGAAGGGAAGGGCGATGAGCAGCCCCGCCGCCAGGCCGATTCCCAGCGGCACCGGTTGGAAATACTCGAACAGGGTGCGCTCCACCGTGGGATAAGGGATGAGAATCGGCAGATCGAAGAGCGGCAGCGGCTCCGCTTCGATGGACGAGTGGAAGCGGAACACGAGGTCCGCGTCCTGGCCGGCCGGCGGGACGATTTCCCAGACCCACAGATCGGTGTTGTCACGCTCGGGCGACTGGATCTGGCGGAGCTCGAGTTGGGCGGTCCGTTTTTCCACGGTGAACGCGAGCTGGGGAAAATCCTTCAGGTGCTTGAGGAGCAGGGCCAGGTCGGGATCCTGCCGGGGGTCCAGCTCCCGGGCCGGGCGCATCGCGGCGGCCAGGGTGAGGCGCTGCGGCCGGCCGGCTGCCAGCGCCACCGGGGCCGTGATCTCGACGGCGCCCAGCGGCAGGTCCTTGAGCCGGACCTCCATGCGGTACGACTGTTCGCCGGCCTTCTTGGAGCGGTTCACCCGGAAGCTGAGCACCTGCCGCGAGAGGAGTTTCGACTGGATCACGTTCTTGTCGTGCTGCAACTGGAACATTTCCCGGGCCAGGTCCTTGTCCTTGGTGGCCAGCACCTGAAGTTGGCGCGACAGAGTATTTTTTTCGGTCTGCGCGGCGGTCAGACTGCGGGTCAATTCCGCCTGGGTGTTCTCGAGCCGGGCGTTGGTCGCCTCCATCTCCTGCACGCGGGACTGGTACGCCCGGTTGCCGGCGGAGAGCTGCACGTAGGCGCCGGCCAGCGCCTTCAGGCGTTCCGCGGCCGGCGTCGCCGGCGCCGTCTGCAGTCCGGCCTCGGTGCAGGCGGCCCGGATGGCCCGCTCCAGCGTCTGCGCCTCCGCCTCGGCGCGGGCCAGTTGCTTTTTGATCTCGGCCTCGGCGTTCTGTTGCAGGCGGATTCGCTCGCGCAGGTCCTTGCCGGCCGAATCGAGGACGCCTTTCTCCTGTTGCAGGGCGTTGAGCCGGGCCTGGATGGCGTTCTTCTCCCGCTCCAGGGCCGCCACTTGCCCGGACAGTTCCTCGACGCGGGCGCCGGTGGACTGGAGGTCGCGCCACAGCGCCTTGCCCACCGGATTGGCGCGGGTGACAATCTCGTGCACGCCCTGGGCGGGCATGTCGGCGGTCTTGGCTTCCGTCTCGACGAAGCCGGCGTACTGGTCCTCGATGTACTCGCGCTTGGCTGACTCGATCTCGGTGTAACTGAGGCCGGTGGTGAAAAACTTGGCCAGCACCTGGTGGAACTCTTCGCCGGGCGGGCGGTCGTCCAGCGGCACGGGGAACTGGAAACGGATTTCGGCCTGCTGGCGCAGGTCCAGGGAAATGAGCTTGAGACGCATCTCCCGGCTGCCGAAATTGACGTCGGTGATCCGCACCTGCTGCCCGACGCCGAAGGCCGTGGGGCCGCCGCTTTCGGTGGTCAGCCGATAATGGCTTCCCGAGACGAACGCCTTGACGGTCCCCGCGGGCAGGGGGACTTTCAGGAACAGCGTCTTGTTTTGAAACCGCTGGACGAAGGCGGGTTTCCAGCTGTCACCGGATTGGGCGGCAATCGCACCGGTGGCGGCCAGTCCGATCAGCAGGACGATCCATGCGCGGAGCCGACAGTTCGCATTCACCGGGGGCATTGTATCAAAAGGCTTGGGGGATGTTAATGGAAATGATACAATCCGCCGGTTGGAAGGCTTGAACCA
>CALAMB010000105.1 GCA_937925645.1 uncultured Acidobacteriota bacterium
GCCCACCTCCACCGCACCCGGCGGCTGGTGGAGCGCGACAAGAACCATCCCTCGGTGATCGTCTGGTCGCTGGGCAACGAGGCGGGCGACGGCACGAACTTCGAGGCCACCTACCGCTGGATCAAGAAGCGCGACCCGGGCCGGCCGGTGCAGTACGAGCCGGCGCGCAGCCGCGCCCACACCGACATCGTCTGCCCCATGTACGCCCGGATCGAACGGCTGGAGGAATACGCCGCCGTGGAGCGCGACCGGCCCCTGATCCTGTGCGAGTACGCCCACGCCATGGGGAACTCCGTGGGCAACCTCGGCGACTACTGGCGCACCATCGAGGCGCACCCGCAGCTCCAGGGCGGGCTCATCTGGGACTGGGTGGACCAGGGCTTCGCTCGGGTGGACGAGCAGGGTCGGCCGTACTTCGCCTACGGCGGCGACTTCGGCCCGGCGAGCCGGCCCAGCGACCGCAATTTCCTGTGCAACGGCCTGGTCGCGCCCGACCGCGGGCTCCACCCCCACATCTGGGAGGTGAAGAAGGTGTACCAGTACGTCTCCGTGGAGCCGGTGGACCTGGCCGCCGGCCGGGTGCGGGTGCGGAACAAATACGCCTTCCTGAACCTGGACCGCTTCCGCCTCGTGTGGCGGGTCGAAGCCGAGGGTCGGCGAATCGCGGCGGGCGAGCTGTCGCCACTGGACCTCGGTCCGCGCGACTGGACGGAGGTCACCCTGCCGCTGCCGGCCACCCGGCCGGAGCCGGGCATTGAGTACTTCCTCACCGTGAGCACGCGCACCACCGCCGGCACGGATGCCGTGCCGGCGGGGCACGAGGTGGCGTGGGACCAGTTCCAGCTCCCGGTCTTCGCGTCGCCCCCCGCGATGGAGCCGGCGACGCTGCCGCCGGTGCAGGTGATCGAGGACGCGGTGAAAATCCGCGTGTCGGGGCCCGACTTCGAACTGGTGTTCGACCGCGTCGCGGGCACCATCGCGTCATGGACGTACAAGGGTGCGGCGATGATCCGCACGGGGCCCGTCCCCGACTTCTGGCGGGCGCCCACCGACAACGACTACGGCAACGGCATGCCCGTGCGCTGCGCGGCGTGGCGCGAGGCGGGCGCCCGGCGGACCGTAAAATCGGTCACCGTCCGGCGGGAGGGGCGCGCGGCGGTGATCGAGGCGGCGGCGAAGCTCCCGGCCGGCGACGCGCGGTGCGTCACCCGCTACACCGTCTACGGCAGCGCCGACGTGGTGGTGGAGCACCGCTTCAGCCCGGGCGCCGCGGCGCTCCCCGAGCTGCCGCGCCTCGGCTTGCAGCTCACCCTCCCCGAGGGCTTCGACCGGATCGCCTGGTACGGCCGCGGGCCCCACGAGAGTTACTGGGATCGCCGCGAAGGCGCTGCGGTGGGTGTCTGGCGGGGCACGGTGGCGGAGCAGTTCCACCCGTACCTGCGCCCCCAGGAGAACGGCAACAAGACCGACGTCCGCTGGGTGGCGGTGACGCGGGCCACGGGCGAGGGGCTGCTGGCGGTGGGGCTGCCGCTATTGTACGCTGCCGCCTCGCACCACGACATCGGCGACTTCGAGCACGCGCCCGAAAAGGACCAGCGCCATCCCACCGACATCGTCCGCCGACCCTGGACGGTGTTGAACCTGGACCTGGGGCAGACGGGCGTGGGCGGCGACACCTCGTGGGGCGCGCGGCCACACCAAGCGTACACCCTGGCGCCGCGGGAGTACGCGTACCGGTTCCGGCTGCGCCCCTTCGTCCCCGCCGACGGCCCGCCGGAGGCGCTGAGCAAGACGGGGTTCTGATGGTGAACAGTAAACAGTAAAGAGTGAGGAGTTGGGAGTTAGGAGTTAGGAGTGAGGAGCCGGAAGGTCTGTCGTGCTCGTAATTCGTAATCGTAATCGCAATCGTAATCGTGCTCGTAATCGAGACTCGGGGCTCGAGACTTGTCCTTAGCCCCGTTAGCGCGCGTTCGATGAACGCGCGAACATGCGAAATGAACCATAGAGGTCACAGAAAACGCGGAGTAATTCATTTGATATCTGACTGATCAGCGACAGGAAAAAATCCTTGGGGAAGTTTCGATGAATGAAAGAGCCCGGAAAATCATGGTAATGGTATTCTTCATGATCGGTCTGTTCGTTGCATCATTCATGGTGGCGGACTATTTCGATTATCGACCCGAAGAACATTGGGGCTATCATCATCCGAATCCTTTCAATTGGACAAAGACCATTTCCGTTTGGATTGTCTTTCTTCTTCTAACTGGATTCTATATCCCGTGGTATCTAATAAAGAATAGGAACAACCTGGAGTGGATAGTGCTATTGTCAATCTATAGTGTAGTTTTTCTGGCTTTGGTTATATTGAAACCGATTCTTGTGAAATTGCCGGGTTAATGGGTTCACGGTCCTACAAATATTGTAAATCGTTCAGTCTCGCGTCCGTTCGTTCACAATGACACGCATCCGTTCCTGAGGGCCGGCATTCTGCCGCGGCCCGGTCGAAGCTTGCGGGGTTGAGATCCTTGTCGGTCTGCGCCCTGAACCGGCCGCGCCAGCGGCCGCGGAATGTAGCCCGGGCCGAGAGGCCCGGGTGGACGGAAGCGAAGGGCAGGGGAGAGCCGCGTCAGCGGCGACGGAAAAGGGGTAGAGCCCATGACACGAAGAGAAACTGGATGTCCCCATTTGCTGTTCGGAACAGCCATTGATTGGGGCCGAAAATGGGGTTCCCAATCGTCTGCCCCTTTCCCGTCGCTCCTGCGGAGCTGGCTGCCCTCCCGCGCCCGTCGCCTTCCCGGACCTTTCGGTCCGGGCTACATGCCGCCGCCGCTGGTGCGGCGGGATAGTGCCTCGGGCCGCGTTCGTCGAAGGCGGCAGACGACAGTGACGCAAGTATTGCGCGATCGTGCCGTGGCCGAACTCGCGGCCGGAGGCCGCGAGGTACATCGGGCCGCGTTCATCCATCTGGGATCTGGGATCTGGGCTCGAGCACCCGGAACCGAGGCACCAGGTCCGATAGCCGATGTCAGAAGTCCGATGTCCCAAATCCGACGATCGTTCACGAGTCTCGATCACGAGTACGAGTACGATTACGAATTACGATTACGATGACGAGCACGATCCGGGGGTGCGGGAACGAGCCTCTAGCCTCGAGCCTCTAACCTCGTCAGAAAACCAGCTTGAAGAACTTCGCCGTCATGTAGAGGCCGAAGCCGAGGAAGGCCCAGCCGCAAAAGCCCCGCACCCGCGTTCCGATGTCGCCCAGGTGGTGCCGGTTGAGCTGGACGAATTTGCTGATGGCCCACAGCCACAGGAAGGTGCCCGCCTGGATGCCGATGAGAAACGCCAGGTTGTTGCCCATGTGCAGGTAGAGCACGCCCACCGA
>CALAMB010000106.1 GCA_937925645.1 uncultured Acidobacteriota bacterium
CAAGCTGCAGCTCCTCGGAGGCGCTCCGGGCGGGCTGTCCGGCGAAGTGGTAGACTACCCGGTAGCGGCCGGGATCAAGCTCGAGCTGGAGCGGCGTCACCTTCTGGGTCAGGTCGATCTCCGTGTTGTCGTCCAGCCGGATCACCGCGTCCACTTCGCCCCAGGGACGCAGATCGATGGCCAGCACCGCGGGTTTGACCGGCGCCGGTCCGGGGGTTGGCGCGGGCCGCAGCAGGTACATGACCACCCCGACAACACCCCCCACCACCAGCGCGGCGAGCGCGATGATCAGCCAGAAGGGCAGCCGGCGCACCGGGGCGGGGAGGGCGATTTCGGGCAGGTGCTTCTGGAGATTGATGGTCTCCTGGATTTCCTGAATCGCGCCCTCGAGTTGCGGCGCGGCTTTGGGGAAGCGGCGCCGCGTCTCCTCCAGCACCCGCAGCGCGTCGAACAGGTTGCCGGCGTGCTGCTGCTTGCGCGACTCGGCGACCGCCCGCTCGATTTCGGCCTCGACCAGCTTGGCTTCTTCCGCCGCCTCGCGCCGCTGGCGGACGATGGACTCGCGCAGGCGGTCCATCTCCTCGAGGTTGTCCTGGATCTCGGCGGCGTTGGGCACGATCTCCAGCGCGGTGCGCAGCAGCGACAGCCCGCGATCGAAGTCGCCGTCGCGGGCGAAGGCCTGGGCGTGCTGGATGGTCTCCTGGATGTACGCGTTGCGCTGCTGCCGGACCTCGCCGTAGAGCCGGACGATGCTCCCTTGCTCGGGATAGCGGGCCAGCAGGCCTTCCAGGGTGGCCAGCGCCAGGTCGTACTTCTTGTCCACCACGTGGGCGCGAACCTCGCCGATGCCCCCCTGGACGGCCTGCGCCACGGCGGTTTCCTGGATGGCGTTCTGCAGGTCCACCGAATCGGGGCACTCGGCGGCGGCGCGCTCCAGCAGGCCTCGCGCCTCGTCAAACGCCTTGTTGGCGGTGAACGACTGGGCCGAGGCGATGGCGTCGCGGATGTACCCGCCCCGCTGGTCGTGGAACAGCTTGAGGACGGCGATGACGTCCGGATGGTCGGCGAAGCGGTGCTTCAGGTCGTAGGCCAGCTTGGAGGCCTGGAGGAACTGCTGGCGCTGGAGCAGCTCCTGGATCTCCTGATGCTTGGTGCGGATCTCCTCGTGCCGCGCCAGCTCTTCCTTGCGCTCCTGGAGCTCGCGCAGCAGCGGCAGGAAGGCGCCCTCTTCGGGGAAGCGCTGGGTGGCTTCGCGGGCCAGAGCGATGGCGGGGTCGATCCGGCCGGCGGTTTTGAGGCCCTGAATCTCGGTTTGAAAACGCCGGATCTCCGCCTGCTCCCGCAGCTCGCGGGTCCGCTCGTCGACGGCGGTCCGCAGGGCGATGACCTCGGCGTGGCGGCCATGGGCGCCCTCCAGGGCGGCCAGCTCCGCGGCGGCCTGGTCCACCGCGTCGGTCTGGATCAGGCGGCGCACACCCTCGAGCTGCTGTTGCAGCTTGCGCTCGGCGTCGCGGCGGGCCAGCACCGCGGCGACCTCTTCGCGCAGCGGCGCCAGCGCGGCGTCGTTGGGGAACATCCGCCCGAGCTGTTGCAGACAGCGCTGGGCGTCGTCGAGCCGGTCGGTCTGGAGCAGTTGGTGGACTTCCTGGATGCCCTCCGACAGCTTCTGCTCCATGGCCAGCTGGCGCTGGCGGGTTTCGATGACCGTCTGGCGGAGGTTCTCCACCTCCACCGCCAGCGACTGGAGCAGGCTCTGCTTGGGGAACACGGGCAGCAGCGTGCGCAGCAGCAGCTGGGCCGGGTCGAGATTCTGCTCCTGAAGCCAGCCGGTGACCACGCGGCGGATCTCCTGGAGCAACTCCTCGCGTTCCCGGGAATGGGCGGCGGACGAGCAGAAGGCGATGACGGGCCGCTGGGTGAACGATCCCTGCAACCAGTCGCGCAGGTCCAGCAGGCGGTCGCGGTCGCGGATGTCGGCGGTGTGCGCCTTGAAGTCGGCCAGAAAGCGTTGCCAAACGGCGCCGCGGCTCTTGCCGGTGGCCGCCTCGTCGGGGGCCAGCGCTTCCAGTTCCGCCAAACGGGTGAACGCCGACGGCAGGTTGGCCTGGCGCAGGGCGGCCTGCACCTCGCCCGTCAGCCCGCGCACCTGGTTGGCCCGGGCGAGCAGCCGCTCGTTCTCCTCGATCAGCGCGCGCACCTCGAGATACTCGGGGTCCAGGGTCGCGATCCGGCCGTAGAGCTCGATGGCCTCGAGGTAGGCGCCGGTCGCGGTGCGCGCCCGGGCTTGTTCCAGGAGCGGCTGGATCTGCTCCTTGAACACCTTGTCCTTTTGCAGCCGGCGCACCTTCTGAACCCAGGTGATGGCCTCGACGTTGTCCGGGTCCAGCTCGAGGATCTCGTTGAAGTTGGCCAGAGCCAGATCGTAATCACCACCCTCGGCCAGGTCCGTGCCCAGCTTGAGGAGGTCGGTCACCCGCTTGCGGGCGTGCATCTCCGCCAGCTCGGCATGGAGCGACTGCAGCAGGGTGGCGTCAATGTGCTCGGTCTTGAGCTTGTCGAGGAGCTTGGAGGCGGCCTCGAATTGCAGCTCCTTGATGTACTTCCGGATCAGGCGGGCTTTGTACGGCTCCTGGAGGGCGCCGGTCTCGAGGCCCTCCACGCCCTGGAGGGTGAGATCGAGGCGGCTGGACTCGGCGGCGTAGGCGGCCAGGATTCCCTGCAGCACCTTGGAGAACGCCTTCAGGTCGGTAAAACGGTCGTCGCGTTCCTTCTCCAGGCACCGCATGACGGCCGTGCTGAGGTCCGCCGGGCACTCCGGCGTCTCCTTGGATAGCGGCGCCGGAAAATGGTTGATGATCTTGTAGAGGACCCCGGTGTAGTTTTCCGCCTGAAAGGGGTTCTGGCCGGAGATGAGCTCGTAGGCGATGACGCCCATCGAGTACAGGTCGGTGCGGTGATCCACCTTCATGCCCTTGGCCTGCTCCGGGCTCATGTAGGCGGGGGTGCCCATGGCCACGCCGGTGCGCGTCTGCTGGGTGCTCTCGGTGACGCGGGCGATGCCGAAGTCGACGATCTTCGCGGTGCCGTTCTTCAGCAGCAGAATATTGGCCGGCTTGACGTCGCGGTGGATGATGCCGCGCTTGTGGGCGTAGTCGAGTCCCTCTGATACCTGGATCAGAATGTTGAGGATCTGGGGGATGGTGAACTTGATCTTGGCCGAGCGGAAGTACTTCAGGTCCGGCCCGTCGAGGAACTCCATCACGATGAACGGCGTGCCCTCTTCCTCGTCCAGGTCGTAGATGGCCACGATGTTGGGATGAAACAATTTGGCCGGGGCGATGGCTTCGCGGTAAAAGCGGGCGCGACTCTCGTCGTTGTTGACGTACTGGGGCGACATGGTCTTGATGGCCACGTAGCGGCCCATCTTGGCGTCAAAGCCCTTGTAGACCACGCCCATGGCGCCGGTGCCGATCTTGTCGATGATCTTGTACTTGCCGATCTTTTCGAGAACCATCGGTAAGCGCTCTATCTGCTGCCCGCGGGTTAGACTGGGGCCAGTGTAGCACAGCGCCTCAGGCAAGAAAAGGGATTGTAATCGCCGCACCGGCCGCTACAATGGGGACCTGCCGGCGCCGCCGCCGGACGCCGGTGAGGAGCGTCCCGTCCGCCATGGCCCGCTGCGACCTGCACGTCCACTCGTATTTCAGCGGCAAGACAAACCACGTCAAGCTGCTGGAACCCATGGATTCCTACAACACGCCCGAGCGGATCTACCGCACGGCCAAGCGGCGGGGGATGGATTACGTCACCATCACCGACCACGACGCCATCGGGGGCTGCCTCGACTTCATGCGGCGGCACCCCGGGTGCAGCGACTTTTTCATGTCCGAGGAGGTCTCCACCCGCGTTCCCGAGTTCGGCTACACGCTGCACGTGGGCGTCTACCGCCTCACCGCGGACGACCACGCCGCCATCCAGCCGCTGCGCCGCGACTGGGCGGCGCTGCTAGAGTGGCTCGACGCGCGCGGCCTGTTCTACACCTGGAACCACCCGTTTTATCATTTTCCCACCGGTTCTGCGGGAATCCGGCTGCTGGAACTGCTCCTGCCACGGTTCCCGGCCTATGAAGGGATCAACGCCTGCCTGCCGCCGCGGGTCAACGACGCGTTCGCCGACGGTTGCCGTGCCCGCGCCGCCGGCGGGGCGGCGCCGCTCGTGGCCGGCTCGGACTCGCACTCCATGTGGCGCGTCGCCCACACCTGGACCGAGGCGCCCGGCGATACCCTCGACGCGTTCTTCGCCGCGCTGCGAACCGGGCGCGGGAACGTCCACGGCAACACCGGCAGCTTCGTCGGCGTGTTCGCCGATGCCATGAGCGTCTACCTGGGCTACCTGCGGGACATTGCCGTCCGCAACGACGCCCACCGCGACTGGTCCGCCTGGAAGAAGATCCGCAACGCCTTCGGTTGGGCGGGCTGGCTGCCGGTGTTCACCGTGGGCGCGCTCGCCTATTCGCTCCTGCAGTTCCACCGGTTCCAGCGACGGGTGCCGGCGTACCGGGCCCTTTGGGACGGACTGGCGGCGCCGACGCCGACCAGGACGGCCTCACCGGCGGCGACGGAAGCGTGAGCGCCGCCCGGGCGGGAGGGTTGCCGCGGCAGGTGAAATAATGCTTGCCAATTTTCGCCGCCTTCTTTAATATAAGCACCCTTGACGGCGTGGACAGGTAGTTCAGTGGGAGAACGCCCGCCTCAC
>CALAMB010000107.1 GCA_937925645.1 uncultured Acidobacteriota bacterium
TCGCGCGCGGCGCGGTCCAGCCCGAGCTGCTCGGCCACGCTGTCGAATTGCCGCTGGGCCATCTCGTAAGCGTTGAACGATGGTTCGGCCATGGTGATACCTCGCCTGGAGCAGGATGTCAGGAAACGGAACGCATTGATTCTAATATAAGGCGGAACGATCACCAAATCAAATTGATCCGGCGGGCGGACGGGGGTGGGGAGGCGATCCGGCCGGAATGCTTCAGGCGGCCGGGTCCGCCGAGTGACGGGCGCGCAGCCAGTAAGCCAGGATGGCGCCGAAAAAGAGCAGGACGGCGATGAACTGGGAGGTCGACACGTAGCCCGGCAGGATCCAGCCGCGCAGGTCGCCCCGCAGGAATTCCACGCCAAAGCGGAAGACTGAGTACAGGCACAGGTAGATCAGGATGATCTGCCCGTCGAACCGCTTGCGGCGGTACAGCCAGACGAGGAGTCCGAAGATGAGCAGGTTCACCACTGACTCCATGAGCTGGGTGGGGTACAGGGGAACGCCCAGGTAGTCGTGTTCCACCATGCAGGCCGGGTCCGTGAAGGTCATGGAGAAGGCGCCGTCGGCCGGCCGGCCGTGACAGCAGCCGGCGGTGAGGCAGCCCAGACGCCCGAAGAAATGGCCCACGGCGATGCCCGGCGCGAAGGCATCGGCCATGCGCCAGCCGGGCAGGCGGTGGCGGCGGAAATACCAGGCCGACCACGCCAGGGCGGCGATCAGGCCGCCATAGAAGACGCCCGCCGACCGCAGGAAATCCAGACTGAAGATGTTAGCGGGGTTCTCGTAGTAGAACGGGTCGGTGAAGACCATCAAGACCTTCGCCCCCACCAGGGCGACGAGCACCAGCGTGAGGCCGAAGTCCCAGTAGATGCGGCTATCCATCCCCTCGTACCGGGCGCCGAGGCGGGCGGCCACCCAGATCCCGGCCCCGAAGGCGGCGGCGACCAGAAGGCCATACGGTGAGATGACGAAGGAGCCGATCCTGAAAAGCTCGGGCCACATGATGAGTCACCCGTCACGGCGCGCCGGGCGGCTCCGGGGCCGCCCGGTACACCGGCGGCGTTATTCAGTCTCTTCGCCCTTTTCCTGGCGGGCTTTTTCGACGATCTTGGCCTGGATCT
Organism: uncultured Acidobacteriota bacterium; assembly: GCA_937925645.1. Classification (GTDB taxonomy): domain Bacteria; phylum Acidobacteriota; class JAAYUB01; order JAAYUB01; family JAAYUB01; genus JAAYUB01. Next base: position 1,131 of record CALAMB010000107.1, read on the forward strand.
GGCTCGGCACGATTTCGTAGCCGGCCAGTTCCATCGTGTAGGAGCCGCGGCCGCCCGTCATGGACGTCAGGTCAGGCGCGTAGGAAAGCATCTCGGACATGGGCACCTGGGCGCGGATGGCGGTGTGGTGGCCGCGGGATTCCATGCCCTGGACGCGGCCGCGCCGCGAGTTGAGGTCGCCCATGATGTCACCCGCGTTCTCTTCGGGGACGAAGATCTCGACCTTCATGATGGGTTCCAGCAGGACCGGCCGGGCGACTTCCATCGCTTTCTTGAAGGCCAGCGAGCCGGCGATCTTGAAGGCCATTTCCGACGAGTCGACGTCGTGGTAGGAGCCGTCGTAGAGGGTGACCTTGAAGTCGACGACGGGGTAGCCGGCCAGGAAGCCGCGCTCGGACGCCTCGACGATGCCCTTCTCGATGGCCGGGATGTACTGCTTCGGCACCGCGCCGCCGAAGATCTCGTCCGCGAACACGAAGCCGGCGTCGCGCTCCTGGGGCTCCATGCGGATCTTGCAGTCGCCGAACTGGCCGTGGCCGCCGGTCTGCTTCTTGTGCCGGCCCTGGACGTCGGCCTTGGCGGTGATGGTCTCTCGATACGGAACCTTGGGCTGTTTGAGCAGGACGTCGACGCCGTAACGGCTCTTCATGCGTTCCACCGTCACTTCGACATGGAGCTGGCCGGAACCGGATACGAGCAGTTCCTTGGTCTGGGGGTCGCGCTGAAAGGTGAACATGGGGTCTTCCTCGCGCAGCCGGGCCAGGGCGTTGCTGATCTTTTCCTCGTCGCCGCGGCTCTTGGGTTCCACCGCGAAGCTGATGGCCGGTTCGGGGTACTTGAGCTGGGGCAGCAGCACCGGCTTGGCGCTGTCGGCCAGGGTGTGGCCGGACTGGGTGGCTTTCAGCTTGGCCACGGCCACGATGTCGCCGGCGCGCGCCTCGGAGATGGGGGCCGGCGTCTTGCCCTGCATCACCTGGAGCGAGCCCAGTCGCTCCTGGGTTTCGGTGTTGACGTTGTAAACCGAGGTGTCGGACTGGATCGTGCCGGAGAACACCTTGAAGATGGAGATGCGGCCGGCGAACGGGTCGGCGATGGTGCGGAAGACATACGCCACGCTGGGCTGTTCGGCGCCCACGGGCCGCTTGACGATCTCCTTGGTCTTGATGTCGATTACCTCGATCTCGCCCCGGTCGGCGGGCGAGGGGAGGAACTTGACCGCGGCGTCCAGCAACTGGGCGGTGCCGAAATTCTGGGTCGCCGCCGTGCACAGCACCGGGACGAGGGTGCGGGCCAGGATGGCCTTCTTCAGGCCGGCCAACAGGTCTTCTTCGGGGAGGGAGCCCTGCTCGAAAAATTTCGACATGAGCGCCTCGTCGCTTTCGGCGATCATCTCGATCAGCGCTTCACGGCGGGCGGTCGCGTCGTCCTTGAGATCGGCCGGAATGTCGGCGACATCGAATTTGCCGGATTCATCGGCTTTGAACAGGTAGGCCTTTTCGGCGACGAGGTCGATGACGCCGCGGAAATCCCTCGCCTGCCCGATGGGAATCTGCACCGGCACCGCGCTGCGGCCGAAAATTTCTTGCACGTTGGCCAGGGCGCGCTCGAAATCGGCGTTCTCGCGGTCCATCTTGTTGATCACGATGATCCGGGGCAGGGCGAACTCGTCGGCGAAGCTCCACACCTTCTCGGTCTGGACCTCGACGCCGGCGATCGCGTCCACCACCACTACCCCCGTGTCGGCCACCCGGACCGCCTCCCGGGCGCTCTGGACGAAGGCCATGTAACCGGGCGTGTCCAGCAGATTGATCTTGTGCCGGTCATGTTCGCAGAAAGCCAGCGCGCTGCGGATGGACACTTTGCGGGCGATTTCGTCCTCATCGAAGTCGGTCACGGAATTGCCCTCGTCCACCTTGCCCAGCCGGGTGGTCATGCCGGTGTGGAACAGGATGCCGCCGACCAGGGACGTTTTGCCGCAGCCCCCGTGGCCGATGAACACGAGATTTCTGATTTTGTCCGTGTCGAAAACCTTCATAAACCGCCTCTCCTTCCGCCATATTTCGGGGGAAAAACGCCTGCTGAGAAAGTCGAAATTCTAGCACAGGGACCGGAGGGCGGCAACAGGAAAGTGCGGCCGGGCGACGGGTCCGCCTGCCGTTTTTTGTCAGCCGCGGTGACTTTTCCTGTCGCTGGACGCCGCCTTTCGCTCAATCTGGCAGTCAGGATGTGTTCAGGAATTGGTACGGTGTTTGCTTAAGATTCTGGCAGGAGTCAACACATGGACAATCGGGGTTTTTCCCTGGTGGAATTGTTGATCGTGGTGGTGATCATCGGGATTCTGATTTTCATCGCCGTGCCCTACCTGCTCGAATCCAAGCGGGCCGCCGAAGCCGTGGCCGCCCAGTCCACGCTGCGCAACATCGCCGCTGCGGAGGTGGCCTACACCGCCAAGACCAGCCCGCGCAGCTTCGCCCCGCTGGCCACCCTCGCCCAGCTCGACCTGCTCGACGAACGGTTCAGCAGCGGCTCTGCGACCTTCGATGGTTACGTGTTCAGCGGCGAGAGTTCCACCCACTTTTTCACCGTGTACGCCCGGCCCCAGTTGACGGACGTTCAGCCGACGTTTTACATCAACCATTCCTACGTCATCTATTACGAAAACGACCTGCCGGTGAAATAGCCCGCCGACAGGAAGCACTGGAAACGGCGCGGCGGTTGGGCTATGATCGCCTCAATCCTGCGTGGGGAAAGCTGCATGCGCCGTTCTCAGCCCGCCCGGCACCCGCTGGCTCTGCTGCTGGTCGCAGTGGCGCTGATCCAAGTGCCGTTTGCGCTGCTGATGCCCTTCCACATCGACGACCGCGTCTATCTGGACGTTGCCCGCAACGTGGCCCGGGAGCCCTTGCTGCCGCTGCTTCAACCCGCCATTTGGGAAGGTCAGCTCTGGTCGGACATGATGTCCCATTCCCATCCGCCGCTGGTCTGTTACTACATCTTCCTGCTGGACCGGCTGGGAGGAACTGAACCGGAGGCGGCCATCCACCTCGGCTTCATCGCATTCGCCCTGCTGTTCGTCGCCGCCATGTACCGGTTTCTCGAGCTGCTGCGGCTGCCCCCGCTCGTGGGCAGCCTGATGGCGTTCTTCGCCCCGGTCGTGTTCATCTCCAGCCACACCATCATGATGGACGTGCCGACGCTGACGCTGGGGCTGTGGGGGGTGGTGCTGGCTTGGGAGGGGTATGACTCGGGGCGCGGCGGCCGGCTGCTCGCCGCCGGCCTGTGCCTGGCCGCGGCGGTCTGGACGTCCTTCAGCGCCCTGTTCTACCTGCTCCCGGCGGCCGGCTGCGGCCTGGTCAGCCGCCGCCCGCTCCGTCAGGTCCTTCTGGTGGCGCTGCCGCCGGTCCTGGCCATGGCCGGCTGGCTGGCGCTGGTCCAGGTCATGACCCACCGCTTCGTGGTGCAGGACATGATCCGTTTCCTCAGCGAGTTCAACGCGCGGCCGAGTTCCGACATGACGCGGCGCGTCCTGTACAACCTGTTGGTGGTGGGTGGCACCGTGGTGGCGCCGGCGGGCGTCCTTGCCTGGCGGTTGCACCGCATCCGCGGCAAGCTGTATCTGCTGGCGGTCTGCCTGGCCGGACTGGCCGCGACGATCGCGCTGCCGGACGTCGGATACTACCACCACGCCGCCATCGCCGTTCTGGCCGTCGCCGGAGTGGTGTTTCTGCTCGAAGGCGTGATCGGAACCGCGGCGGCCGCCCGGCGGACGGATCCGGCGACCGCCGCGCGGTGGTGGACGGTGGGCGGCTGGATCCTGTTTCTCGCCCTGGTCGCGGTGGTCGCTTTCCCGCACGGTGCGGCCCGCTACCAGCTCTGGCTGGTGCCGCCGCTCATCGCCGCGTTCACGCTCGCCGTGAGCGGCAAGGCGGAAACCGCCGGGGCGACCGGTCCCGCCTGGTTGCGCCGCCCGGCCGTAATCAACATCGTCATCGTCCTGCATGTCGCAGCGGCGTGCGCCGGCGCACTGGCCGACCTGGAGCTGGCCCGCGGCTATCGACAGGTCGTCCACGAAATTTTCCAAAAATACCGCTCGGCCGACCACCGGATCTGGGTGGCCGGGGAGTGGCAATTGCGTCACTACGCGCTGGCGGCCGGCGGACGGACCATCCTGCGCTACGATCGCCGGCCGGTCCCGGGCGACCTGCTCGTGAAGCCGGTGCTGACCGCCCCCACCTGGACCACGCCGTACGAGTCGCCGGCGTACGGCTTTGAGCTGGAAACGCTGGAGGTGCGCAGCCGCTTCCCCGTGCGCATCTTGAACCGGCCGGTCCAGGCGGGTTTTTACAGCGACTTTTGGGGCCTGCTGCCATTCTGGCCGGCCGACCGGGACGCGCCCCTTGAAGTCATCCGGGTGTTCATGGTGCGGCAGACCGCGCCGCCGGATCCGTCCCGCGAAGCCCGGGAGAATCAGGGCATGCTGCGCCCGGATGCCGCCGGCGAGCTGCCTCCCTGAGCGGCGCCGCGCGCCGGCGCCGGCAACCGTTTTGACATCGCCATCCTGGTGGCTGGAGTGCGGGGCGCGACCCGGAGCGTTGATCCCGGGCGGTCGGTCAATCCCCGAGATTGAGGCGGATTTCCTCGTCGGGGTGCAGCCGGTTGTAGACGGCGATGCCCGCCCACACCGCCACCAGGGCCGCCAGGGTCAGCACGTCCCGCCAGCTCAGGTCCTGCCACACGGGCGTCAGCAACCCGGGGATCATAAACGTGATGATCATGTACACGCACACCGCGGCCAGAAATGCAAACGCCATCTGGGAGCGGCTCAGTCCCAGGATCAGCGGACGTCGGGGCGGCGCGGGCACCGGGACCGGCGGTTGGGTCATGAGCCCGCCTCCTCAGGCAGGACCTGGAATTCCTCTGACTCCGCCGGCTTGACGAGCCGGTTCCCGATTTTGACTGCCGTGTACACCTTGCGCGGCACGTTGACGGGAATGTCGGCGTCACCCTGCCGGATTTTCACGAAGAAGTACGTGTAGCCCGCCTCGACGTTCACCTCGTCGGCGGGAATCAGTTGCATGCTCTTGTTGTAGCGGATTTTATCCACCACCCGTCCGTCCACCGGCATCAGGTAGCGGAGGGAAAGCCAGGCGCGGAACCAGACGTGGCTGTCGCGCTCCCGGCCCGCCAGGTCGTAGAGCGCCCGCAGGCTTTCCGGGCTGTTGGCGCGCCCCAGGGTGGCGGCGGCATCGTAGCGGACTTCGCGCACCGGATCGCCGAGCAGCGGTGTCACGGCGGACACGTACTCGGGCTGCATCATGTACTTCAACCCGCGCACCGCCCCCCAGCGCACCAACGGGGAATCGTGCTGGAGCGCCGCGAGGATCACCGGCGCCCCCTTGGTGCTGCCGATGCGGCCGAGGAGATACAGCGCGTAATACTTGTCCTGGATTTTGGTGGTGTTCTGGTAGCGGCGGATGAGCGGCTCCTCGGCCTCCCGGCCCATCCGGATAATCTGATCGGCATAGTCCGTCGCCACGGCCTCGCCGCGATGCGCGATGAGCTTGTCGAAGGTCCGGTCGAAGGTGAAGTACCGGACGATGGGCTTGTTGAAGATCAGGAAGATCACCACCGCGATAATGGCCAGCGGCAGCAGGACGAATTTCAGAAAATACTTGAAGGTCATGGCGCCCCTTTTCTCCGAATCGGATTGCTGCCGATTATAGCACGGGCGGGCCGCTAGACAACCAGCCGGGGGATGTGCGCGCCGATGCGGCTGACGATCTCGTAGTTGATCGTGTGGCAGAGCGCGGCCAGTTCGTCGGCGGTGATCCGGCTGCCGCCCTGGCTGCCCAGCAGGACGACTTCGGATTCCACGGCGGCGTCGGGGATATGGGTGACGTCCACCATGGTCATGTTCATGCAGATGCGCCCCAGCACGGGCGCCCACCGGCCGCCGATCAGGACGTGTCCCTGATTCGACAGGCCCCGGTCGTAGCCGTCGGCATACCCCACCGGCAGCACCGCCAGCCGGACCGGCTGGGTGGTCCGGTGCGAGCAGCCGTATCCGATGTAGGCGTCGGCCGGCACGTCCTTGATCTGCGCCACCCGCGTCTTCCAGGTGAGCACCGACTGGAGCACCGGCGGCTGCTGGTTCTGGAGGATGGTCGCCAGGTAGGTCTCCTTCGACGGCCAAAGCCCGTAGCTGCTGATGCCCACGCGAACCAGATCGAAATGGGTCGAGGCGAACAGGATCGTCGCCGCCGAGCAGGCGGTGTGGCGCAACCGGGGGGACAGCCCGGCGGCTTCGAGACGGGCCACCATCCGCCGGTATGCCGTCAACTGGAGTTGGGCGAAGGAGTGGTCGGTGGTGTCCTCGATGTTGGCGAAATGCATGCCGACGCCCTGGAGGATGAGGTGGTCCGAACGCCGGATGGCCTCAATGAACGCGGGCAGGATATCCTCCATGACTCCCTGCCGGTGGACGCCGGTCTCCAGCTTGAGGTGGAACGGGGACCGCCGGCCGCGCCGGGCGGACTCCGCCTGCAGGCGGGCGACGGACTCGAGGTTGTAGAGGACGGGTTCCACGCCGAGCTCCACAGCGTCGCCGAGCTGGTGCAGCGGCACGTAACCCAGGACGACGGTGGGCGTGCCGATCCCGTCGGCGCGCAACGCGGCGGCCTCCTCGATGCAGTTGACTCCGAGATAGTCGACGTCCGCTTCGGCGGCCAGCCGGCTGACGGGCAACAGGCCGTGGCCGTAGGCATTGGCCTTGACCACGGCCATCAGGCGGCAGCCGGGGGCCAGCAGGCGCCGGAAGGTGTCCAGGTTGTGCCGGTAGGCGACCCGGCTGATCTCGATGTGCTGGATAAACGAATTTTGCCCCATGATGCGCGAACCCAGGAAAGCGAAATTGTAATCAATTCAACCGGCTTTGTATATTAGAATATACAGCCGATTCTGAAGCAGGAGCACATGATGGACAAGAAGGTGGTCATTTTCCTGGTCGTGGGACTGGTGGTGGGATTTGTGGCGGGTTACTTTACCCGCCAGTTGTCAAGCCCGGCTCCGGCGGCCCACACGCCGGCCACCGCCACGGCACAACCGGCGGCTGGCATGGAGACCGCGTCACCCGAGGCCGAAGCCCAGATGGCCGAGTTCCGAGAACAGGTTCAACAGCTCGAGCAGACCGTTCAGCGGCAGCCGGACAACCTGGCGGCGCTGACCCAGTTGGGGAACATGTACTACGACACGAAGCAGTTCGACCAGGCGATCACCTACTATGAACGGGCGGTGAAGCTGGACGCGGGCAATCTGCCGGTGCGGGTGGATCTGGCGACCTCCCGGTACTATGTGGGCCAGCTGGAGCCCGCCGTCGCCGGCCTCCAGGCGGTCCTGAAGGAGGACCCCAACCAGCCGCAGGCCCTTTACAACCTGGGTATCATCATGCTGCACGGCGCCAACGATTTGAAAGCGGCCCGGGAGTATTGGGCGCGCCTGGTGGCGACGAACACCACCGCCATCGATCTGGAAACGGTGAAGCAGCGGCTCGCGGTCATCGACAACATGATTCGCCAGGGGCCGACCGGCGCGGCGCCGGAGGCCCCGCCCGCAAAGTAATCGACGGGGCGACATGCCGACATCCATCGGATCCGATGCCATTCTCGACGCCATCCAGGAGGCCATCGTCGTGGTGGGCCGCGATCAGCGTGTGGTCCGGGCCAATCCGTCGGCCCTGGCCATGCTGGGATTGCGCCCCGAGGAGCTGCTGGGCCGCCCGTGCGCCGAGGTCGTGAACTGCGAAACGTGCCGCGACAACTGTCCGTTCCAGCGGATCCTGGACGGCGGCCCGGCCGAGCGCCAGTTCAACATCCGGCTGGACGGTCCGTGGGGCGACGCCGGCCGGCGCATCTGCCTGACCTCCAACCCCATTTTGGACGCGCACGGCGCCGTGACCGGCCTGGTAGAGAACATCCGGGACGTGGGCCATCTCAACGAACTGCTTCGCGACAAGGAAGACCTGGGCCGCCGCGCCCGCGACGAGCGCAACCGGTTTCAAGCCATCCTGGATTCCGTCCCCGACGGCGTCTACACCATCGACACCGACTGGCGCATCACCAGTTTCAACCGTGAAGCCGAGCGGATCACCGG
>CALAMB010000108.1 GCA_937925645.1 uncultured Acidobacteriota bacterium
GACGGTTCCATCCGAACGCACCCGCTTCCGGATTGTAGCCATGGTCGCTCTCCCGTTGCGAGTATTGCAGGACCAATTCACCGGTGGCGCCATGTCAAAAAATCAGGGCGAAAAAAGTAATGGCGTCACCATGAGAATTATCTCACTGTGACGCCAGTGTGACAAGGGCGATTTTCGATGTTTAGAGAATCGCCACAAAGTATTGATAATATTGGCGCGCCCGGCAGGGCTCGAACCTGCAACCCCCGGCTTAGAAGGCCGGTGCTCTGTCCGGTTGAGCTACGGGCGCACAGAAGAGAAAACGGATCCGGACGCCGACGTGCAACGGGCCATACCGCCCGCCCAGCATCGGCTCCGGCAGCCGACACCCGACCGGCCGCGTCATTCGACGGGCGCCGGTTCCAGCGGCGGCGCTCGACGGACGCCGGTTCCAGCGGCGGCGCTCGACGGACGCCGGTTCCAGCGGCGGCGCTCGACGGACGCCGGTTCCAGGTGGCGGCACCTGACCGGCGACAGTTAGCAGCGGCGGCAGTCGCCGGCCGCACCGGGCACCGTGCCCGCGTCACAGGCCGAACCGGTCGCCGGGTCCGCGTCGCCGCCCGCCGGCGGAGAGAAATGGTCGGGACAGCAGGATTTGAACCTGCGACCTCCTGCGCCCAAGGCAGGCGCGCTGACCAGGCTGCGCTATGTCCCGCTCGAAAAGATCCGCGCATGAGTGTAGAAGCGGGGGCGGCGTTTGTCAAGGGAAGCGGTTCGGCGCGCGAACCGACAGACAGACGCTCGCTTCGAGTACTTTCATTTGTCATTGATCATTGTTCATTTGTCATTTGGCATTGTGGAGAGGGGCCGAACGCGACTTTGTTGCAGGCAGCCTGAAATGACAAGGGATTTCATTCGTCATCGATCATTGTTCATTTGTCATTTGTCATTCGGCATCGCGGAGACGGACTGTGCCAGCGCCCGGCACGGGCAGTCTCGCCAATCGCAGTGAGGCGCCGGGCGGCGGCGCGCCGCCGCAGCGGATCAGGCGGGAGTCGCCGGCGGATACACCAGCCGCAGTTCGGTGCGGAGGATCCGGAAGAACGCGTCCCGGGCGTGCCGCTCGAGCCACGGCAGGTGCCCGCACCGCTCCAGGAGGATGAACCGGAAGTCCGTCAGGACAGCGGAGAGGGGCGTCGCCACGCCGTCGGCCGGGTGGGAGTCGTAGTCGCCGTGGATGGCCGTGACGGGGCAGCGGACGCCTCTGCCCATCTCCAGAAGGGCGCCACTGCGGCGCAACGCCTGCATCTCCGGCCAGACTTTAAGAAAAATGCGGGCCTGGTGCGCCAGCACCTCGGTATCGAGGGTCAGGGGATCGAAGGCGTCGGCCCGGGTGGAAAGCTCGCCCAAGCGGGCGAACGCGGCGTCGGCGTCCGGGCAGCCAGGGTCGCCGAACGCCTGCGCCATCGCCTCCGCCTCGCCCCGCTCGGCATCGGAAAGGCGACTCCAGCGGGTGGACTGGATGGCCACCGCATGCCGCTCTTCGAAGACGCCGCTCCCCACCAGGATGAGCCGGCGGACGCTCGCTGGGTGCTGCGCCGCCAGGACGAAGCCCAGCATGGCGCCCCAGGATGAGCCGATCAAGACCAGGGGCGGTTCGCCGGAGGCGGCCAGGACGGCGCGCAGCTCCTCCACCTGGCCGTCCAGCGTGTCGGCGGTCTGGAGCGGCTCCAGCACGCCCCATGCGTCAGACAGCGTGCGGGCCACGGGCGCCATGTAGCCGGGCGCGCCGGGGCCGCCATGAATCACCGCCACGCGGAACGGCGCCCGGCCGTAGGTTCTCAGGTTTTCCATCCTCGCCCCCCTCCCCGCCCCGTCACGCCTGCACTCGCTCCTTCGTGCTCGTGCTCGTAATCGTACTCGTTATCGTACTCCCAATCCGGCGGAGCCGGAACCAAACGATGGCGATTGTGAATTTCCACTCTGTACGTACCGGTGTGTGTTTCAGCACGAAGTTCGGATCGCCACGAGAATAGCCAGGCGCAACCCGGCGTAGCCGGGTAGCGCCTGGACAAGCGATGGTGTTTGCAGAATGCGCGCCCCGGGGACGGGGCGCGGGGAAGTGCGGCGTTCGCGGCAACCTGTTCTCCGCGCCCCGCGTTCGCGGGGCTGCGCCTGGCTATTTTCGTTGTGAATGCAGAGACGGTGCGGTCGATGATGGGGTGGGCAACCCGTCCGATGGCGCGGCGAAAATCCTGCCAAAAATTGGCAGAAAAGCGGGAGTAACTGAGTAATCGAGCTCGTGCTCGAAATCGACAGTTGATGGTTGATGGTTGATAGTTAATGGTTGATGGCTTTTCCTTTTGGTCTCGGTGCGTCAAGTTGCGCGGGACAGCATCGACTCGTCGTCCGCTATTTAATCTTTCGGCGACCGCTCCCGCTTCAGGCGACGGCGCCGACAGAGCGCCAGCACGCCCCCCGGCAGGAGAAACCAGACGATGCCGCCCGTCAGGAGCGCGATCCGGGTCCCCGGCGACAGGCGGGCGGAATGGCCCAGGGCGGCGTACACGTACCAGGCCATAGACCAGATCAGCCCCAACCCCGCAGTCGTCGCCAGCAGCGTGGCGCCATGGAGAATGCGGACGGGCCGGCCGGCGCGGACCGCCCGCGCCACGTTCACGACGGCCCACCCCAGAATCAGGGCAAGACCGAGCACCGCCAGAATGACCAGCGGCAGGATTGTCATCGCCTGGCTCCTTACCCGCGCATCAAGGCCCCCCGGCTCACCCAATATACCACGCCGGCGGAGTCGTCACACTCCCCTCCCAGCCGCACCGCCGGCACCGCCAGGCGGTCGTCTTCGTTTTCTCCGCCAGCCACGGCTCGGTGCTGGTCTCGTCGTTCCCTGTACTACTATCTCCAGAATTCTTGACATTTTAACAAGATTTTCATGATCCTTGGTGTGATTCGTGTGGTTCGTGGTTTAGATTCTTTGGGTTGCGGATTATACCCCCGCCTGGTCGGTCCAGGTGACCGTCTCCTCGACATCGTGGACCGTTCGTCGGCACCAGGCGCACCGGCAACGGTTGTCCGGAACGTGGCCCCGCAGCCGACAGATCAGGCCCATGTCCAGCTCCCCCGGCGCTCCGGCCGCCGGCTGTTCACGGTTCCGCGCCCTTGCCCCTGGCCGCCTCATCGCGGATGAGGGCGATGGCGCGGCGGTACTTGGCGATCCGGGCGTGGTCCCGGGCCGTGGGGGCGGCGATGCGGGAGAGGTCGCAGTTGTCCTCGAGGTCGGCCAGCTTCACCTGCCGGCCCACGGGATGGGCGGCCGCCCGCCGCACGAAGTCCTCGTACGACTCACCGGCGCGGCGGGTCACCGCGTCGAGCGCTGCGAGCACGGTCTCGGAAAATCCCTCGGCGCGCAATCCGTCCAGCGTCCACCCGCAGTCCTCGATCACGTCATGGAGGACGCCGGCGATGCGGGTGTCCACCGACTTCAGCCGGAGCATCACCCGCAGCGGGTGAAGGATGTACGGCGCCCCGGCCTTGTCGGTCTGGCCGGCGTGACCGCGGGCGGCGATCTCGATGGCGCGCTCCAGCGATCCGCGGGAAGGCAGGGTGTTCGTCTCAGGCATGGGCAGAATCCTTGGGTGCCGTTTTCGCCCGGGTCCGCTCAAGGGGCATCATGTTCCACCCGAAAAGGATTGGACCGCAGCGGTCCCGCGCAGTGCGGACACGGAAAGGCCAGGTCCGGATGGTCCCAGGCATCGACGCCGAGTGACAACCAAGCCGGGGGTTCCCCGGCCGGCGATCCGGCGCTCCGAAAAGAAGCCAGGGTGGTCAATACGGCCGCGGGCACGGCGCTGAAACGGCCGCACCAGGGGCAGAGCGCTTGCACAACCTCCGATCCATCCTGTCCGGTGGCCTGATCCACGGGTTCCGCCGTGACCCGGGCGGCCCCCATGGGCAGGTTGTACAGCTCGTATACCGTCGGCTGCCCGGCCCGGTCCCCGACCAGCAGCCGACGGCCCCGCAGGGCAATGGCGGCCACGGGCGCCGGATGCGTCGCGACGAGGACGGTTTCGCCGCTGCCGAGGTCGAGCACCCGGATCGTCCGATCCAGACTGCCCGCAACCGCCCAGCGGGCGTCGGGACTCACGGCCAGGGCGATCACCGCGTCTCCGAACGTGTCGTCGGTAAACCGGCAGCGCCTGGTGGGCAGGTCCCATATCCGCAGGGTGTGGTCCCGGCTGCCGGAGAGCGCGGTCCGGCCGTCGGGCGCCACGGCCACCGCCTCCACCCAGTGTCGGTGCCCCTCGAATGAGTCCAGGCAATCACCGGAGTCAAGGCACCAGAGACGTACCCGGCCGTCGGCGTCGCCGGTCAGGGCCAGTCGGCCATCGGGAGTGGGCGCGACCGCGTAAAGGAATCCGCCCGAATTCTCCGCCGCCATGCGCACAGTCCCCGTCGCCATCTCCCAGCGCAGCAGCCGTTTGTCCCAGCCGACGCTCATCGCCTCGCGGCCACCGGGAAGCACGGCCACGGCGGCAACTTCCCCGGCATGGCCGGTGAAGACACCTGTGCACTCGCCGGTGGCGCGATTCCAGCAACGGACGGTGTGGTCCTTTCCGCCCGACAGCAGGGTGCGCCCGTCGGACGTCGCGGCCAGGGCGAACACCGATGCGGTGTGACCGGCGAGTGTCCGGGACCGGGAGGCAACCGGCGTGTCCCATACGGCGATGGCCAAGTCCCGTCCGGCGGTGGCTGCCTGGGCGCCATCCGGCGTCAGGGCGACCGCCTCGATCCAGCCGGCGTGGCCGTCGGGTGGGGGCGGACAGCGCCCGCCGTCCAGGTCCCAGAGCCGCAGGGTGCCGTCCTTGCCGCTGGAAGCGCCGAGCCGGCCGTCGGCGGCCATGGCCACGTTGAGCACGGTCCCCTGGTGGGCGTGGAACACGCGCAGGCATTCACCATTGGCCACGTTCCATAGGCGCACCGTTTCATCGTTGCTGCAGGAGAGGGCCAGCCGGCCGTCGGCGCTCAAGGCAACGGCGTACACTTCCCGCGTGTGGCCGGAAAGGATCCTGACGCACGAGCCATCGGACAGGTCCCAGATTCGCACCGTGCCTTCGCCGCCCGCCGATGCCGCCCGTTCTCCGCCGGGGGTGACGGCGACGCCGCGCACCTCTTGGGCATGGCCGGACAGGACGTGCTCCAGCCGCCGGTTCGAAACGTTCCAAACTCGCAACGATGCGCCAAGGCTAGCGGACACCACCGTCCCGCCGTCCGGTGTGATCGACACGGCGGTGATCCGGTGCCGGTGCGAGTGCAGCTCAACCGCATCGCCGCCCGCAAGGTCCACCAGTCGGACCCACTTGTCGGCGCAGCCGAGCGCCATCCGTCCGCCGTCCGGGGTGAGCGCTAGGGCGTAGACCGCTCCCCACGGGCAGTACAGACTGCCGAGCTGTTCGCCGCTTTCCAGATCCCACGTGCGGATACGGTTGTCACCCGAAGCGGCGGTGACCGCCCGCCTCCCGTCGGCGGAAACGGCCACGGCGGCGACAGAGCCGGCGAAACCGCCGATGGTCCGGAGGCACTGGCCGGAGTTGGCTTCCCACAACCGTAGAGTCCCGTCCATCCCGCCCGATACGATTCGCTGCCCATCCGGCGTCATGGCCGCCGCCCAGACCCAGTCGGTGTGGCCGGCCAGGGTGCGCAGGAGGGCGGGACGGGGATTGTAAGGCGGCCGGAACGCGGGCGCCCGGACCAGCAGCGGGGGCGTGGCGCCGTCTGTCAGCAGGTCCGCGGCGGCCTCGGCCAGGGGACCAGACGACGCACTGTTGGCCGCCTGCTGGACGAGATACCCGGGCCAATCTCCGAACAGGGCCAGATCGTGACTCTCGGCGCCAAGGAACTGGGCAAACGCCCGGAGCCGGGAGGCCCGCCCCCCGCCGCCACCGGCCGGGATCGACTCCTCCTTCCGCCCGTCCCGGATCGCCGGCATTCGGGCCGGCGGGACGGCCGGGAGGACGGGTGCCGGCGGGGTGTCGCCGTCGCCGGGAGTGACACGCTGCCGGGCCGTCGCGCGGGCGGCATATTCCGCCGACTCGCGGATCCATCTTCGGCAGGCGGCGGCCTGATCCGCATCCCGCTTCCGCTGGGGCTGGTTCTCCGGCAGGGCGTCCAGGGCGGCGCGGAAGTCCCCAACCAGGTCGTAGATGTCGTCATGGGCGCATCGGGCGGCGATGAAATGGAGGTCGGAGAGCAGAACCGCCAGGTCGTCCCACCGCTCCAGAGCCAGCAGGTGGCGCGCCAGGTGAAGGCGGTTGTATGCTCCGAGCCGGTCCGCGCCGGCGGCATGTTCACGCCAACCCCATTCGGCCAGGCGCCGGTGCCCGTCGGCTCCACTGACGTAATAGGGGCCGGCCCGCCCGGGGTCCTGGAGCCAGTCCAGGAGCGAACGATGAAATGGGCGGATGACCCCGTCCGGCGCGGGGAACAGCCCCGCCACCGCCCGGGCGAACATCGCCCTCTCTCGATCGCTCCAGCCAAACAGTGCAGCCAGATCGGTCAGGGTGAGTGGTTGGCGGGCCGCAGCGATGGCCTCCAGGGCGGGCAGAATATGGGATTCGAAGCGGGCGATGTCGGGAAACTGGCGTTGAAAAAACCGGGCGTAGATCCCGCCCAGGCCTTGGGGGAATTCATCGGTCCGGTCCAGGGACAGCCGGCCTTCGGCCAGCTCGGAGCGGAGCCATTCAGCGTATAAAAACAGACCTTCACTGCGGTGGAGAATAGCGTCGAGAACTGCCGGATCGGGTGCCTGCCCGGTCAGTGCGCCCAGTTCCCGGGTGAGGAACAGACGAATGTCCGCTTCGTTCTCCGACAGGTTGGCGTCGAGAACATATGGCGTCAGGCCCTGGAGGGGGTGTGTGACGGCCGGATCCGGTCGACTGGTGAGGATCAGCCGCAGCCACGGCGGGGTCTTCAGGAACTCGGCGGCGATGAATTCGGCCAGTTCATTGCGGCCGCCGCTGGTGGACTCGTCCAGGCCGTCGATGAGGACGACGACGGTGCGGTCCGGCACAGGAAATCCGGCCGACAGCGGTTGGACCACGAACAGATCGAACAGGGTCTGGGCATTCGAATCAGGGATTGCCGCTTCGAGGGGCAAGGCGGCCAGGCGGTTCTGGTAATCCGGCAATTGCGAGCTGAGCTGGTAGGCGATGGACAGGACGGCTCGCCGGGGATCGGCCTTGAGTGCGTGCCCGTGGCGGCACAGGTGGAAGGCGGCCACCTCGCGCCGTGAGGAGCAGAGCCAGGCGGAGAGAGCCGTTTTTCCGGCGCCGGGCGGAGCCAGGATCCAGAAGATCCGCCCCGCCGACGAATCGCCCAGCCATTCGGTTATCCGATCGAGAATCCACCGCCGCCCGGTGAATCGGGACAGATGCTGGAGGATGTCGGCCTCGAACGGCAGGGGTTGAAGCAGTTGGAGCAGGCGGGCCTGGGAATGGTTGGCGGGCGGGTTGTCCTGCTCCAGCGCGTCCGCCAACTGGTTGAATTTGTAGTCATATCGCTCGTTGCGCTCGGGCAGAGGGAGACAGTCCTTCATGTCCAGCCACTGGATCCGGCAGATGGACAGCGGCGGCTCACACCACACCACCATGACCGGAATGAGGGGGAGCCGCCGCTCGAGGGCGCGGCTGATCTCGTTCAGGCAGTAACCGTCGGGCCGGCGCACGGAGTGGGGGGTCATCAGGAGGATCAGACGACCCCGGCCCGGATCGGCCGCGGCCCACTCGAGACCCTCCTCGATGTAGCGCTCCCAATCCGACCCGGGCCGCAGCCGATCCAGGTCGAACCAGACCTCGTGGCCGCGGGAGACCAGGTCGGTCTTCAGCCGGGCGGCGAGCTGGGCGTGTTCGTCATGGCCGTAGCTGATAAAAATCCGGCGGGAAACCGGTTGCGCAATTCCTCCAAACTCGTGGCGACAGTCTTCGCAGATGTAGACCTGCCGCTTGGGACTGAACAACACATCCCGCGAATTGCAGGCCGGGCAGAAAAAGGATGGTTCGGGCGGCGCCATGTTGCGCCCATTCTACGGAACATTCCATGGCGCCGTCAATGGATGCGCAGCCGCCGGGCAATACCGCCACCCGGGCGGCGGATCATTCCGCCTTGCGAAAGCGGGCGCCCAGCAGCACGCCCGCGGCGCCGAGGAGCGGGTTGAGCAGCGTCAGCCATGTGGGCTGCTGCGCCATCTGCATCGCGTCGAAGTTGGAAACCTCGGCGGAGCGCGCCGCCGGCACCGGCTCGCCGGAGTGGGTGAACTC
The DNA here is from genome assembly GCA_937925645.1 of uncultured Acidobacteriota bacterium. Lineage (GTDB taxonomy): Bacteria > Acidobacteriota > JAAYUB01 > JAAYUB01 > JAAYUB01 > JAAYUB01. The sequence continues at coordinate 8,310 of CALAMB010000108.1, forward strand.
CATGGCCGCGACGGCCAGGCCCAGCGCCACCACCACCACGACCAGCGCGATCACCGCGGCGCGGCGGCGCCCGATGAGGGCGCACACCCAGCCGCCGACCATCGCGGCGACAACGCTCAGGACGACGCTCGCCGCGATCCAAAGCGTCGACACGTCGAAGGATTTGGGCTGGAAGGAGCCCTCCGGGCCGATGACCAGGTAGGCCGCGGAGAACGTGGCGAACACAAGCACGGCCATGGCCAGGTAGCCGGCGATGACCGCCAGAATGATACGCAGCATGGGCAGTCTCCTCGATAACGGAATGGGTGAAAGCCACCCGTTTGGATGAACGCGGCCGGCCCGCGGTTCCACATTCCGCATCCTGTCCGATCCGGATTTGCGCTCGCGGCGCGATTGTGCTGAAATAGACGGCAGGACCACCGTTCCCACACGGCCCGACCCGGCTCACGACCCGTGGATCCCGACAGGAGGGAGCGCCATGAACGACACCGAACGCCCCGATCGCGACGCCCGGATGCGGGAGATTCTGGCGCTGGCGCGCCAGGTTCCCGAGGACGTGCGCGACGATTTTCTGCGCCTGACCTGCGGCGGCGACGCCGGGCGGCATCTCGAGATGACCCGTCTGCTGGCGGGACCGGCGGACACCGCCGCGGCGCCGCCGGACGCCTCGCCGCCGCCGCCCGGGGGCGTGACGGACTTCGCGCCCGGCGACCGGGTGGGCCCCTACCGGATCGTCCGCACGCTGGGCTCCGGCAGCATGGGGACCGTGTTCCTGGCGGAGCAGGAGCAGCCGGTGCGGCGCCTGGTCGCCATGAAATTCATGTTCCGGAGCTCCCCGGACCCGGCCGTGATCACGCGGCTGCAGGCGGAAAAGCAGGCCCTGGCGCTGATGAACCACTCGGGCATCGCCCGGATCTACGACGCGGGCGCCACGCCGGAGGGGCTCCCCTACTTCGTGATGGAGTACATCGCCGGCGAACCGTTGACGGCATACTGCGACAACCGGAAACTGCCGCTGGCCGAGCGCCTGCGACTCATGATCCGGGTCTGCCAGGCGGTTCAGCACGCCCACCAGAAGGGGATCATCCACCGGGATCTCAAGCCGTCCAACATCCTGGTGCACGAGGAGGACGGCCGCCCGGTGCCCAAGGTCATCGATTTCGGAATCGCCAAGGCGATCCAGCAGGAGCAGGACGCCGCCGCGGTCGACGCCACCCATTCGGGCGGCGTCGTGGGCACGCCGGCTTACATGAGTCCCGAGCAGATCACCCTGGGCGAGGACGTGGACACGCGGACGGACATCTACGCCCTGGGCATGACGCTGTACGAGCTGCTCACCGGCCGGGGCCCGTTCGAGTCGGAAGGCGCCAACCTGTACGAGTTGCTGTTCGCGGTGCTGGAAAAGACGCCACCCCCGCCGGCGGAGCGACTCCGGGCGCTGGGCGCCGGGCAGGCCGAGGCGGCGGCCGCGGCCCGGCGGACATCGCCCCGGGCGCTCCGGCAGGCCCTGGCGGGCGACCTGCGCTGGATTGTGAACCGGACCCTGCAGAAACAGAAGCAGGACCGCTACGCGTCCGCCTCCGAGCTGGCGGCCGACCTGGAACGCCACCTGCAACGGCAGCCGGTGCTGGCGGCGCCGCCCGCCGGCTACCGGGCCGGCTGGTACCGTTTCCGGCAGTTCGTCCGGCGGCACACCGTGGGCGTCGCCGCGTCGGCGGCGATTCTGCTGCTGCTGTCGGGGATCACGGCGGTTTCGGTCCGGTTCGCGGTGGTCACCTCGCAGCAGGCGCGACAGATCCAGACGGAGCGGGACCGCGCCGAGACCATCACCCGGTTCCTGCTGGACATCTTCCAGTTCGCCAACCCGTACGACGCGCGGGGGGGCGAGATCACCGTCCGGCAGCTCCTGGACCGCGCGTCGCGGCGCATCCGCTTCGAGCTCGACGCCCAGCCCCGGCTCAAGGCGTCCCTGCTCGAGGCGGTGGCCAGCACCTACGCCGGCCTCGGGCTCTACGCGCCGGCCCGGATCCAGCAGGCCGAGGCGCTGCGAATCGTCGAGCGCGAGCTGGGCCGCGGGCACGAAACCACGGCGGCGGCGCGGGGCCGGCTGGCGGACATCGAGCTCAAGGCGGGCAACCTGGCCGCGGCCGAGCGACAGGTCACCGCGGCCCGCCACGCCCTGGAAGCCCGCGGGTTGACGCACGACGCCCGGTATGCCGCCGTCCTGCAATCGCAGGCGCTGCTCCGCAAGGAGCAGGGCCAATACGCGCCCGCCGCGGAATTGCTGGCGCGGGCCGTGGCCATCAACCAGGCCGCCGGGCCGGCCTCGGCCGAAGCCGTGCGGAGCAACTGGCATAACCTGGCCAACGTCTACATCGAGCAGGGCGACTACGGCCGGGCCGGAGAGCTGATGCAGCGCGTGCTGGAAGAGAAGCGGCACGTTTATCGCAGCGCGCACCCGTCGCTGGCCCAGAGCATCAACGACCTGGCGGTGATCTGGCTGGGACAGGGGGATTTCGCCGCCGCGGAGCCGCTGGCGCGCGAGTCCGTCGCCATGTTCCGCCAGACGCTCGGAGAAGAGAACCCCGAGCTGGCGCACGCTTTGAACAACCTGGCCTCGGTGCTGGCCAATCAGGGCAAGGCGGAGGAGGCCGAAGCGTGCCAGCGTGAAGCCCTGCGGCTGCACGAAGCGTTCCTGGGCCCGGACCACTACATCACGGGCAAGAGCACCTACAACCTGGGATTCATCCTGGACGGCCGGAACGACGCCGAGGCCGAACGCCTGTACCGGCAGGCGGTGGAACTCCTGCGCCGCAGCGTCGGGCCCGGTCACGTGGAAGTGGCCACCGCCCTGCACAACCTGGCGGCCAACCTTGACCGCCAGGGGAAGTACGCGGCGGCCGAGGCGGCCAGCCGCGAGGCGCTAACCATTTTCGGCCAGGCCGTGGGGGAGGCGCACCCGCTGTTCAGCGTGGTGCAGCGGGGGCTGGCCCGGATCCTGCTGGACCGCGGTCGGCTCGACGAGGCCGGCCGGCTGCTGCACGAGGCGGCGGCCCGGCTGGAGACCGCCTTCGGTCCGGATCACTGGCGGGTGGCCCAGGTGCGCAACGACCTGGGCGAATACCTCTGGCGGACGGGCGAGCGGTCGCGAGGCGAGGCGATGCTGCGGGAATCGTACGAGGCGCTCCGCGACAAGAAGGGGCCGGACGACTACGACACCCGGATCGCCGCCGAGCGCCTGGCGCGAGTGTACGCGGCCACCGGCCGCCGACAACAGGCCGAAGCGTTGAAACGCTGAGCCAACCGAAAGGAAAGCCGTCGCCCGTTCCAAATCATCGGGACCGGCTTCCAACCGCTCTGTCGGTGTGATCAGTCTCGGTCGAGGACAATGGCCTGGACAGGGCAGGCGTCGGCGGCTTCCTGCGCCGTGGCCGTGACGCCCAATGCCGCGTGGTCGGGGTGCCTCGCCACGGCCACGTCGCCCGCCATCTCGAACACCTCCGGGCAGAGGTCCGTGCACAGGGTGCACCCGGTGCACAATTCGGGATCCACATACGCGCGGTTGCCCATGGCGGCCTCCTCGTCAAAAACATCAGGATGATTGTAGCATGACCGGGCCCGGCGCCGGCGGACGCGGTCCGGTTGACGACCGGTCAGTACTCGTCCGGGGGGATCGGCTCGATCCTGAGCAGAACCGACGGCCCCAGGCGCTCGGTGGAAATCCAGAACACCGGCCGGGCGCCGCTCGGGATGCGGCTCATGTCCGGATAGGCGGGAACCCGGTGGAGGGCGCGTCCCGTGGCGAAGGTCTCGTTGATGCACCCGCGGATGGCGCAGCTCCGGCAGTGCACGGTCCGGCCACAGCCGCCGGGCTCGCGGGCGTGGCGGCATTCCAGGGCGTCGCCGCCCAGCAGCCCCTCGAGGGCGGCGGGATCCTGACCCGCGAGGTCGCCGGCGGCGGCGTTGGCGGCGTGGATCCGGCCGTCGTCATCGACGAGGAACACCGGGCCGTCCAACCGGTCCAGAAAGGCCCGCATGGGCACCTTCCGGTGGACCAGGAGCCGGTCCACGCAGTCGGGGCACACACCGTAACTGACGGGCGCGTCATCGGGGATGCCGTTTTCCGGAGCCGTCAGTTCCCGGCTGCACCAGGCGCAGTGCGTTCTCACCATGACTTGCGACTCCCTCCGCCGCCGATCGTTCCACCGGCCGGCTATAGCCGGACCGGGACCCAAAGCAGGGTGAAGCCGAGCACCTGGATGTCGGTTTTCTCCAGCCGGACCGGCAGCGTCTCGATCTCCTCCACCCGCCGGTTCGCCTCCTGCTCCAGCCGGGCGATCTGCTCGGCCAGCTCCTTCTCCATGACGGCGACATCCGCTTCAAGGTCTTTCACCAGTTGGGATTTGGCCTCGACCGATTGGGCGCTGGCGGAAGTCATCCGGCGTTTGGTCATGGCGCCGGAAAACGCCCGCCGGCTGCGCGACCCCAGGAACATGCCCAGGATGCTCTCGCCGGCGCTGATCAGCTCCTCGTTGCGCCGCGCGGCGTGGGCCTGCTCCTTGTGGGCCAGCTCGATCCGGGCGCGCTGCAGGCGGTCGCCCAGGGTGTTCAGCTTCTTCTGGTAGCGGTTCTTCAGCGCCCGGACCTCGGCGTCGGCCTCGTCGTCGGCGGCAGCGCGGCAGCGGGCGACGAACGCGTCGCGGCTCTCGCCGGGCTGCGCGACCAGTTTCAGGGCGGCGTGGCGGTGCAGTTCGATGGATTCCTCGCGCCAGACGTCCTCGAGCACCGTGTTCGTCAGGGCCGCCTCGGCCTTCCGGTCCTGCCATGAGGCCGCCACCGGGGCGAAGCGGGCGCCGGCCGCCGGCGGAACCGACAGCGGGGCGCCGGCCCAGACGTCGCTCAGGTTCTCCCAGACCGGTGTCACGGCCGCGTCCAGCGGACCGGCGGCGCGGTAGAATTCGTGCTCGGCGAAGAAATGGTGGCGTTCCTCGTCGAAGACCGCCTTCACCCGAGCCAGGACGTACGGCGCGTAGCGAAAGGGGCGCGCCTCGGGCACCGCGACTTTCGAGAACAGGCTCTTCATCTCCTCGTAGTGGGCGGAGCCCGGCGCGAGGTAAACCCGCGGCCAGTTTGAAAACACCTGCGGTTCGGCCGGCAGGTCGCCGTCCAGGGCCGCGGGCGCGGACGGGGCGGGGGCGGACGGCCCGGCGGACGCCGCCGGACCCGCCGCCGCCGCGGGCGGCGGCGCCGCTTCGGTCGCGGACGGCTTCTGCAGCACGCCCGTCGTGTACAGCGATGCCACGTTGACCAGACTCATGGGGCCGGCCAGGTAGCTCATGGCCCAGCGGGTCGTGATGAAAGCCAGCGCCGCCTCGTGGACGTTCTTGACCAGAAACTGCCGCTTCTGGAGCGCCGACATGGCCGCGTCGGTTTCGGCGCGGCCGGACCCGCCGCCGGCCAGCTCGAGGCCGTCCAGGAGGCGGGCCTTGTCGCCCTCGGCCTGGAGCCGACCGATGAACCAGGTGCCCATGTTGGTGAGCCCCTTGTAGTCCACGTCCACGGGGTTCTGGGTGGCCAGCAGCACGCCCACGCCGAATGCCCGCGCCTGTTTCAGCAGGGTCAGGAGCGGTCCCTTGGCCGCCGGGTTGCGCGGGTACGGCGGCGCGTAGCCGGCGATCTCGTCGAAGTAGAGGAGCGCGCGCAGGGCGTCGGAACCCTGTTGGCGCCGCATCCAGGCGACCAGCTCGTTGAGCACCGCGGCGACGACGAACATCCGCTCGGCGTCGCTCAGATGGGCCAGGTAGAAGATGTTGCACGGCGCCCGGCCGCCCCGCTCGGCCAGCAGCGCGTCCATGGCCAGGGGCGAGCCCTGGCGCCACAGGGCGAAGGAGGGCGCGGCGACGATGCCGTTGAGGGTCATGGCCAGCTTGCGCCGCTGGGCCGGCGGGTACAGCTCGTCCACCGGAAAGATGCCCAGCTTGGTCACCGGCGGCGACTGGATGGCGCCCAGCAGCGACTCCAGCGTCACCTCGTGCCCCTGACTCCAGAAGAACTCCAGGATGTTGGCGAGCAGGATGTGCTCGGGGCTCTGGATGGGATCGGCCTCGATGCCCACCAGCCCGAGCAGGGCCGCGGCGGCGCCGGAAACGCGGTCGGCGCGCCGCTCCGGATCGGCCAGGTCGCCGCGATCCGGCTGGAGCATGCTCAGGACGTTCAGCGGTTCGCCCGCGGAGGAGCCGGGGGTGAAGACGCGGAAGGCGGCCTGCTCCCGGAGCTGAGCCAGCCGTTCGGGCCCGACGGTCCACTTGGCCAGCCCGTCGCGCCACGAGGCGGCGGTCTCCGCCGCCAGTTGGGCCGGCTCGCACCCGCGCCGGCGCGCCTCGGCCGCCGAGACCCAGGGGGCGAACGCCGCCGCCTCGAATCCGGGGAACTGGAGGCACAGGTTGGCCAGGTCGCCCTTGGGATCGAGGATGACCAGCGGGATCCGCTGCAGCAGCAGCTCCTCGAGCAGGATCAGGGCCAGGCCGGTCTTGCCGCTGCCCGTCATGCCCACGATCAGGCCGTGAGTGGTCAGGTCGTCGGGATCGTAGTGCCAGGGTCCCTTGGGCGCGCCGCCGGGCGCGTCCAGCGAAGCACCCACGTACAGTTTGGCGTTGGCCATGGGTCACCTTCCTCGAGGTCCGGATTTGCCAACCCCCAGTCTATCCAATTTTCGACCGGCAATAAATCAGAAATCGCGCCGGTCGGCGCACCGGACTGCCGTCCGCTTCTCGGGGCCGCCGCCGGGTCCGGGCCGGGGCATCCGGATCCCGGCGGCGGGATCAGCCGCGGTCACGGAGGGCTTGCTCCGACCACTTGCGATTGTGCTATAATACGGCTTACCATCGCTGGGCTGTAGGTGACGCCGAAGCGTCACAGGTGAACATGGCGGGGACTCCGGCGAAGCGCTCTCGGACAAATTGCGATCGACTGATTGGAATCCTGATCGGACAGAATTCATCTGACACTTCACATGGTCCGGCAGCGCCTGCGGCCGGCTGAAACTCGGGCGGACTGGATGCGCACATGTCGAACAACTGGAAGGTCCAACGGAAGGAAGGGCGGGTGTCTATCCGGGTGCCCATGACCATGGAGTTCATGGATGAGCAGGACACCATCCGCTCGGTGGCCATCATCGCCGAGAACGTGTCCCGCAAGGGATTCCGCTTCACGTTCGAGGATCTTGACGGCCTGCCCGTTGAGTTCAAGGTGGGCCGCGAGTACGAGGTCAACCTCTCCTTCGGCCGCAAGAAGGTGAAGGGCATCATCGCCATCGTCTGGAAGAACGCCGACACGCACGGCGCCGCGTTCATCGAACGGGAGAAGGGCTGGGTGGTGAACTAGCGCCGCCCCCGCCGGGCCGCCCGGCCGACCGCCATTTGTTTTTTCCCATTGTTTCCTATACAATACCCGCTTTCGGATACCGACACGCCGAGGTGTTTCATGATCAGTTGCGTGCGGGGCACCCGCGACATCCTGCCCGACGAGATCCACCTGTGGCACCTGGTGGAGCGGGAGAGCGCCGCCATCTTCAGCCGGTACGGCTTCGAGGAGCTGCGGCTGCCCATCTTCGAGGTGACCGAGCTGTTCGCCCGCGGCATCGGCGACACCACCGACATCGTCGAGAAGGAAATGTACACCTTCGCCGACCGGAACAACCAGTCGCTGACCCTGCGACCCGAGGGGACCGCCTCGCTGGTGCGCGCCTACATCCAGCACCAGCTCTACAAGGACGGCGGGACCCGAAAGCTCTACTACGCCGGTCCCATGTTCCGTTACGAGCGGCCGCAGAAGGGCCGCTACCGCCAGTTCTACCAGATCGGCGCCGAGGTGCTCGGCCCCGACAGCCCCGGCGTCGAAGCCGAGGTCATGGACATGCTCATGCTGCTCATGGAACGGCTGGGCATCCGCGACACCCGCCTCTGGATCAACTCCATCGGCTGCCCCGCCTGCCGGCCGGCGTTCCTGGCCGTGCTGCAGGAGCGGGAGCAGGCGGCGGCCGGCCGGCTCTGCGCCGACTGCGTCCGCCGCGTCGCCGTCAATCCCCTGCGGGTGCTGGACTGCAAGAACCCGGACTGCCAGGACACCATCAACGCCCTGCCGAGCATCCTCGACTGCCTGTGCGCCCCGTGCCGGTCGCACCACGAGCGGCTCAAAAAGTACCTGGGGCTGCTGGGGATCACGTACAGCGAAAATCCCCGGATGGTCCGCGGCCTGGACTACTACGTGAAGACGACGTTCGAGATCACCTCCGGCGCCCTGGGCGCCCAGAACTCGCTGCTGGGCGGCGGCCGCTACGACGGGCTGGTGGAGCAACTGGGCGGGCCGCCCACCCACGGCTTCGGCTTCGCCCTCGGCCTGGACCGGTTCGTGCTGGCCCTGCCCGAAACGGTGCGCGCCGGCTTGCGGCCGGTCCAGGACGTCTACCTCGCGCCGCTCGGCGAGGCGGCCCTGGAGCTGGCCCAGGTGGTGGCCGCCCGGCTGCGCCGCGCCGGCGTGGCGGTGGCCCAGGACTTCCAGGACCGCAGCCTGAAGAGCCACATGCGCCACGCCGACCGCCTGGGCGTGCCCCGCGTGGTGATCATCGGCGACACGGAGGTCCAGACCGGCCAGGTCGCCCTCAAGAGCCTGATCACCGGCGAACAGATCCTGGTGCCGCTGCCCGAACTGGAGGCCGTCCTCCGGCCGCGGCCCGCTGAGAAGGAGTGACGCGATGAGTTTGCGCACGCACACTTGCGGCGAACCGGACCTCGAACTCACGGGGCAGGAGGTGACGCTGGCGGGCTGGGTGCACGCCCAGCGCGACCTCGGCAGCCTGCTGTTCCTGCAGCTGCGCGACCGGTACGGCCTCTGCCAGGTGACGTTCTACCGGGACCGCGACGCGGCGCTCTACGAGCGGGCCGCCGCCCTGCGGTCGGAGTTCGTCATCCGCGTCCGGGGCCGGGTGGCCGCCCGGACGCCGGAAAACATCAACCCTGACATGCCCACGGGCCGGGTGGAAGTGGTCGCCGACGAACTGGAGGTGCTCAGCCCGGCGGAGTTGCCGCCCTTTGAGATTCAGGACGAGGTCCGCGCTTCCGAGGAGCTGCGCCTGAAGTACCGCTACCTCGACCTGCGCCGCGCGCCCATGATCGCGAACCTGGTCCTGCGGCACCGGGTGGCTTTGGAGATCCGGCGCTACCTCGACGAGCAGCGCTTCCTGGAGCTCGAGACGCCCTTCCTGACGCGCTCGACGCCTGAGGGGGCCCGCGATTACCTCGTCCCCAGCCGGATCCACCACGGCAAGTTTTACGCCCTGCCGCAGTCGCCCCAGCTCTTCAAGCAACTGCTCATGATCGCGGGCCAGGACCGCTATTTCCAGATCGTGCGCTGCTTCCGCGACGAGGACCTGCGCGCCGACCGCCAGCCCGAGTTCACCCAGGTGGACATCGAGATGAGCTTCGTCACGCGGGAGGACATCATCGCCCTGCTGGAGCCCATGATGCAGCGGGTGTTCCGCCTGGCGGGCGTCGAGACGCCGGCGCCGTTCCCGCGGATGCCCCACCGCGAGGCGATGGCCCGCTACGGCTCCGACCGGCCCGACATCCGCGCGGGAATGGAGATCCACGACCTGTCGGACTGTTTCCGCGACGGGCCGTTCGCCGTGTTCGCGCGGATTGTCGCCGAAGGCGGCTGCGTCCGCGGTCTGGCCATCCCCGGCGGCGCGAAATACTCCCGCAAGGACCTGGACGGGCTGCAGGACGTGGTCAAGTCCTGCGGCGCCGCCGGCCTGGCCTGGATCCGGCCTGACGACGGCAAGTGGAAGTCGTCCCTGCCGGCCGCCGTCCCCGACGCCGTGAAGGAGCGCGCCTTCGCCGCCGCGGGCGGCGGCGCCGCCGACGCGCTGGTCGCCCTCGTGGCCGGCCCCTACAAAACCGTCTGCGAGGCCCTGGGCACGCTCCGCCTCCACGTGGCGCGACGCGAGGGCTGGCTCGACGACCGCGACTTCCGCTTCCTCTGGGTGGTGGACTTCCCCATGTTCGAATACGATGCGGCCGACGGCAGGTACTACGCCTGCCACCATCCCTTCACCGCCCCGGCGGACCCCGATTACGCCGATCCGGCGGCGGCGCTGGCGCAGGCGTACGATTTGGTGCTCAACGGCACCGAGATCGGCGGCGGCTCCATCCGCATCCACCGCGAGGACGTCCAGCGCAAGGTGTTCGGCACCCTGGGCATCGGACCCGAGGAGGCCCAGGAGAAGTTCGGCTTCTTCCTCGAGGCGCTGCGCTACGGGACGCCGCCCCACGGCGGCATCGCCCTCGGTCTCGACCGGCTGGTCATGGTGCTGGCCGGCGGCAAGTCGATCCGGGATGTCATCCCGTTCCCCAAGACCACGTCGGCCATGTGCCTGATGTCCGGCTCACCGTCGGCGGTGGCGCCGGACCAGCTCCGCGAGCTGCACCTCACGATCCCCGGGGGTGGTGATGGACAGTGACATTCAATTCCTGAAGCAGTCCGAGCTGTTCAAGGGACTGCCCGACAACCTGCTGGAAGACGTTCTCCGCCGCGGCGTCATCCGCCGCCTGGGACCGGGCGAACTGCTGTTCCGCGAGGGCGACCCGAGCAACAGCCTGTTCGTGATCCGCGGCGGCGTCGTGGAGGTCCTGAAGGCCAAGCCCACCGACGCCCAGCCCACGGTCGTCGCCTACCTCACCACGGGCGAGTGTCTCGGGGAGATGGCCCTGATCACCGGCCGCCCGCGGTCGGCCTCGGTTCGGGTGCCGCAGCAGGCCGAGCTCCTCGAGATCCCGCCGGAAGCCTACGAAGAAGTCATCCTGAGCAACAACTTCTTTCTCCGGCGGCTCTGCGAGCTGCTGGCCTGCCGCCTGGAGAGCGCCGACACGAAACTGGCCTCGAGCCAGGCGGGGAAGGAGCTGCGGGGCAGCCTGCAGTACTTCGACATCGCCACCGTGATGCAGACGCTGATCAACTCGGGGCAGAACGGCGTCATGGTCATCGAAACGCCCGACAAGCGCCGGGCCGAGGTGGTGTTCGCCGCCGGCAAGGTCCTGTACGCGAAGATCGGGGTGCTGGAGGGCGAGGAGGCCTTCTACCAGATCTTCCAGCACGACCTGACCGGTGAATTCATTTTCCGGGGCGAACAGGTGGACTCGTTCACCTTCGAGGCGCCCATCGTCAAGAGCCCCATGAACCTCCTGCTGGAAGCCATGCGGATGAAGGACGAGCTGCTGGTGTTCACCACCGAGATATCCGACTTCGCCCACGTCTTCCGGCCGACGCGCCCCACCCTGGACTGGGACGACGAAGAGTCACTCGACAGCGCCCTGCTGATCTGGATGAAAATCATCGAAGGTGCCAGTCTGGCGCAGATCCTGGCCGACGTGCCGCGCTGCACCTACAACACCCTGGCCATCATCCGGCGGATGCAGGACCGGGGGCTCATCCGCTGATGCCCGCCTGGCTCAACCTGCCCAACGCTCTGTCCGTCAGCCGCGTGGCCGTGCTGCCGCTCATGGTGCACGCCATGGCCGGCTCCCACCGGACGCTGCTCCTGGCCCTGGTCGCGTGGGTGGCGCTGAGCGACTTTTTTGACGGGCTGGCCGCCCGCTGGCTGGGTCAGGTTTCGGACATAGGGAAGGCGCTGGATCCGGCGGCGGACAAGATCTGCGCCCTGGTCCTGAGCGCGGCCCTGGTCATCTACACCGATTTCCCCGCGTGGGGCATGATCCTGCTGTATGCCAAGGACGGCCTCATCGCCCTGGGCGGCTGGATCATCTCCCGCCGGGAGCGGGTGCCCGTCATGCCCAACTTCTGGGGCAAGGCCGCGACGTTCGCCGAGATGGTCGCGTTTTTCGTCTTCGCCTTCGACCTCGAGCCGCTCAAACGGGACGCCCTCTGGACGATGACCGGCTTCGTGGTGGTGTCGTTCGTTTCGTATGCCGCGATTTTTCTGGCCGTGGCGCGCGGCCGGCGCCGCGTGGCCGACATCGTGGCCGCGTACGGCAGCTACGGCCTGCCCCGGGGCGACCGGGTGCGGGAACGCTGGATCCGGGGGCTGATCCTGGCCCTGTGCGCCGGCCTGCTCCTCCGGCTGGCCTGGCTGATCGCCACTCATTGGACGACACTGCGCGTGCTCGGCTGATGGGCACATTCCCCGGAGGCCGGTCGTGCCGGCGGCCGTTCGCCCCTGCCCCTTTTTCAACCTGACGACTCATCCCCGACAAGCCCGGGCGTCACCCCTGAACGGGCCGTCGGAGCGGTCGTCGATCAATGTTCGAAGAAAACCCCGCCGGGGGACGCGATGTCCACCCCGTCGGTGCAGATCGTGCTCCAGGTGGGGATCGGGTGATCCCACCCGTTGAACCGGATGCTTATCAACCTGGAGCAGCAGCCGCTCAAGGTCGATTCCTCGATGAACAGGTCGCACTGTTCGTTGCCCATCAAAAAATTGCCGCCGGTGCCGTATAAGACCCCACCGCCCAGATCGGGCGACGCATCCGCCCCGATGAACACGCCGACGGCGTTGCCGCTCACCGTGCAGTCGGTGATAGTGGAACGTCCGCCGACCAGCTTGATCCCCGCACCGGCGCAGTGGATGAACCGGCACTCGGTGATGCCGACAGTTGACGCGGAGTACAAGCCGTTTCCTTCGGGATTCATGACGGTGATGTTGGCGATCATCCCCTTGTCTTCACCCGAGAGGGTATAGCTCTCAGTCATTTCGCCCGGTGTGCCGCCGCCCAGGATGATGACGGATCGGGCGTCAGCGCCTTTGATCAGGGTGCAGTACTTGATCCGGATCGGAAAACGCTCGCCGCTGTCCTCGCTGTAAAGTCCGGGCAGCAGATAGATGGTCCAGCCCCGGTCGGCGACACTCAGCGCCTTCCGGATGGTCTTGAACGGTTGGGTGAACGATCCGTCGTAGATTGAATCCTGGCCCGTGAGCGAGCTCACGTAGATGGTGTTGGAGTTCCGCCAGGGCAGGATGTCGTGCACCGCGGGCAGAGCGGAAAACAGCGCCCCCTCGATCCGCAGGGCGGCGGCCGCCATGGGCTGGGATGCGGTGACCCTCACGAAACCCTCCAGATCCGTGACGCCTGGAAACAGCGCCGCCGCGGTGAGGAATCCCACGAATTTGCCCTTGGCGGGCACGGGCACCGTGCGCGTGTCCACCACGGTTCCGTCCGCATCCATCAGCTCGAGCGTGGCGTCGCCCGCGACCTTCGACGGGTTGACCAGCGCGATCCCCGTGTCCCGGCCGGCGGCCGCGGCGACGGAGACCGGCAGGATGCTCAGCACATCCGGCTGGGCCGGCAGCACGCCGGTTGAGGCGACGGGGACGGCGTCGACGGTGGCGGCGTACGTCATCGCGACGGCCGTGGGGCCCGGGCTCACGATCATGGCCCAGCCGCTTTCGATGAGGGTGCTCTGGCTGGAGAGAACGACCGTTTGGGTCTGGTGCGGGCCGGTCCACAGATCCACCCGGTTGTAATTGCCCAGATTGGTGGGCACCGTCCACGCGGCGCCGTTTTCACGGAAGAAATAGATGTAGATCCAGTCGGTCTGGTCCGGCACCAGGTTGGTCGCGTTGATCGTGGTGGTATAGCCACCGCCGACAACCACGTGGGGCAGATACTGGACATCCGCGGCGGCGAAAGAAGCCGCCAGCAGAATCATGGTCAGGGCGGCCGCAAGTCTCATGGGGCACCCCCGGGGGAAAGCTGAGCATATTATAACACGGTGACGGCAAGGCCGCCGGACGGCGCGTTACGCATGGTCATGCAATAAAGTGGTAGCTGTCTCGGCGGCTGCGGGCCCGGAGGCGGGATGCGCGATCTTCTGGAAATCGGGTGCGCCGGGGACGATGCCGCAAGAACCCGCCGCTTCAGAGCGTTTTTCCGCCGTCCATGCCCTGACACATGGAGGTGGACAGGTAGCGCTCCCCGCGGTCGCAGCACACGAAGACGATGTTGCCGGAAGGGATCCGGTCCGCGACCTGGAGGGCCGCCCAGTAGTTGGCGCCGGAGCTGATGCCGCCGAAGAGACTTTCGCGCTGCGCCAGCAGCCGGGTGTACTCGATGGCCTTTTCGTCGGGAACGTAAAGATGCTCGTCCACCCACTGCTCTTCCCAGATGGGGGGGAAGTAGCTGCCGTCCATGTGGAGCAGGCCCTCGATCTTGGAGATCCCCTGGGTGGGCTCGATGGCGATGACGCGGGCCTTGGGATGGGCCTCCCGCAGGCGGCGGCCGACACCCATCAGCATGCCGCCGGTGCCCAGGCCGGTCAGGAAAGCGTCCACCGGCAGGCCGTCCATGTCGGCAACGATCTCGGAGCCGGTGCCGTAGTAGTGGGCCCAGTAGTTGCCGGGATTGCCATTCTGGTTCAGGTAGAAAAACTGATCCGGGTGCGCCGCGACGATCTCCTCGCAGGCGTGGATGTGGGAATGGGGGTTGTCCGGCGCGGTCAGGATCAATTCGACCCCGTAGAAATTCATCATGATCCGGCGTTCGCGGCTCTTGGAGGACGGCATGTAGACGCGGCACCGGTAGCCCATGGCCGTGGCGATCAGGCCCATGGCGATTCCGGTGTTGCCGCTGGAGGCGTCGACGATGATCTTGTCCCGGGTGAGCGTCCCGTTCGCCTCGGCCTGTTCGATGATGTACTTGACGATGCGATCCTTCAGCGATCCGCTGGGATTCATGTGCTCGAGTTTGGCAAACAGGCGGATACCCGGGCGCGGTGACGAACGGTGCAATTCGACGAGCGGCGTATGACCCACCTGGTCAAGGACGGACGTTGGCGACATGATCGATGATACCTCGCTGAAAAAATAAAAGCGCAGTATAGTCCTCTGAACAGGTGATTTCAAGTGCGGTCGCGGAGTTCGCCCGGCTGAGGAGGTCGGGCGGGTCAGCCCCCCGTTGGGCTGCCCGGCGCGGTGGCCGCCGGATCGGATCCGTCCAGGAGGGCGAATCGTCGGCGCGCGCACACCGGACAATCGGGCTGGCGGCCGGCGGTTACGTCGATGACAGTGAACTCGACGGCCCACACGTCCAGTTGGAGAAGAACCGCCGGCAGTTCATCGCGCCCCCCGACGATCGCCCGCATGGCCAGGGCGGCTTCCTGCGCGGCCACCATGCGGACCACCGGGGCGATGACGCCCACCTGGTCGCAATTGGGCACGGTGCCCGGCTCCGGCGGCTCGGGCATGATGCAGCGCAGGCACGGCGTCCGGCCGGGCACCACCGGCATGATCGTGCCCGCCCCCGCCAGCGCCGCGCCGTAGACGTACGGCGTATCGAGCCGGACCGCGAGCTCGTTCATCAGGAAGCGGGTTTCGAAATTGTCGGTGCCGTCCAGGATCAGGTCCATCCCATCGGCCAGCGCCGGCGCCGTGGCGGCGTTGAAGTCCGCCACGACCGCCTCGAGGGCGACCGCCGAGTTGATGGCCTGCAAGGCGTCCCGCGCCGCGACGGCCTTGGGCCGGCGGCCCGCCGCGTCCGCTTCGGTGTAGAGCGCCTGGCGGGGGAGATTGGACAGCTCGACGTAGTCGCGGTCCACGAAGCGGAGCCGCCCCACGCCGGCCCGGGCCAGCGTCTCGAGGATGGAGCTGCCGAGGGCACCGCAGCCCACCACCAGCACGGCCGCCCGCGCCAGCCGGGCCTGTCCCCCGGCACCCACCGGCCGAAAGCGGATCTGCCGGGAATAGCGCTCCGGGTCAGACAGATCAGGAACCATGGGCGGCTTCCTCCTTCGGCGCTTTTTGGTGCGCGGGCCGGCTGTATCCGTTAAGATAGTCCGGGACGCGGTGATTGTAAATGATTCCGTTGAATGCGGAGCGCCAATCATTCATGCCGGAACCGGCGGGACGGCTGAAAATCCGGGATGAGAGCCGGGCGGTCTGGCTGATGTTGGGCAGCAGCCTGGCCTTCAGTCTGATGGATGTCTGCTCCAAGTTGGCGGTCGCCCAGGTGGGGGTGTGGCCGCTCACGTGTTACCGGGGCGTGATGCTGGCCGCGATCATGGCCGCCCTGATCCGGCTGCAGGCGCGGCGCCGGCGCGGCGCGGACGCGTCTTCCGGCTGCCGGCTCGCCGCGGACCGCGCGGCCCTCGCCGGTCACGGCCGCTGGCGCCGGCTGCTGGCCGACCGCAACGCGTGGCTGCTGCTTTCGCGGGGCGTGTTCGGCAGCCTGGGCCTGGTCTGCTATCTTTACGCCATCAGCCGGATGAAGCTGGCGGACGCGGTGATCCTGAACAAGACCAGTCCCGTGTTCGTCATCCTGTTCGCCGCGCTGATGCTGAACGAGCGGATCACCGCCGGCCAGATGCTGGCCCTGGCGACGGGATTCTACGGCGTCTATCACGTGGTCAAGCCCAACCTGTCCATGGAGATGGCGGCCGGACTGGTGGGACTGCTGTCGGCGGTGTTCTCCGCGCTGGCTTACCTGTCGGTCAAAAAGCTGACCGAATGGTTCTCCCCCCTGCATATCGTCCTGTGTTTCGCGGTCGTTTCGGTCGTCATGGCGCTGCCGGCGACCGTGGCCGGGTTCCGGATGCCACCCGCCGCCGGTTGGCTGCCCGTCCTGGGCGTCGGCGCCAGCGCCGCTCTGGGCCAGCTCACCATGACCCACGCCTACCGGCTGGCGCCGGCCGGGCGGATTTCCATCGCCACGTACGCCAACGTGGTTTTCGCGGTGGCCTGGGGCTGGTGGCTCTTCGGCGAGGTGCAGGACGGCCGCTCGCTGCTGGGTGGCGCGCTGATCCTGGCCAGCACCCTGAGTCTGCTGTTCATGGGCGGACGGACGCCGCGCCGGAGCGCGGCGCGTCGTGAGTGATCAGGTCGGATCGGGCGCTTCGCCGGACTCGCGGAGCCGGTGGGTCTCCTCGTCGATGACCCGCAGCGCGTCCAGCACCACCTGGGTGTTGGAGTGCTGGATGCTGGTGACCAGGCCGGCGGGGAGGTTGGGGTCGAAAGTGAAATCGCCGCCCGGCAGCTTGAGCAGGTGGTAGATGGTATCCGCGCCGATGGAGTCCATGTAAGCCGCGTGGATCATCGCCCCCTTGACGAAGTAGATCTTGCCCACCCGGTCGGTGTAGCGGATCTGCAGGACGCCCGTCTTGCGAGCGGATTCCAGCATCTGGATCAGGTCGGCCAGGCTGATCTCCTCGAGCTTGCCCCGCATCAGGTCCAGGTTGCGGTCGGACTTCTCGTCCAGGGTCAGCTTCAGCCGGCGCATCTCCTGGCGGATCCAGTCGTTGCCCTCCTCGAGGTTGAGCCATTTTTCCAGGAGCTGGTACGCCCGGCGGTGATCCTCGTTCTTGAGGAAATTCTGGTACAGCTTGGCGTACATCGAAGTGACGCCATGGATATCGCCGGTGAAGATCTTCAACTCGGCCATCTTCTGCAGGGCGCCGATGTTGTCCTCATCCTCGGCCAGAATCCCGGTGAGCACCTCGGTGATCTTGCTGCTGAATGAATGGTACTGGGATAGATCGAGCAGGTCCAGCAGCTCCACCGCCATTTGGTGGCGCTTGGTGCCCATGGCGCGATCCACGAACCGGAAGATGATCGTGTAGCTGTCCGGCACCATGAAGCTCATCTTGTGGACGAGGTTCTTGAGCTCGTCCTTCCGGTCGAGCTCCAGCAGGATGTCGCCGCGGTACTGCAGCAGCTTCAGGTCGGTCTCTTTCTCTCCCTGGCTCATCGCGTTCCAGTGCACGAGGGCGTCCTCGTAGCTCTGGAGCCGGATGAGAGTCTCGAGAATCATCAGGTTGGCGGCCATGTTGTCCGGCTCGTTCTGGATCACCGTGTAGAGGTGCATGTAACTCTTGGCGTAGTTCCCCTTCTCGAAAAACTTCTGGCCGGCCCGGAAGCTGCACTCGACGGCTTTCGACACGAGCTTCTGCTTCAGATACAGCTCGGCCAGCGACGCGAGGCCTTCAGGGTTCTCGGGCTCGTGCTTGAGCACCTTCTCGTAGTAGTAGATGGCCTGCGACGGGTCGCTCGCGCTGGCGACGGTCGCGGCGCGGAGCAGCACTTGCGAGGTTTCGCTGAAGTGGCCGGCCTTGTGGTGGAGGTCCGCCAGCTTCGACAGGATGTCCAGGTTGTTCGGATCGTGCTGGAGGTACTTTTTATAGAGCGAGATGGCCTTCTGCGTCTCGTTCCCCTGGTCATAGAGAGCGGCGGCTTTTTTCAGCAGGGCCAGTCCGGATTCCCGCTGCTTGAGCCGGATCTTGAGTTCTCCGACCAGGAACAGGATGTCCCTTTCCTCCGGCTCGCGGACCAGGATCTTGTCGAACACGGCCACGGCCTTGTCCAGTTGCCCCTGGGCGACCAGCTTCTCGCCGGACTTCTTCAGGCGCGCCTTGTTGTAGAACAGCATGCTCATCTCCCGCGTTGGTGCACCGGCAGTTCCACGTAGACCGTGGTGCCGAGTCCTTCTTCGCTTTTGGCCCAGATGCGGCCGCTGTAATGCTCGATGATCTCCTGGCAGAATGCCAGCCCCAGTCCGAAACTGACCCGCTGCGTGCCGAAATCGTCGGCTTCGCGGAAGAACCGCTCGAAGATCCGGGGCAGGTGTTCCCGGCTGATCCCGCTGCCGGTGTCGGCGACGGACACCACCATGAACCGGTCGTTGAGGACGGGGTTGAACTGGGCGCGGATCTCCACGTACCCGCCGGACGTGAACTGCAGGGCGTTTTCCACGAGCTGGTTCAGCACGTACTGGAGCTTGTGCCGGTCGCCCAGCACGTTGGGCAGGTCGTCGGGGATGTCCTCCCGGAACTCCAGCCGCTTCATCTGGATGACCGGCAGGTAGAGTTCGCGCGCCTTCGCCAGCAGGTCGCCGAGGGGGAAGGCGCCGTCGACGAAATCGTCGGGCTGGAAATAGCGGGTCGTCGCCGTCTCGAATCCGGCGAGCACCTGGTTCAGCCGGGCGGATTCCTCGCGCAGCACTTCCAGAAATTTATCCACGTTGTCCTTGCTGCTCACGCCGAACTTTTCCAAAATTTTGGCGGCGGTGAGCACGGACGAGAGCGGCTTGCTGGTGTCGGTCCGGAAAGCCTGCAACTGCCGGTAGCGCTCCTGGTCCATCCGGACGATGGGCACCAGCAGGGTTTCCAGCTTGTGGAGGCGGTTCTGGTAATCGGCGCTCTGGGCGGACAGGGTGAGGACCTGCTGCTCCAGTTCCGCCGTCCGCTCGGCGATGATGGTGTCCGTCTGGTGGTCGGCCGCATCCAGCCGCTGAGTCTGCTCCATCCGTTCGAACGCCAGGGAGATGACGGCGCCCAGCCGGTTCAGGAAGCGGAGTTCGTCCGGTCCGTACGCCTTCAGGACGCTGGCTTCGTTGATGAGCTGGTAGAGCGTCACCAGGCCGAATTGGGATTCGGCCGCCCGCAGGGGGACGCTCATGAACGCCATCACATGCAGTTTTTTCAATTGTTCGGCGAGCTCCGCCGGCGGCATCCCCGGCAGGGCGTCCGCGTCATAGGAAAACGCGTTGAAGTAGAACGGTTTCTGCTGCTCGAACAGATGCCGGGCCAGGGAGTCGGTTCCGCTCAGGGGCAGGTTGTCCAGGGGATCCTTGTTGAACCCGGCGATGAACAGTTCCCGCAGCCCGCCGGCGCCGGGATCCAGCCGCAGGATCGAGCCGTACGACGTCTGAAACGTCATCAGGACCGACTTGAACAGCATGCGCGGGAGCTGTTCGGGATCGAACGGTTCCACGAGCGCCTGCGTCACCTGGGTCAGGATGGTCAGCTCGCGGCTTTTCTGCTCCAGTTGGTTCTTGGTGGTGTTCAGGGCGTTGTAGAGCTCGGCCATCTCGATGTTGGTCTCGACGGCCTTCTCCAGCAGTTCCGCCTGGGAGATCTCGTCGCGACTTTCCCGCACCTTGATGTTGTGCGCCGAGGCCTGGAGCTTTTCGCGGAAGGCGGCCTCGGGTTCGGCGACCGGCGCGGCGGTCCGGCTGCCCTTCTGATAAGCGTCGAGCACCGCTTCGAAGCTGCGGTCGATCCGGTCCTCGATCTCGGAGACGGGGAATTCGGGGAACGTCCGGCTGAATTGCCCCAGCACCTGCAGGATCGACTGCTTCAGCGTCTGGAGCACGCCGACGCCGGTGATGGCGATGGCGCCGAAGCTGGGCGCCCGGCGTTCGTTGAGCTGCCGGTCCAGCTCCGCGAGGGAGTGGATCTGCTCCACATCCTGCTTGTTGTACTGCACCACCAGGGGAACGCTGGCGTACGGGATGTGGTTGAGCGCGAGGTTTTCCTTGAGATTGGTGTAGCTCTCGAGATTGGAATCTTCGAATCCCTTCTGGGAATCGGCGACGAACACCACTCCGTCGGTCTTGCTCAACACCGCCCGCCGCGTCTGGTTGTAGCGGACCTGGCCGGGCACGGTGAACAGCTGCAGCTTCAAATCGTAGCCGTTGACCCGACCCAGCTCCAGCGGCAGCAGGTCGAAGAAGAGGGTGCGGTCGTCGCCGGTGTTGATCGAGAACAGCTTGACCGCCTGATTGGGAAACAGCACCTGGTGGATGTAGATCAGATTGGTGGTCTTGCCGCTGAGGGCCGGGCCGTAATAGACGATCTTGAGCTTGATTTCCTTTTCGGCGTGGGAGATCTGCGCCATAGTCCCCTTGCATCCTCGGTTGAACCGTGCACCCGGAGGTCCCCGCGATCCGGAACGGTGGTTCATTATCGCCGGGCCCGCATTGATCTGACTGAAAGAACGTGCCTTAGTGAAACAGAGATATTTTGCCACAGCCCGGGATAAATGGCAACTTTCAGATGAGGGTGGGGAACGAATGGTGGTAAAATCATTCTGTCCGATCCACCTCCGGAGGGCCGGGGTTCTGGGTATCACTCGATTTTTCAGGCACATCAAGGGTTTGAGCATCGGCATGGCCGTCGTGGTCCTGCTGGCGGTCGCCTTCTTTTTCTTCTTCCGCCGAAGCGGCGGCGGGCCGCCCGCTTCCGGCGCCGCCGTTCTCGACCGGGAGGTCACCAGCGACACGAGGGAAATCCGGTACGTCGAGTCGCGGGACGGACGCCCCCTGTTCACCGTCACCGCCCGGAAGAACGTGGCCACCCGGGACGGCGTCAACGACCTGGAGGGGATCACCGCCGTCTATCACGGGCGGCAGGGCGAGCGCCGGGACCGCATCGAAGCCAGACAATGCCGCTACTCGGTGTCGGATCAAAACGTCCGGTTCCAGGGGGACGTGCGCCTCCACTCGGAGGGGTACACCGTGATCACCTCCCGGCTCGATTACGACAAGGCGCGGGAGCAGGTGGTGACCGAGGCGGAGTTCCGGCTGGAGGCCCCGGGGCTCACCGGCCGCGGGCGGGGATTCCGGGTGGCGCTGTCTGAACGCACGTTCCGGCTCACGCGGCCGCTGGAGTTGAAGTACACGCTGCCCGACGAACTGCAGGACCGGCCCGAGGGGCGGGAAGAGTACCTCGAGCTTGCGGCCGGTTCGGGCTGGATCCTCGACGAGGGCCGCACCATCCGGCTGGAGGACGGCGTAACCATGCGCAGCGCGCGCTCCCGCCTGTCCGGCGCCGAGATGGTGATCCAGCTCGACCCGAAACAGCGCGTCCGGGAAGCCGCAACCACCGGCGCAGCCCGGTTTTCGCGGCGCGACCCGGCCGGCGAGTTGCAGCTGGACGGCGGCGCCATCGTCTTCCGGCTGACCCCCGCCGGCGACCGGCTGGAATCGGTGAGCGCCGACGGCGACGCGCGGCTGCGGCTGAACGGCGACGAGTTGTCGGCGGCGCAGATCCGCATCGGCGCGGATTCCACCGGCCGGATCGCCGCCGTTCAAGCGACGGGCGGCAGCCGGTTCGCCACCGTCCGGACCGGCCAGGAGATGACGAGCCGGAACCTCCGGCTGACGATCCGCCCGGACATGCAGCCGGAGACGCTGCAGCTGGACGGCGACGCGGCGATCCGCCAACGCTCCGAGCGGAGTGTCACTCACCTGGCCGGCGGGCGGATCCGGATCGAGTTCCAGGCCGGATCGGCCGCCCCAGCCATCGACCGGATCACGGTCCTCGACCAGGGCCGGGTGACCGCAACCAGCGCCGGCGGCGATGAGTATCAGGCGGCGGCGGACGAGCTGACGATGCGATACGACGCCGTCGGCCGTTTCCCGGCGAAGGCGGAAGGGCGTGGCCGCGGCGACTGCCGGCTTCTGCGTCCGGCCCGGAAGGAGACGACGACCGTTCAGGCCGACCGCTTCCAGGTGGAGTTCTTCCCCGACAGCGCCGACGCTTCGGCATTCGAGGCCGAAGGCAACGTGCGGTTGCGCCGAACGGGGGAGGGCGGCCGGTGGAGCGAGGCCACCGGCCGGTCGCTGATCGGATCGCTCCGGCCCAAGGAGCGCAATCGGATCGAGACAATGGTGCTGAAAGGCGGGGTGACGTACACGGATCCCGAGCGGCAGGGCCGGGCGGCCGAAGCCAGTCTCAAGGACGACCTGCTGCGGCTGAAAGGGGAGCCGCGATTCGAGATCGGCGGCGCCGTCACCCGCGCCGAGACCTTCGTCTACGACGTGGGCCGGCGGACGCTGTCGGGCCAGGGCCCCGTGCAGACGACCATCACGCCGGGCCAACCCGGCGCGAAATTCGACCTGACCGCCCTGGGCAACGGCGAAGGGAAGCGGGAACCGGTCTACCTTCACGCCAGCGGTCTGGAGGGAGACGAAAAGGCCGGACGGCTGGTCTACCGGGGTTCGTGCCGCATGGTCCAGGGGCGCAACATTCTGACGGCCGGCCAATTCGAGATGGAACAGCGCGAGAACCGTTTCAACGCCAGGGACAAGGTCCGGGGGATCTTCTTCGTCAAGGACGGCCAGGGCAAGGAGCAGCGGCTCGAGATCACTTCCGAGCAGATGCGGTACGATCCCAACCACCGGGAAATCCGGTTCGAAGGCCAGGTCAAGACACGGACGGACCAGGGCGTGATGAGCGCCGACGTGCTCGACGGACTCTTCCGCGAAGGCGGCGGTTTGGCCGAACTGGTCGCCCGGGGCAACGTGCGGCTCAACCAGCCCACCCGGACCGCCACCGGCGACCGGTTGCGGCTGGACATGGTGGCCGGCCTGTTCGTGCTCAACGGCGCCCCGGCCGCCGTGGTGGACCGGACCGAGGGCCGCACCACCCGGGGGACGCAATTGACATTCAGCCGGGGGGATGATAAAATCCGCGTGGATTCTGGTTCGCAAATCATTAAAAAAGAATAGTTTAACAGTATGCCCCAACTTCGGACCGAACAGATCACCAAGTCGTACCGCGGTCGCCAGGTGCTGAAGGGCATCGATCTGGAGATCCGCGATTGCGAAATCGTCGGTTTGCTGGGTCCCAACGGCGCGGGCAAGACCACGACGTTCTATATCGTCGTCGGCCTGACCCGTCCCGACGGCGGCCGGGTGCTTTACAACGATGAGGACATCCTGGACATGCCCATGTACCTGCGGGCCCAGAAGGGGATCAGCTACCTGCCTCAGGAGCCGTCCGTCTTCCGGAAGCTGACCGTCGCGGAGAACCTCCTGGCCATCGCGGAGACCCTCAATCTCACCGCCAGCCAGGAGGAGAAGCTTGTCAACGACCTGCTGCAGGAGTTCGGCATCGCCCACCTGCGCAAGAACAAGGCGTACACGCTGTCGGGCGGCGAACGCCGGCGCGTGGAGATCGCCCGCTGTCTCCTGCTGAAACCGTCGTTCATCCTCCTGGACGAGCCGTTCGCCGGCATCGACCCGTTGGCCGTCATCGACATCCAGAAACTGATCGTGCACCTCAAATCCCGGGGCATCGGCGTGGTGATCACCGATCACAATGTCCGCGAAACCCTCCGCATCACCGACCACGCCTACATCATCCACGAAGGCCGGATTTTCCGCAAAGGCACGCCGCAGGAGCTGGCGGCGGACGAGGAAGTCCGCCGGGTTTACCTCGGCGAGCATTTCCAGCTGGTCTGAGGCCGGAGTGGTTCCCCGCCCGCCCGCATATCTGCTATAATGGGCTCAGAGTGACGGTTTAATGAACGCATGGTGAATAAGAATCCCTACCTCCGCCAGAGCCTGCGGATCGCCCCCATCCAGAAGCTGACCCTCACTCCGGCCCTGCTGCAAAAGATCGAGCTGCTCACGCTGCCGCACCTGGAGCTCAGCGAATTCATCAAGAACGAGCTGCTGGAAAACCCGTTTCTGGACGAGTCCGCCGACGCCGTGGAGACGACCCCCGCAAACGAACCCCCGCCGACCGCCGCCGCGGACGTCGAGGAAGCGGACGAGCCGGGGCGCGAGGCCTTCGACGCCGTGGAAATGGACAGCTACTTCCAGGAGTACCTGTCGCCCGGCTTCAAGACCGCGGAGTACGAACATTACGAGCGTCCGGAATACGACACGTTCGCCGTCCGGCCGGTGTCGTTCTATGACCATCTGGACTGGCAGTTGAACCTGGTCGAGACGCGGCCGGACGTGGAGCGGGCGGCGCGGGAGATCATCGGCAATCTGGGGGAAGACGGTTACCTGCGGGCGGGTCTGGAGGAGATTGCCGCCGCGGCCCAGGTCAGTCCGACCGACGCCGAAGCCGCCCTGGCCGTGATCCAGAGCTTCGACCCGCCGGGTGTCGCCGCCCGGGACCTGCGGGAATGCCTTCTTATCCAGCTGCGGTACAGGAACGAACAGGACACCCTGGCTTACCGCGTGCTGGCGCGGCACGCCGAGCTGGTGGAGACCGGCCGGACGGATCAGATCGCCGAGCTGGAAGGCTGCCCGCCGGACGATGTCCGGGCGGCGATGGAACGCATCCGCCACCTCAACCCCAAGCCCGGCCTGCAGTTTCAGCCGGACAGCACCATCTACATTCAGCCGGACGTCTACATCCTCAAGGTGGGCAGCAACTACGTGATCACCCTCAACGAGGACGGCCTGCCCCGCCTTCACATCAACGCCTATTACCGTCGGATCCTGGAGGACGGGCAGGCGAACCGCGAGGACAAGCGGTTCATCCGGGATAAATTCCGCAGCGCCGTGGAGCTCATCCGCAATCTGGACCACCGCCGGCGCACCATCTACCGCGTGTGCGAGATCATCATCGAGCGGCAGCGCGATTTCCTCGATCACGGCATCGCCCACCTCCGGCCGATGCTGCTCAAGGACGTCGCCGAGCAGCTGGGGTTGCACACCTCCACCGTCAGCCGCGCCGTGACCAACAAGTGGGTGCACTGCCCCCAGGGCATCCTGGAGCTTCGCCACTTTTTCACGCTGGGTTTCAAGACGGACACGGGCGACGACATCTCGGTTCACATCCTGAAGGAGAAGATCCGGGATCTCATCGGGAAGGAGAATCCCGCCCGACCGCTGTCCGACAACGAGCTGACCGACATCCTCAACCGGGACGGCATCGAGATCAAGCGCCGGACCGTGGCCAAATACCGCGAGGAGATGGACCTGCCCAACTCCCGCTCTCGACGACGAAAAAACTAACCAAGGAGGAGCCATGAACATCGAAATCACAGGCCGCCACATCGAGATCACCCCACCCATCCGCGAACACGTGCAGAAGCGCGTCAACAAATTCACCAAGCTGGTGGGCGGCGAGTGCGATTTCCATTTTGTGCTCACCGTCGAGAAACACCGTCAGATCGCCGAGGGGGTGCTCAACACCCGGCACGGCACCTTCACCGCCGCCGAGGAATCCAAAGATCTTTACGCCTCCATCGGCACGGTGGTGGAGAAGCTGGAAAAGCAGATCCGCCGCTTCAAGGACCGGCGGAAGGACATCGCCCGTGGCACCGGCAAGGAGGAACTCCACGAACGGCTGTTGCACCACTCCATCACGGACCTCGGCAGCCCGGCGGCCCTGGCGGAAAACCCGCAGGTGGTGGAGCTGACGCTCAATCCCCGCCCCATGGCCGTCGACGAGGCGATCCTCGAGCTCCAGGAGTCGGGCGGCAGCTTCGTGGTGTTCTACCACGCGCAGTCGGAGCAGATCAACGTGCTCTACCGCCGCAGCGACGGCAACTTCGGCCTGATCCACCCGTAGCCCGGACGGCCGGCCATGGAGGATTCCGCCACCCCGACCCAGATGCCCGCCTTGACGGTGGGTGAGTTTCTCGAAAAGAACCGCTCGGCCGTCCGGCTGGACCCGGGTTCGGACCCGGCCCTGCTGGCGCGGCGCATCACCAAGAAGCGGCTGCAGAAGCTCGGCATGGCCCTGGCGGGATTCGCCGAGTACATCCAGGACGGCCGGATCTACGTGTTCGGCAACACCGAGGCCAGTTATTGTCGGTCGCGATCCGCCGAGCAGTTGCGCGAGGTGATCGCGAAGCTGGCCCCCCGCCTGAACACCGGCATCCTGGTCACCCAGGGGCTGGCTCCGCCGCCGGTTTTGGCCGAGTTCGCCCGGCAGCAGGGCCTGCCCATCCTGCGCACCGAGCTGGACAGCTCGACGGCGATTTACCGGTTCACCGAGTTTCTGGAAATCGAGCTCTCGCCACGCATGATCCTGCACGGCCTGCTCATGGACGTCTACGGCCTGGGCGTGCTCATCGGCGGCGAGAGCGGCATCGGCAAAAGCGAATGCGCGCTGGAGCTGATTCTCCGCGGCCACCGGCTGGTGGCCGACGACGTGGTGGACCTGCGCAACGTGGGCGGCAAGCACCTCATCGGCGAGTCGCCGCCGCCCGTCCGGAACCTGCTGGAGCTGCGGGGCATCGGCATCCTCAACGTGCGTGAGATGTTCGGGATCTCGGCAGTGAGCCGCATGAAAGAGGTGATCTTCTACATCCACCTGGAACGCTGGCATTCCCAGAAGGCGTATGACCGCCTCGGCTTCTCCTGGCAGCGGCGGGAGGTCTTCGGCGTTGAACTGCCCAGCATGAGCATCCCGGTGGCGCCGGGCCGCAATCTGTCGGTGCTGGTGGAGGTGGCCTGCCGCGTCTTCCTGATGCGCTCCAGCGGGCAGCACCCCATGGGTGATTTGTGCCGGATCCTGGCGGACATCAGCGGATCATCGGATGGAACCGAGGAGGTGGCGCCATGATCAGTTGTGTGGTGGTGACGCACGGCCAGTTGGCCAGCGAACTGGTGGCCGCGGCCGAGATGATCGTGGGCGAAATCGAGCACATCACGCCCGTCTGCATCGGGTGGCACGATGATGTCAGCGAAGCCCGCGAGGAGATCATCAAGGTCCTCGACACCCTCGATGCCGGCCAGGGGATCATCATCCTCACCGACATGTTTGGCGGCACGCCGTCCAACCTGGCCATCTCGTTCATGGATCAGTACCGGGTCGAGGTGATCACGGGCGTCAACCTGCCCATGATCATCAAGGCGGCCCACCAGGCGGACGGCGAGACCGCCGCCTCGCTGGCCCAGAAGATCTGCGAAAAAGGCAAAACGAACATCACGGTGGCCTCCCAGTTTCTCGCCGAATCGTGAGCGACGGACGGGGCGCCCGCCGGCCGGACCG
This sequence comes from uncultured Acidobacteriota bacterium, assembly GCA_937925645.1. Taxonomy (GTDB): domain Bacteria; phylum Acidobacteriota; class JAAYUB01; order JAAYUB01; family JAAYUB01; genus JAAYUB01. Next base: position 35,832 of record CALAMB010000108.1, read on the forward strand.
CCCCGCCCGCGGCCCCGCGCGGCGGTCGCCCCCGGATGGACGACACCGCTGGTCAGGTGACGGAATACGCATGGTGCAGAAAGTGTTGACGGTGAACAATCCGCTGGGCATCCATGCCCGCGCCGCCGCCCGGCTCGTGGCCGCGGCCGGCCGCTTCCGGTCGCGGATTTTTCTGGCCCGGCCGGACCGGCTGGAGTGGATCGACGGCAAGAGCATCCTGGGCATTCTCATGCTGGCCGCCTCCCGGGGTTCCCAGCTCCGGGTGACCGTGGAGGGCGATGACGAAGCGGCGGCCATGGCCGAGATCGAGCGCCTGTTCGCGAACGCATTCGACGAAGGGACGGAATTGCCATGAAGGAACTGACGGGACAGGGCGTGTCGCCGGGAATCGCCATGGGCCACGCGGTGAAGGTGGACCCGGGCCTCCCGCCTGTCTTCAAGATCCGCCTCCGGCCGGAGGACATCCCGGCCGAGCTGCGGCGGTTCGACGACGCGGTCGCCCGCACCACCGAGCAGCTGCAGCAAGTCGAGGGAATGCTCCGGCGCGAACTGGGGCGTCAGCACTCGGCGATGATCGGCGCGCACATCCTCATTTTGCAGGACGACCACTTCAGCGGCGCCATCCGGCGCCACATCACCACCGACGCGGTGAACGCCGAGTGGGCGGTGATGGTCGTGTCGGAGGATCTGCAGATGGTGTACGTCGGGCTCCAGGACGCCTACCTCCGCGAAAAGCTTCACGACATCGCCGACATCGCCGACCGGCTGCTGCACAACATGACCGGGCGGAGCTCCAACGGCAGCGTCAAGCACTACGACGACGTGATCATGATCTGTCCGGAGATCAGCCTGTCGCTGTTCAGCGAGGTGAACCTCCGGCACCTGAAGGGCTTCGCTGTGGATTTCGGCGGCTGGACCTCGCACACCAGCATCATCGCCCGCTCGCTGAACATCCCGGCGGTGACCCACCTCAAGGCCGTCTCGGCGGAGGTGCGCACCGGCGATTTCCTCATCGTGGACGGCGGCGCCGGCGTGGTGGTGGTCAACCCGGACCGCGAAACCGTCGCCCGGTTCCGCAGCGAACAGGATCGCCAGAGCGGGTCGGCCAGCGGCCCATACTGCCTCCTGGCGGCGCGGGGACGCAACGGGCCGCCGCAGTCGGAGGCGGAACTCGGCGCCCTGTACATCAACGCCGAATTTCCGCAGGACCTTGACGACTACGCCGGGCTGGGTGTCACCGGGGTCGGGTTATTCCGTTCGGAGTTTCTGTTCCTGGGCCGGCCGGTGGAAGCCATCACCGTCGCCGAGCACGAGGCCGCCTACCGCCGGCTGGCCGAGCAGGTGTTCCCGGCCGCAGCCAACATCCGCACTTTTGACCTGGGCGTGGACAAGATCCCCCAGCTCCGCGAGCAGTTTCACGAGACCAACCCGGCGCTGGGCATGCGCGGGATCCGGCTCAGCATCTTCCTGCAGGAAGCGTTCCGGCGGCAGCTCGAGGGAATTCTCCGCGCCAACGACCGGGGCAACCTGCGCCTGATCTTTCCGTTCGTTTCCAGCGTGGACGAGGTGCGCGCCGCCAAGGCGATTCTGGCCGACGTCGCGGCGCAGGCGGATCTCCGGCACCGCCTGCCCCTGCCCGTCGGCGTCATGCTGGAAATTCCCAGCACCATCTTCATCATCGACGCCCTGGCCGAGGAGGCTGATTTCTTCGCTCTGGGAACCAACGACCTGGTCCAGTACACCGTCGCCCACGACCGCAACGAGAGCCCCGACACCTCCGCCTTCGCCCCGGCCCATCCAGCCGTCCGGCGGGGGCTGGAGATGATCTTTGCGGGCGTGCGGGACAAGGGGAAAGCGATCATCTGCTGCGGTGAGATGGCCGCCCACCCGTTCTTCCTGCTCCTGCTGCTGGCGGTGGGATTCCGGGGCTTCAGCGTCAACAAACCCTCGCTGCCGCTGGCGCGCTACGTGCTCCGGAATGTGGATGAGCCGGCGCTGGCCCGCTTCCATGCCGAGTTGGCCAAGCTGAACACCTTGGACGCCATCGAGCGCCTGTTCCTGGAACGGCTGCCCGAGTTTTTCCCCCGGCCGTTTGTCGACACCATCCTCGAACTCTACCGGCTGAACGCCTGAGGGCGCCTCAGCGCGCCGTCGGCCAAGAGTCTCACTTCAGCAATTCCTCGATCCGGCTCACCACTTCCTCGGACAGCGGATCCGCCTTGGGCTCGAAGCGGGCGACCACACGGCCCTGGCGATCCACCAGGAATTTGGTGAAATTCCAGCGGATGGGGCCGGGATTGGGGCCGCGGGCGGTCAGGTAGCCGTAGAGGGGGTGCATGGTGTCGCCCTTGACGCTGATCTTGGCGAACAGATCGAACGTCACGCCGTAGGTGCGGCCGCAGAACTCCCGGATTTCCTCGTTGCTGCCCGGCTCCTGGGCGCCGAAGTCGTTGGCGGGGAACGCCAGCACCCGCAGCCCGCGATCTTTGTACTTCTCGTAGAGCTGCTCCAGGGGGCCGTACTGGGAGGTATACCCGCACCGGGAGGCGGTGTTGACGATCAGGAGCACCTGCCCCGCGTAGGCCGAGAGCGGGCGGGGTTGGCCGTCGATGGTGTTCAGCGTGAACGCGTGGACGGTGCCGCCCTCGGCGGAGCCGGCGACGGCGCCGGCGGCCGCCGTCGCGCTCGCGGCCAGGACCAGCAGGCACAGCATTCTAATCATGGCGGTTCTCCTTGCTTGAGGATGAGTCCGGCGGCGGCTGCCGCCGGACCGTGCCGGTTCAATCACCGGGCCGAATCACCGCCGGGCGGTGAACCAGTCGTTGACCACATCCCAGTTGAGCACATTCCAGAACGTCTGGACGTATTCGGGCCGGCGGTTCTGGAACTTGAGATAGTACGCGTGTTCCCACACGTCCAGGCCGACGATGGGGACCAGGCCGTCCATGTACGGGCCGTCCTGGTTGGCGGTGGAAAACACCTGCAACTGGCCGAACGCATCGACGGCCAGCCAGGCCCAGCCGGAGCCGAACCGGGTCGCGGCGGCCTGGGCGAACTTCTCCTTGAACGCGTCGAACGAGCCGAAAGCGCCGTCGATGGCCGGCCGGATGGCACCGCCGGGCGCGGCGGATCCGCCGGGCTGGAGCGATTGCCAGAACAGCGCGTGATTGAGATGGCCGCCGCCGTTGTTGCGGACCGCGGCCTGGATCTCGGTCGGCAGCGACGTCAGATTCCGCAGCAGGCCGCCGAGGGTCGCCCCGTGCAGGCGCGGATGTTTCTCGATGGCGGCGTTGAGGTTGTTGACATAGGCGGCGTGGTGCCTGGTGTGATGGATCTCCATGGTTTGGGCGTCGAAATGGGGCTCCAGGGCGTCGTAGGCGAAGCCCAGGGCCGGCAACTGAAACGGATAGGTTTGATCGAGCAGTGTGTTCATGTCGGTTTCCCTCGTCAGTCAGAGTGTGAGTGCCGGAATGATGGCGCGCATGACAACCGGCGGTTCGCGGGAATCCGAATCGCCGGAGCGGATTTGGATGCGGTGCGGATCGGGAGGATTCGGCAGACCGGCGGGCGCCGGTCCGAAACGGGCGTCAGTTGCCGACCGGCGTTTCGGGAGCGCCGCCCGCCCTGCCCGTCGCCGGATTCGGCACTTCGACGGCAACCCGGTTGCGGATCGCCAGAAAATCAGACACCGGGATGTCGCGGAAAATACGCACGATCTCGGGATCGAACTGCCGCTTGATATTGCGGTTGACTTCCTCGTACGCCTGTTCAAAACCCAGGGCGAGCCGGTACGGCCGGTCGGAAGTCATGGCGTCCAGGGTGTCGGCCACCGCGAACAGGCGGGCCTCCAGGGGAATCTGGTCCTGCCGGAGGCCGTGGGGATAGCCGCTGCCGTCGAACCATTCGTGATGGGAAAGCACCACGTGGGTGGCGCCCGGGAGCGAATCGATCCGATCGATCATTTGGGCCCCGATGACGGGATGCTGGCGCATCACCGTCCACTCGTCGGGGGTCAGCGGCCCGGGCTTGAGCAGGATTTGGTCCGGGACGCCGATCTTGCCGATGTCGTGAAGGATGGCGCCCACCCCCAGGTTGTGCACCTCGCCCTCGGCGAGGCCGGCCCGCCGCGCCAGCAGCATGGCGTAATCCCGCACCCGGATCGAATGCTCGTGGGTCTCGTGCTCCCGCATCTCCAGGGCCAGGGCGAACGCGATGATGGTATTGTCGAAGCTCCGCTGGGCGTCGTTGAGGGCCTTGCGCAACTCGACGGTGCGCGCCTGAACCATGTTCTCCAGGTTGGCCACGTAGCAGCGGTTCTCGATGATCAGGGACCGCTTTTCGAATGACTTCTGCAGGCTGATGGCGATGGCCTGGACGGTGAACGGCTTCTGGATGTAGTCGCAGGCCCCGAGCTGCATCACTTCCACCACCGTGGTCAGGTCGGTGCCGCCGGAGATGGCGATGACCGACGTGTCCGGCGCGTGGGTCCGCACCCAGCGGCAGAGGTCGATGCCGTTCATCCCGGGCATGTTGATGTCGGTGAACACCAGGGGCAGCCGCACCGCCTGAAGCTGTTTGGCGGCCTCCAGGCCGTCGTACGCGCTGACCGTGGCAAAGCCCAGCCGGTTGAGGATCGCCGTGAGCACGGAATGCACCATGGGCTCGTCGTCGACGATCAGGACATGGCGCTCCTCGGCGCTGAGGTGGGAGAAATCCAGCATGCGGCCTCCCGGTTCAGAAAGATGATTGTACCAAATCCCCGGCGTTCGACTCACACAATTATGACGCGGCTGGCGGCCGGACGGATTCCGCGGCTGGCCAAATCGGCCCGCCTGCGGCATAATGGCGGCTGATTCAGGAGGATGTCGTGGGCCAGATCCGATCCGCCCCGCCGGTGAAGCGGTTCTGCGGGGTGCTCTACGCCGGCGCCTTCCCGTGGGAGCCGATCGCCGAGCGGCTCGCGGCCGTTTTCGGCCCCATCGAACGGCTGAGCGAGCCGCTGCCGTTCGACTTCACCGATTACTACCGCGACGAGATGGGGCCGGCGGTGTGGCGCCGGTTCGCCGCGTTCGCGGGGCTGGCGGCGCCGGGCGGGCTGGCCGCGATGAAAGTGGCCGCCAACCGTCTGGAGGAGGAACTGGCCGCGGCCCGGGCGACGGGCCTCCGCCGGCCGGTGAACCTGGATCCGGGCTATCTGGAGCAGGCCAAGATCGTCCTGGCCAGCACCAAGAATTTCGCCCACCGGGTGTATCTGGCCGACGGGATCTGGGGCGAGGTGACCCTCCAGTGGCGGGACCGGCATTGGGAGGCGCTCCCCTGGACGTTCCCCGACTACCGCACCCCCGTCTACCAGGCCTTTTTCACGGAGCTCCGCGACGCCTACCGGCGGGAGCTGGCGCAGGCGCGGCCATGAGCCGGGTGCTGCTGGTCAATCCCTGGATCGAGGATTTCACCGCCTACGACCTCTGGTTGCGGCCGCTGGGATTGCTCCACATCGGCGCGCTGCTCGAGGCGGCGGGCGCCGACGTCACGCTGCTCGACTGCCTGGCGCGCGAGGCGGTGGGCGGGCTGGAGCGGTTTCACGCCACCGGCCGGTTCCCCGCCGTGCGGACCGCCAAGCCGGCGCCGCTGGCCGGGACGCGCCGCCACTACTACCGGTTCGGAATGAGCGACATCGTGTTCAACGGCCGTCTGGCGGCGATGGCCGCGCCCGACTTCGTCTTCCTGGGCAGCGCCATGACCTACTGGTACGGCGGCGTGTTCCGGGCGGCGCGGCGGCTGCGGGCGGCGTTCCCCCGCGCTCGAATCGTCCTCGGCGGCGTCTACGCGACGCTCTGCCCGGAGCACGCGCGGCGGTCGGGCCTGTTCGACGACGTGGTGTCCGCGGCGGAGCCGGCGGCAGCTGCCACAGCCATCGCCGCCGTCACCGGGCTGCCGGTGGCGGCGACCGATCCGCCGCGGCCGGCCTATCACCTGTACGGCCACCCGTTGCGCCACGCGGCCGCGCTCACCGGCTGGGGGTGCCCCTTCCGCTGCACCTACTGCGCCACCCCGCGGATGTTTTCCGGTGTGCGGCGCAAGACGCCCGCTGCGGTTCTCGACGAACTGCGGCAGACGGTGGCGGTCACGGGCGCGGACCACGTGGCCTTCTACGACGACGCCCTGCTCGCCGACCGCGAGCGCCACTTCCGGCCCATCCTGGAGGGGATCGCGCGGTGGCGGCCGCCGGTCCGCTTCCACCTGCCCAACGCCGTCCACCCCCGCTACATCGACGGCGAGACGGCCCGGCTGTTGCGAACCGCCGGCTTCGCCACCGTCCGGCTGGGCTTCGAGGGAATGGGCGAGGCGGCGCGGGAACGCTCGTCCGGCAAGGTGGATCAGGGCGCGGCCGAGGCGGCGGTGGCCGCGCTCCGGGCGGCCGGTTTCACGGCGCGGGAGGTGGGCGCCTACCTGCTGTTCGGTCTGCCCGGCCTTGACCCGGCGGAACTGGAGACAGACATCCGCTACGTCCACCGGCTGGGGATCAAGATCCAACTGGCCAGCTTTTCGCCCATCCCGGGCACACCCGATTTCGAGCGGGCGCGGGAGCGGGACCCGGAGATTGCCAGCGAACCGCTTCGCCACAACAAGACCCTGACCATGCTCCGGGCCGGCGAGCGCTACCGCGACCTGCAGCTCCTCGCCCTGTCCCTGAACGCCCGCCTCGCCTAGCCCGCGCCCTGTTCGTAATCGTAATCGTAATCGTAATCGTGCTCGTATTCGAGGCTCGAGACTCGAGGCTAGAGGCTCGTTCCCGTAACGCGGACATCGGAATTCGGACCTGGGTTCTGGGACCTGGGTCACAGAATCCAGATCTTTAGAGTTGTCCGCGAACCTGTGAACCTGTGAACTTGGGAACCGGCGAACATTCCAACGTTCAAACATTCCAACCTTCGAACGGCTCGATTACGAGCACGATTACGAATTACGATTACGAAATACGAGCCCGAAGTCCGATGTCCGAATTCCGATGCCCGAACGAGCCTCTAGCCTCGGGGCTCGATCCTCGCTCCTAGAACAACTCCTCTGTCCTCTCCCCCAGGTGGCACCCTTCGTTGAGGCGGGTGATGGTGTAGCCGATGTCGAGGCGGTGCTCCACCATGGTGTACGCGGCGTTGTCCAGGTAGAACTTCCAGAAGTAGCGCCGCTCCAGGCCGAGGATGGCCGCCAGCGCCGCCTTGAGCACGCTGCGGTGGGACACCACCGCCACGGCGGCCCCGGCGTGGTCCGCCAGGATCCGGTCCAGTCCGGCCTCGACGCGGACGCGCAAATCGTCCAGCGTTTCGCCGCCCGGAATCCGGATGTGCTCCGGATCATGCACCCACTGGTGCCAGAGCTCCGGATGATCCCGCTGGACGTCGCGCTTGGACCGTCCCTCCCATTCGCCCAGGCAGATGTTGTGGAACGCTTCCGCCGGCTGCGGCGTCAATCCGTGGGCGGCGGCCACGGGCGCGGCGGTGGCCGTGGCGCGCGCCATGGGGCTGGAGTAGACGGCGGCCAGGGGCAGCGACCGGAGCGCCTCGGCCAGCCGGGCGGCCTGATCGAGGCCGTTGGCGTTGAGGGGGATGTCGAGCCGGCCGCGGAAGATCTTCCCGACGTTCATGGCGGTCTCGCCGTGCCGGATCAGGATCAGGGTGGTCGTCGCCGCGGTCATGCTCTCTCTCCTCGACGGGGGCGGCCCCGCGCTCAGGGGTTTTCGTTCGACGGGGCGGCGGCGGCATCCGCCCCGCCGGCGCCGCGCGTGAAATACGCCGTGGCATGGATGTAAAGCACCGGGAACATCAGGTAGAGCAGCTTGCGCAGGCCGTACAGGAGCGTGAACTGCTGATCCGTGTACATCAGATAAAAGCCGGCCAGCAGGGGCAGGGCCAGCCCCAGAGTCAGGAGACCCATCAGGCGGTTGGTGGCCGGCATGCGCCGGGGTCCGGCCCAACCGGCCAAACGGGTGATGACCAGCAGTAAGGCGACCACCGTTGCGGTGACCAGCAGCAACAGCAGCAGGCCGTTGAGCACCATGAAGGCGCTGAAGATGGGCACGAGGGCCGCCGGCGGCTCCCCGCCGGCCAGCACCGTGATGTAGTCCTGCACCACATACAGGAACGAGGCGTACAGCAGCAGCGATACCGCCACGAGGCAACGGCCGGCGAACCCCGCGGGCGGCGCCGGGGCGTTCCCCTCCGGCAGCCGGCTCCCCACGCGCAGCACGGCCATCGGCAGCAGGCACACCGACAGCAGCGGCACCGACAGCGCCCGGGTGCTCCAGGCGCCCAACACGTCGCACAGGTAGGCGAGGTTGAGCTGGAAGAACGGCGTGAGCAGGGCCAGGAGCAGGAACAGCGCGCCGCTGGCCCGGCTCACGGGCCCGGCGGGTTTGACCAGGAACACGAAGTAGAACGCGGCGCCGAGATAGGCGATCTTGACCAGCGTTTCGCAGAGGATGGAGACGCTGGCCGAATTGTGCCACGGGGCGGTGACGGGGCCGGCTTCGTAGACCCGTTCCAGCTCGGTCCCGCCCCGAATCGTGGCGAACCGGTATCGGCCGCCCACCCGCTGGGCGATCTTGACGGCGTACAGGCGATCCAACAAGCGGCCGGATTCGCCGTCGATGGCCGTGATGCGGTCACCCTTTCGAAAGGCCGCCGCCGCCCACCGCGAGCCGGGGATGACTCCGGTGACCGTCAGTTCGCGGCCGTCCTCCCGGCAGTAGATGCCGCTGTCGTTCCCCTCAAGCACGGAAAAGGCGGTGAGGGTCAACAACCAGGCGGCGACAAGGAGCAGCGCCGCCCAGAGCGCCGGCAGAATCCGGCTCATTGCCCCGCCCCGACGGCGGCCGGAACGGGCCGTTGCAGCCGGGCGGCGGTCCGCTCCACTTCCCGCAGGTAGCGCAGGAAGTTGCGGCCGAGGATTTTTTCAACGTCCGTCTCGGAGTAGCCGCGCTGCAGCAAGTGGTAGGTCACCATGGGCAGGTCCTGGCAGCCGCTCATTCCCTCGGGCATGGCCGAGATGCCGTCGAAGTCGGAACCGATGCCCACGTGATCGATCCCGGCCATACGGACGGCGTGGTCGATGTGGTCGGCGAGCACTGACATGGCCGGCGGCGGGATGGGGTGGCGTTCGTAGACGCGCTGGATTTCGCGGAAGTACGCGTCCATGTCGGCGGTGAACAGGGCCCGGATCTTGTCGATCTCCGGGCCGAGCCGCGTCCGCCGTTCTTCCTCCCGCCGGGCGTACTCCGCGCTCAGGAAACTGGCGTAGAAATTCACCTGGATGACGCCGCCGCGCCGGCCGATTTCGCGGATCAGCTCGTCGGGCAGGTTGCGCGGGGCGTCGCAGAGCGCCCGGCACGAGGAGTGGGAGGCGAAGACCGGCGCCGCGCTCACCGCGAACAGGTCGCGCACGGCGGCGTCCGACAGGTGCGACACGTCCACCATGACGCCCAGCCGGTTCATCTCGCGGACCACCTGCTCGCCCCACGCGCTCAGCCCGTCGGAAAGGGGCTGGTCGGTGGAGCTGTCGCACAGGAAATTGGAGCGGTTGTGGCACAGCCCGATGTAGCGCACCCCGAGGCGGTGGTACAGCCGGAGCAGGTCCAGCCGATTCTTCAGAATGGGGGTGCCGTTCTCGAGACTCGCCAGCAGCGCGAGACGGCCGGCCTGGTGGACGGCTTCGATCTCGCCGGCGGTGCGGGCGAAGACCAGCGTGCCGGGATGCCGGTCAACGGTGTCCCGCAGCGCCTCCAACTGGCCCAGCGCCTCGGTGACCGCGTCGGCCCCCTCGTGGCGGGGCGAGGTGAAGGCGGCCATGAACTCGGCGTCGAGTCCGCCCCGGCGCATCTTGGGGATGTCCACGTGAACGTCGGGCGTATCGGCGGCGAAATCGTAATCAGCCTTTCTCATCCGGCCGGTGGCATCGCAGTGGGTGTCGACGACCAGGGCGCGGTGGTTGAGCCGAACGGCACGCTGCCAGAGGATCGCTTCGTAGCCGACGGGAACCGGCGTCACGGCCGGCGCGGCGGGACGGGCGTCCGCGGGAACCGCCGGAACGGTGGGCAGCAGCAGCGCGACCGCGGCGGCGACGAACAGCAACAGGCGGCGAAGTAAAATCACGACCATTCTCCTGGCGGGGGTTGAACCTCGGCGGGTCCCCAACGGGTGAGTGTACCACCTTTGGGGCAGGCTGCCAACGGGAGGAAAAATGTTGAACGGTGAACAGGGAGCGGTTAACAGTCAACCGCTTGGTGCGTGCCGTTCGTCGGTTTCTTCGCCGTCAGGGGGAAAACGTGGAAAGTCAGGAATGATGCGGTTGTCCAAGGTGCGCGCCCCAACCTTTGAACCATGACCCGTTCGGGCCGGGGGCTTGCGAAGCCCGATTCCCGATGTTTGAAATTGGCGGCGGGTGAGCGAGCCGCGAATGTCCCATCCACTAAAAAACCGGCCGACGCGTTTGCGCCGGCCGGTTGGTTGTTTATGACAAACGGGCGGAACCGGATCACTCGTCGTCGGGATCCGCCAGCTTGACGCGCCTGGCGACGGCATCCTCGGCGGAAAGCTCGCCGATGTCGCGGCCTTCCATGTCCTCGAGCATCTCCTCGGCCTCCTCCGCCCGGAGCTCCGTGATGAGCTTGAACTGGCGGTACTTCTTGAAGCCGGTGCCGGCGGGGATCAACCGGCCCATGATCACGTTCTCCTTCAGGCCGAGCAGGTAGTCCACCTTGCCGGCGATGGAGGCCTCGGTGAGCACGCGGGTGGTCTCCTGGAACGACGCGGCCGAAATGAACGAATCGGTGGACAGCGACGACTTGGTGATGCCCAGCAGCAGCGAGCGGCCGATGGCCGGGACCTTCCCCTCGCGGGCCATCCGCTCGTTCTCTTCCTGAAAGCGGAACTTGTCCACCTGCTGCTCCACATAGAACTCGGTATCGCCAACTTCCTCGACCTTGATCCAGCGGGTCATCTGCCGGATGATCACCTCGATGTGCTTGTCGTTGATCTGGACGCCCTGCAGGCGGTACACCTCCTGGATTTCGTTCAGCAGGTAGCTCTGCAGCGGCTTGACCCCGAGGACCTTGAGGATGTCGTGCGGGTTGATCGGGCCGCTGATCAGGGCCGTGCCCGCCTTGATGAACTCGCCCTCCTGGCAGGTGATGTAGGCGCCGCGCGGCACGAAGTACTCCTTCACGTCGCCGGTGGCGGTCTTGATTTCGATCTTGCGCTGGCCGCGGATCACGTTGCCGAAGTGGACCACGCCGTCCACCTCGGTGATGACGGCGGGCTGGCGGGGCTTGCGAGCCTCGAACAGCTCCACCACGCGGGGCAGACCGCCGGTAATGTCCTTGGCCTTGGTGAACTCGAGCGGGAACTTGGCCATGATGTCGCCGGCCTGGATCGTGTCGCCGTCGTTGATGGCTAGATGGGCCTTGGCCGGAATCATGTACGATTTGAGCACCTCGCCCTTCTTGCCGAGAATCTCGATCTGGGGCTGGAGCTTCTCGTTGGGCGAGTAGATGATCACGCTGATGGACTTGAGCGAAACCTCGTCCTTCTCCTCCTTGACCGTTTCGTCGGGGATGATGTCCTTGAAGCGGATCTTGCCGGAGACCTCGCTGAGGAACACGTTGGAGAAGGGGTCCCACTCCACGATCTTGGTGCCGGGCTCGACGATGTCGCCGTCGGCGACAAGGATGCGCGCGCCGTAGACGACGGAGTAACGCTCGCGGTCGCGGCCCTTCTCGTCCTCAATGACAATGGCGCCGTTGCGGTTCATGACCGTCAGCGTGCCGCGGGCGTTGGTGATGCACTGGACGCCCTCGAAGCGGACCTTGCCGCGGTGCTTGATCTCGATGGTGGACTGCACCTCGGCGCGGCTGACGGCGCCGCCGATGTGGAACGTGCGCATGGTGAGCTGGGTGCCCGGCTCGCCGATGGACTGGGCGGCGATGACGCCCACCGCCTCGCCCATCTCCACCATGTTGCCGGTGCCCAGGTTGCGGCCGTAGCACCGGATGCAGGCGCCGCGGGCGGCGTTGCAGGTGAGCGCCGAGCGGATGAGCGCCTTCTCGATGCCCAGGCTCTCTATTTCGGCGGCCTTCTCCTCGGTGATCTCCTCGTTGCGGCTGACGATGGCCTCGCCGGTGATGGGGTTGAGGATGTCCTCCTGGGAGACGCGGCCGACGATGCGATCGCTCAGGGGCACGATCACCTCGCCCATCTCGATGATGGCGCCGACCTCGACGCCCTCCAGCGTGCCGCAGTCATCATGAGTGATGATCACGTCCTGGGCCACGTCCACCAGGCGGCGGGTCAGGTAGCCGGAGTCAGCGGTCTTCAGGGCCGTGTCGGCCAGACCCTTGCGGGCGCCGTGGGTGGAGATGAAATACTGCAGCACGGTGAGGCCCTCACGGAAGTTGGAGGTGATGGGCGTCTCGATGATTTCGCCGGACGGCTTGGCCATCAGGCCGCGCATGCCGGCCAGCTGGCGGATCTGCTGCTTGCTGCCGCGGGCGCCGGAGGTGGCCATCAGGTTGATGGGGTTGAACTCGCCGGAGGTGCGCTCCTTCTCCTCCATGGCCACGAACATCTTTTCGGCCACGCGGTGGGTCACCTGGCTCCAGATCTCGACCACCTTGTTGTAGCGCTCACCGTTGGAGATGGTGCCGGCGAGGTACTGGTTTTCGACCTCGATGACGTCCTTCTTGGCCCGGTCGACGATCTGGGTCTTCACGGCGGGGACAACCAGGTCATCGATGCCGATGGAGATGCCGGCGCGAGTGGCGTAGGCGAACCCCACCGCCTTCAGGTCGTCCAGAATCTTGATGGTCACCGGGTGAGGCAGATTGAGGATCGCATAGGTGACCAGCTTCTTGAGGCCGTCCTTGTTCAGGCGGCCGTTGACGAACGGGATCTCCGCCGGCAGCCGGTCGTTGAGGATGACCCGGCCCACGGTGGTATCGATGTAGTGGTTGGTGACTTCCTGGACGGTGGCGGCGCTGATTTCCTGATCGTCCTTCGACAGGTTGATCAGGCGGCCGGTGTAGCGGAAGCGGATCGGCGTCAGCAGTTCCACCTCCTTGTTCTCCAGGGCGTAGTAGATCTCGTCCGAGGTGCCGAACACCTTGCCGGCGCCCCGGGCGTGGGCCTTGAGACTGGTCAGGTAGAACAGGCCGAGAACGATGTCCTGCGACGGCACGGTGATGGGCCGACCGTCGGCGGGCTTCAGGATGTTGTTCGTGCTGAGCATGATCACCGCGGCCTCGACCTGGGCCTCGGGCGACAGCGGCACGTGGACGGCCATCTGGTCGCCGTCGAAGTCGGCGTTGAACGCCGCGCAGACCAGCGGGTGGATCTGGATGGCCTTCCCCTCGACCAGTACGGGCTCGAAGGCCTGGATGCCCAGCCGGTGCAGCGTCGGGGCGCGGTTGAGAAGCACCGGATGCTCCTTGATCACCTCTTCCAGGATGTCCCAGACGTCCGCGTGCTCAGTCTCCACCATCTCCTTGGCGCTCTTGACGGTGGAGGCGTACCCCAGCGCCTCGAGGCGGTGGTAGATGAACGGCTTGAACAGCTCCAGCGCCATCTTCTTGGGCAGCCCGCACTGGTGGAGCCGCAGCTCGGGATTGACCACGATGACGGAGCGGCCCGAGTAGTCGACGCGCTTGCCCAGCAGGTTCTGGCGGAAGCGGCCTTGCTTCCCTTTCAGGTTGTCGGAGAGCGACTTCAGGGGCCGGTTGTTGGAACCGCGGATCACGCGGCCGCGCCGGCCGTTGTCGAACAGCGCGTCCACCGCCTCCTGCAGCATGCGCTTCTCGTTCCGGATGATGACCTCGGGGGCGCGCAGCTCCAGCAGCTTCTTGAGCCGGTTGTTGCGGTTGAGCACCCGGCGATACAGGTCATTGAGGTCGGAGGTGGCGAAGCGGCCGCCGTCCAGCGGCACCAGGGGTCGCAGCTCGGGCGGGATCACCGGGACAACCGTCAGGATCATCCACTCCGGCTTGTTGCCGGACTTGCGGAAGCTGTCCACGACCTTCAGGCGCTTGGCGTGCTTGATCTTCTTCATGTGGGAGGACTCGGCGCGCATCTTCTCGCGCAGGTCCTTGGACATCTCTTCCATGTCCATCCGGGCCAGGATCTCGCGGATGGCCTCGGCGCCCATGCCGGTGCGGAAGTTGTCCGGGTTCTCCTGGCGGATGGCGCGGAACTCGTCTTCGGTGAGGAGCTCCCGTTCCTTGTGGCCGCTGGTGCCGGGATCGAGGATGATGTACGACTCGAAGTAAAGCACCCGCTCCAGGTTCTTCAGGCTGATGTCCAGGAGCTGCCCGATGCGGCTGGGCAGGCCCTTGAAGAACCAGACGTGGGAGCTGGGCGAGGCCAGGGTGATGTGGCCCATCCGCTCGCGGCGGACGCGGGAGTGGGTGACCTCCACGCCGCACTTGTCGCAGATCACGCCCTTGTACTTCATCCGCTTGTACTTGCCGCACAAGCACTCCCAGTCGTTGGTGGGCCCGAAGATCTTGGCGCAGAACAGGCCGTCGCGCTCCGGCCGGAATGTGCGGTAGTTGATCGTCTCGGGTTTCTTCACCTCGCCATACGACCAGCTGATGATCTTTTCCGGGGAGGCGACTCCCAGGCGGATGCAGTCGAAATCGGTGGTCAACCGGCGCTTGTCTTCGCGGAAGATTGTCTGGCTCAAGCTCGTTCCTCCTTAGCCGGGAGCGCTCAGTCTTCTCTGAACTTGATCAGCTCAACGTCCAGGCACAGGCTCTGCAGCTCGCGCACCAGGACGTTGAACGACTCGGGAATGCCGGGCACGTACGAAGCCTTGTTCTTGACAATGGATTCGTAGATCTTGTTCCGGCCCTGCACATCGTCGGACTTGACGGTGAGCAGCTCTTGCAGGATATGGGCGGCGCCGTACGCCTCCAGCGCCCAGACTTCCATCTCGCCGAAGCGCTGGCCGCCGAACTGGGCCTTGCCACCCAGCGGCTGCTGGGTGATCAGGGAGTAAGGACCGATGGAGCGGGCGTGGATCTTGTCGTCCACCAAGTGGGACAGCTTCATCATGTAGATGTAGCCCACGGTGACCTTCTGCTCGAACGCCTCGCCGGTCTTGCCGTCGAACAGCGCCGTCTTGCCGGAGGTGTCCATCCCGGACCGGGCGAGCAGGTCGCGGATCTCATCCTCCTTGGCGCCATCGAACACGGGCGTGGTGAACTGCAGACCCAGCACCACGCCGGCCCAGCCGAGGTGGGTTTCCAGAATCTGGCCCACGTTCATGCGGGAGGGAACGCCCAGCGGGTTGAGTACGATTTCGACCGGCGTGCCGTCGGGCAGGAAGGGCATGTCCTCGTCGGGCAGGATCTTGGCGATGACGCCCTTGTTGCCGTGGCGGCCGGCCATCTTGTCGCCCACCGACACCTTGCGCTTCATGGCGATGTAGACCTTGACCAGCTTGTTCACGCCGGGCGGCAGTTCGTCTCCCTTCTCCAGGGAGTCTTTCTTTTCCTCGAAGATGCCGTCGAGCACGCTGATCTTGTTGTTGATCTTGTCCTCGATGAGCCGGATCTCCTGGGCCAGGTCGATGCCGTCGCCCTCGACCTTGAGCAGCTTCAGGTCGCTGATGCCCAGCGGCCGGAGCATCTCCTCGGTCAGGACGACGCCCTTGTCCCACGCCACGCCGAGCGCCTTGTGCTTCACCGGCTTGGCCAGGGTCCGGCCGACCAGCAGGTGACTGACCTGCTTGTCGCGCTCTTCGCGCAGGATGCGGATCTGTTCGTCGAGGTCGGAGCGCATCTTGTCCACCTGGTCCTGCTCGATGGCCAGGGCGCGCAAGTCCTTCTGCACGCCTTTGCGGGTGAACATCTTCACGTCCACCACGATGCCCTCGATGCCCGGCGGGCACTTCAGGGAGTTGTCTTTGACGTCGCTGGCTTTGTCGCCGAAGATCGCCCGCAGCAGCTTCTCCTCGGGGGAGAGTTGCGTCTCGCTCTTGGGCGTGACCTTGCCCACCAGGATGCTGCCCGGCTTGACGGAGGCGCCGATGCGGATGACGCCGCTGTCGTCCAGATCCTTCAGGGCTTTTTCGGAGACGTTGGGGATGTCGCGGGTGATCTCCTCGGCGCCCAGCTTGGTCTCGCGGGCCTCGATCTCCAGTTCCTCGATGTGGATGCTGGTATAGACATCCTCTTTGACCAGCTTCTCGCTGATCAGGATCGCGTCCTCGAAGTTGTAGCCGCCCCAGGGCATGAAGGCGACCAGGACGTTCCGCCCCAGGGCCAGCTCGCCGTGGCTGGTGCAGTGGCCGTCAGCGATGACCTGGCCCTTCTGGACGAATTCGCCCGTATTGACCAGCGGCTTCTGGTTGATGCAGGTGTTCTGGTTGGAACGCTTGAACTTGTTGAGCAGGTAGATGTCAACGCCGGCCTCGCGGGCGAGGCGCTTGCTGTCGCCGGGATCGGTAACGCGGATAATGATGCGCTCGGCGTCCACGCGATCGACGATTCCGGCCCGCGAGCAAATCACCACCGCCCCGGAGTCGCGGGCGGCGATGGCTTCCATGCCGGTGCCCACGATGGGCGGCTCGGCCACGAGCAGCGGCACCGCCTGGCGCTGCATATTGGATCCCATCAGGGCGCGGTTGGCGTCGTCGTGCTCCAGGAACGGGATCAGGGCGGCGGCCACGCTCACCAGCTGCTTGGGCGAGACGTCGATGAAGTTGACGTCTTCGCGGGCGGATAGAATGAAGTTGCCCCCCTTGCGGGCATCGACGTGGTCGTCGATGATGTGGCCCCGCTCGTCCAGCCGGATGGAGGACTGAGCGATCACGTACTTTTCCTCCTCCCAGGCCGTCATGTAGAAGGGGTGGATCTCGTAGAGGCAGATTTTCTTCTTCCGTTTGCGCAGCCGCTCGTTTTCGGCGTCCGCCTCCTCCTGCAGAACGATCTCGGAGATCTTGAACGACGAGTCGCCGCGGTCGGTGATCCGGACATGTTCCACCACCCGGCCGTCGATGACCTTGCGGTACGGCGACTCGATGAACCCGTAGTCGTTGATCTGGGCGAAGCAGCTCAGCGAGCTGATCAGGCCGATGTTGGGACCTTCCGGGGTCTCGATGGGACAAAGGCGCCCATAGTGGCTCGTGTGCACGTCGCGGACCTCGAAGCCGGCCCGCTCGCGGGACAATCCGCCGGGGCCCAAAGCCGACAGCCGGCGCTTGTGGGTGATCTCCGACAGCGGATTGGTCTGGTCCATGAACTGGGAGAGCTGGGAGCTGCCGAAAAACTCCTTCAGCGCGGCCATGACCGGCTTGGAGTTGATCAGGTCATGAGGCATGATCGTGCCCAGTTCCTGGTAGACCGACATTTTTTCCTTGATGGCGCGCTCCATGCGCACGAGGCCGATCCGGAACTGGTTTTCCAGCAGCTCACCGACGGCGCGCACCCGGCGATTGCCCAGGTGGTCGATGTCGTCAGCCGTGCCGATGCCCACGGGCAGCTTCAACTGGTAGTTGAGGACGTCAATGAAGTCCTGCTGGGTCAGCGTGCGCTGGGTCAGGGGGATGTCCCGGTCCAGCTTCAGGTTGGACTTGAGCCGCCCCACCCTGGACAAGTCGTAGCGTTTCGCGTCGAAGAACATCCCCTGAAACATGCTCGAGGCGACTTCGAGGGTCGGGGGGTCGCCGGGGCGCAGCTTCTTGTAGAATTCGATCAGCGCCTCCTGGCTCGTCTGGATGGGATCCTTGTAGAGCGTGGCGGAGATGGTCGGGCCGGCGTCGTCGAATTCGGGGTAGCAGATCTGGAGCTGTTTGACCCCGGCTTCGATCATCCGGTTGATCATCGTGGCGGTGATGTCCTCGTTGGCTTCGCCCAGGATCTCGCCCGTCTCCATGTTGACGACGTCGTTGAGCAGGATGGCGCCCTGCAGGTCGTCGGCACTGAGCAGCAAATGCTTCATGCCGATGCTCTTGAGGTCTTCGAGATGGCCGAAGTTGAACCGGTCGCCGCTCTTGTAGAGCACGTCGGTGGAATCGTCCGGGTGGACGATGGTCTGGCGCAGCTTGCTGCCGATGAGGGTCTCATCCAGCGGCCGGATGATCTTGCCGCCCTTCAGCGCGACGGTGACGGACCGGTAGAAGAGGTTCAGGATCTCCTCGTTGCTTTCATAGCCCAGGGCCCGCAGGAATATCGTGGCCAGAAACTTGCGCTTCCGGTCGATGCGGATGTACAGAATGTTCTTGTGGTCGAACTCGAACTCCACCCAGGAGCCACGGTAGGGAATGACCTTGCCGAGATAGTACTTCCGCTCCGGATCGACCTCGAAAAAGACGCCCGGCGACCGGTGCAACTGGGAGACAATGACGCGCTCGGTGCCGTTGATGATGAACGTGCCCCGGGGCGTCATCAACGGGACTTCGCCGAAGAACACTTCCTGCTGTTTCATGTCACGGATGGACCGGCTGCCGCTTTCCTCGTCGACGTCGAAGAGCACCAGCCGGACGGTCACTTTCAGCGGCACCGAGTAGGTCATGCCGCGGTCGATGCACTCGTCGATGGTGTACTTGATCTTCAGCTCGACGGGATCGCCGCAGGAGACGCACCGGGAGAATTTGTTCTCGTTGCGGGCGCCGCATGCCGGGCAGATGATGTGGCCGAGGTGCTGGGGGTTGGTGACGATGGTCTGGCCGCAGTCCACGCATTTGGAGCGCAGATGCTCGATGCCCACCAGGCTCCCGCACTTGCACTCCCAGTCGCCCAGGGTGTAGTGGACGAACTCGAGGCTGGCGGTGGAGCGGAAATCCTCGATGGGAAAGATCGAGGTGAACACCGACTGAATCCCGACATCTTCCCGCTCGTCCGGCAGCAGCTCCATCTGCAGGAAGGTCTGGTAAGATTTCATCTGGATCTCGAGCAAGTTGGGAATGGGGACGGTTGCCGAGATATGTCCGAAATCGTGCCTGTCCTGCTGGGGGGTGATAGATTCGGCCATGGGCGTAAATCTCCAGGGTAAGAATGGGTCCGGGCTCGTCTCAGATAGGGGGGTCGGCATTTGTCAGAGCGACGACGGGCGCTGGGTTGGCAGTCCCCGACCCGTTCGCCGGGATGTCGCAAATTTTACCCTAAACCGGGCAAAAAGAAAAGGTTAAATGGAAAAAGGGAATGAAAGGGAATCGCTCCCTTCCATCCCGATTTCCCGGTTCTCGCCGGTACTCCGGCGCGGACCTACTTGATCTCAATCTTGGCGCCGACTTCTTCGAATTTCTTCTTGATGGACTCGGCCTCGTCCTTGGAGACCCCTTCCTTGACCGGCTTGGGCGCGCCCTCCACCAGGTCCTTGGCTTCTTTGAGACCCAGGCTGGTGACTTCGCGGACCACTTTGATGACCTTGATCTTTTCGGCGCCCACTTCCTTCAGAACCACATCGAACTCGGTCTTCTCTTCGGCGACAGCCGCGCCGGCAGCGCCGGGGGCGGCGGCACCCACCATGATCGGGGCGGCCGCGGCGGCGGAGACACCGAACTTCGTCTCGATGTCCTTGACCAGCTGGGCGATTTCCATCATCGACGACTGCTCGATCCAGTTGAGGACTTCTTCACGGGTGATAGACATTATGGTACCTCCAGAATTTGTTGCTTATCAATCTCAGGATTCTTTCCTGGCTTCTTTCATGACCAGGCAGAGGTCGCGCAGCGACGCCTGGAGCACACGGGCGAGGCTCGTGACCGGGTAATTCAGCAGGAACAGCAGCCGGCTGAGCGACTCGGCCTTGGTGGGCATGTTGACCACCGCTTCGAACTGGTCGGCGGGTAGCGGCTTGCCTTCGAGCAGGATGCCCTTGAAACCGATCGCCTTGTTCTCCTTGGTGAACTCGCTGAAGATCTTGGCCAGGACCACCGGATCCGAGGGGTGGTAGGCAATGGCCGTGGTCCCCTCGAACTGGTCCAGCAGGGCGGCCATGGGCGTGCCGTCGGCCGCGATCTTGGCCACGGTGTTCTTAACCACCCGGTAGGCGCAGTTGGAGTCGCGCAGCTTGCGCCGGAGGGCGGCCACGTCGTTCACCTTCAATCCGCTGAAGCTGAGCACGAGGGCGTACGGATGGGACTCGAAGATGTGGTGCAGTTCTTCACGCAGTTGTTGTTTTTCGGTCTTGTTCACGGCTATTTCCTCGCGCCTTTCTCGAACGAGGGCAGGGAGATCTGGATCCCGGGGCCCATGGACGAGGAGGCGAAGATGCTATGGATATACTTGCCCTTGCTGGCGGGCGGCTTGGCCTTGACCACGGCGTCGATGAAAGCCGCGGCGTTCTCGATGAGCTTTTCCACATCGAAGGAGAGCTTGCCCACGGGGGCGTGGACCACGCCGCCCTTGTCCACCCGGAACTCCACCTTGCCGGCCTTGATCTCATTGACGGCCTTCATAACTTCCGTCGTCACGGTGCCGGTCTTGGGATTGGGCATCAGGCCGCGGGGTCCCAGGACCTTGCCGAGGCGGCCGACGAACTTCATCATGTCGGGCGTGGCCACGACGGCGTCGAAGTCCAGGTACCCCTTGGAGATCTTGTCCACCAGGTCTTCGGCGCCCACTTCATCGGCGCCGGCCTCCTGGGCCTCCTTGAACTTCTCGGCCGACGTGATGACCGCCACCCGCTTCTTCTTGCCGAGGCCGTGGGGCAGCACCACCGTGCCGCGGACCATCTGGTCGGCATACTTGGGATTGACGCCGAGCCGCATCGACACCTCGAGGGTCTCGTCGAACTTGGCGAAGGCGATCTTCTTGATCAGGGAGACGGCCTCGTTCAGTTCGTATTCCCGCAGGTCCACGAGCTGGGAGGCGTTGGCGTATTTCTTTCCGCGTTTGGCCATCGGAATCTACCTCTATTCACTAATTTCGATGCCCATGCTCCGCGCGGTGCCCATGATGATTTTCACCGCGGCGTCCACGTCGTAGCAGTTCAGGTCGGGCAGTTTGGTCTTGGCGATTTCCTTGACCTGAGCCATGGACAGCTTGGCCACCTTGTTCTTGTTGGGCTCCGGGGAACCCTTGGCAATCTTCGCCATCTGCTTCAAGAGCACCGCCGCCGGCGGCGTCTTGGTGATGAAGGAGTAGGACTTGTCGCTGTAAACCGTGATAACCACGGGGATGATCAATCCGGCTTCCTTCTGCGTCTTCGCATTGAAGTTCTTGCAGAAATCCATGATGTTGACGCCGTGCTGGCCGAGCGCCGGGCCCACGGGCGGGGCCGGGGTGGCCTGACCGGCGGGTATCTGCAATTTGATGAAACCGACCACTTTTTTGGCCATGGGAACTCCTTAAATCTTCTCCACCTGAAGGAAGTTGAGCTCCACCGGGGTTTGACGCCCGAAGATGGTGACCGAAACCTTCAGCGTGCTCTTCTCGTTGTTGATGTCATCGACGACCCCGACGAAGTTGGAGAAGGGACCGTCGATGATTTTGACCGTTTCGCCCTTCTCGAACCGGAAGCGGGGCTTGGGCTTCTCCGCCGACGCCATCAGCGAGCTCATCAGATTGTTGATCTCGTCCTCGGTCAGCGGCGTCGGCTTGCCGCCGGAGCTGATGAATCCCGTCACCCGGGGGATGGAACGGATCAGGTGCCACAACTCGTCGGTCATGTCCAGTTCAATGAGCACGTACCCGGGATACACGATCTTGGACGTGACCACCTTCTTGCCGCCCTTGATCTCCACCAGGTCTTCGGTGGGAATCAGGATCTGCCCGATGGCGTCCTCGATCCCGGCGATCTGGATGCGGTTCATCAGGCTTTCGGCGACCCGGCGCTCGAAGCCGCTATAGGTGTGGATGATGTACCACTTTTTATCGCCCATGGATCATTCCCGGAACAGCGTGCTCAGGTAGTGGATCCCGTGCTGCAGGGCCAGATCCACCAGAAACAGGTAGAAGCCGAAAAAGATTGAGGTCAGGATGACCACGATGGTGGTGCTGTAAACCTCTTTCTGGTCCGGCCACGACACTTTCTTCAGCTCCGACTTCGTTTCGCCGATGAAACTGAAGAAACGCTTGAACGTGTCCACGATCGAGGTGAAAAAACGCTTGACCGCTTCAATGATGTTCGTCACAGGCTGTTCCTCGGCTTATCTAAAGGAATAAATGGCAGGCCAGGAGGGATTCGAACCCCCAACATCCGGTTTTGGAGACCGGC
>CALAMB010000109.1 GCA_937925645.1 uncultured Acidobacteriota bacterium
CATCGTGGTGAGCATCACCAACACGAACCGGACCCGCGATTTCACGCCCACCGCGCCGGCAGATCGTCCCGGCTCCGGCGGTGGTGCCAGATTCATGGAGTTTTTCAAGACCGAACTGGTTCCGTGGGTGGAGCAGAATTACCGGACGGAGCCGTACCGGATTCTTGTCGGTCATTCACTCTGCGGCATGTACGCGATCTGGTCGATGCTCACCGAACCCGACCTGTTCCAGGGCCTGGTTGCCGTCAGCCCCTATGTCATGTGGGACAACGACTACGTGGTGCGCCTCGCGGCGGAGCGGCTGTCCGCCATCCCGGACACGCACCGCAGTCTCTTCATCACCCTCGGGAACGAACCCGACTACAAGGCCGCCCTGGGCCGGTTCCTGAAACTAATGAAGGAAAAGGCCCCGAAAAGCACGAAGTACCGTTATGTCCCGCTGGAAAACGAAAATCACGGCAGTGTCCTGCTGGAAAGCATCCACCGCGGGCTGGCGGCCATTTACTCCGGCTGGCAGCCTTCCGGCGACTTCCTCACCCTGGGCCTCAAGGGGATGGAAGACCACTACCGCCAGCTCAGCCGGAAATACGGATACACGATCGAAGTGCCCGAGGCCATGCTCAACCAGCTGGGGTATCTGTACCTGCAGCAGCGCAAGGACAGCGACGCGGCGATCACCGCGTTCCGACGTAACGTGGAGTTGCACCCCAACTCGGCCAACGTGTACGATTCGCTGGGCGAAGCCCTGGAGCAGACGGGGCAGTTGGAAGAGGCGGTCCGGTCTTACCGCGAGGCGGTGAGCCGGGCGGAGAAGATTCAGGATCCCAACCTGGCCGTCTTCCGGCAGAATCTGGCCCGGGCCGAGGCCGCGCTGAAGGAAAAACAACCAGCGCCTTGACGGATGTCAACCGGCCGCCGGCCGCCGGCGGTCCCCGCTTGATGGTGGGTCGGGAATCTGTCAGTACGTGGTGCTGTGGGACGTGTCTTCGTCCAGCCCGCCGGGTGTGACCAGCACAAAGGGATCTTCGGCACCTTCCTTGTAAAGCACCGTGCGGTTGCGGCCGAGTTCCTTGGCCCGGTACATGCATTCGTCACTTCGGGCGATGAGATGTTCGGGCGTGGTCATGGCCTCGGATTTCTCGGCGATACCGATGCTCACCGTGATGCGGATCTCGTGCCCGTCCTTGCAGTTGAAGACGTGCGTCTCGATGAGCTTGCGCAGCTTCTCTGCGACGTAAATCGCCTGCATGGCGGAGGTCTCGGCCAAAATGATGATGAACTCCTCCCCGCCGTACCGGCAGGCGATGTCGGTGGCCCGCAGGTTGGACAGGAGCAGGCGCCCCAGCTCCGACAGCACCTCGCTGCCCGTCAAGTGGTCATACGTGTCATTGACCCGCTTGAAATGATCCAGGTCCAGAAAAAGCAGGGTCACCGGCTTCCCCTGTTGCCGCCCCTTGAACAGAAACTCCAGATGGTTCATCAGGTACTTTCGGTTGTACAAACTGGTCAGGTCGTCGAAGGTGATGAGATGGTAGAGCTTCTCGTGGAATTCGCTCTCGTCGGCGTCGGCCAACTCGAACTTGAGGACGGTGCTGCCCACCCGTATCTTGTCACCGTTGACCAGCCGCCGTTTCTGGATCCGGTCACCGTTGACCGACGTGCCGTTGGCGCTCTGGAGATCGATCACCGTGACATAGGCCGGCGTGGTCTCCAGCAGGCAATGCTTCCGGCTGACCGTCTTGTCGTTGACGCGGATGCTGGCGGTTGAGCCGCGGCCCAGCGACATGGCCGCCGCAGTCAGCTTGAAAATCTGGCCCGTGTCGTTGCCGTCGATCACGATCAGGGCCGGGATTTTCTGGCTCGCTCGGAGCTTGGCCTCCAGTTCCTCGGTTTGGAGAATCTGGGTGGTCTCATCCAGCGGTCCGGTGGATTCCTTGCTTTTGTTCATGGCCCTCAGGGTAAAGCAGCCCCATTATATTGAATCCAACAGGCCAGAACAAGATTGAAACCGATGGAACAGTATCGAAAAAAAACAACGACTGTTCCCTCGCGAGGAACAGTTTCGCTTTGACTGGGCCGGGCCACGGACCTATAATCGCCGCCGTCGCCGGAGAGTCGGCGTCGTATTTTCACTTCAGCATGGAGCGTCCGTCATGAAAACCAAGACCGCCAAAACCAAAGCCGCCGCAATGCGCCAGACTCTGTGCGGCGCGGAAATCAATCCTCTCCCCACGGATCTGCCGTACGAGACCGTCTCGCTGTGCCCGGAGTGCAGCCGAAAGATCGCCGCCCGATTGTTCGAGGAAAACGGCAAAGTATACATGGAGAAAACCTGTCCCGACCACGGCTCCTGCCGCGACCTGATTTTTTCGGATGTCGACATCTACCGGCAGGCCTTGTCGTGGCATTACGACATCGGCGAGGGCGTTTCCAACCCGGCGGTGGCCAAGGCCGCTTCCTGCCCTGAAGATTGCGGGATGTGCGACCTGCACGTGAGCCACACCGTGCTGTCCAACGTCGACCTGACCAACCGCTGCAATCTCACCTGCCCCATCTGCTTCGCCAACGCCAACGTGCAGGACTATATCTATGAGCCCTCCTTCGAACAGGTCAAGGGCATGTTGCAGACGCTCCGCGATGAGCGGCCGGTGCACGGCCGGGTGGTCCAGTTCGCCGGCGGCGAACCGACCATGCACCCCGACTGGTTCCGGATCCTGACGCTAGCCAACGAGATGGACTTCGCCCACGTCCAGTGCGCCACCAACGGCATCAAGTTCGCCGACCTCGACTTCGCCATGAAGAGCAAGGAGGCCGGCCTGCACACCCTCTACCTGCAGTTCGACGGTCTGGAGCCGAAACTCTACAAGGAGATCCGCGGTTCGGAAAAGCTCCTGGACATCAAGCTCAAGGCCATCGAGAACGTTCGCAAGGCCGGGATGAAGATCGTGTACGTGCCTACCATCGTGGGCGGCGTCAATGACGACCAGGTGGTCCCCATCCTCCAGTTCGCTCTCGACAACATCGACGTCAGCTCGGGCATCAGCTTCCAGCCCGTGGCCCTGACCGGCCGCATCGATGACAAGGAACGGGAGAAGCTCCGCTTCACCCTGTCCGACATGGCGCTGCGCATCAACGAGACAGGTTACACCACCAAGGCGGACTGGTTCCCGCTGTCCTGCACGTCGCCCATCTCCCAGCTCATCTCCGCCATGCGCGGCAATCCCACCTGCCACATCACCTGCCATCCCGCCTGCGGCATCGGCACCTACTTCTTCGTGGACCAGAACAAGAAGCCCACTCCCATCACCCGCTTCGTCAACGTCAAGGCGCTGCTGGACGACATGCAGAAGCAGGCCCAGGGCCTCGAGGCCTCCAAGTGGCTCCGGGGCGCCTACAAGTTCTTCACCGGCGCCGGCGCCCTGGTCAATATGAAAAAGCACTTCATCGCCGACCAGGCGCCCGAGGGACTGTCCTTCACCCGCTTCCTGCAGACCCTCGAGGGGATGCTGGACAAGAAGGCCGGCCGTGGCGAGCTGGACGGCACTTACACTTACAAGACCCTGCTGGTGGCCGGCATGCATTTCATGGACGGTTACAATTACGACATCGAGCGCGTCAAGCGGTGCGTCATCCACTACGCCACCCCCGACGGCCGGTTGTACCCGTTCTGCGCGTACAACTCCGGTTTGGTCTTCCGCGACAAGATCGAAAAGCAGTTCTCCATGCCGAAGAGCGAATACCGGAAGCTGCACGGCGGCAGTTCCGACTGCTGTTGATCCCGGCCGGCGACTCCAGACGGACCGGTATTTCCCGAAACGCCCATCCCCACCGCGCGGGAGTGGGCGTTTCCCTTTTCGGCTCACCCGTGGCTGAACGAACTGCCGCCGGCTGGACCACCGGTGTGGCCGTGGGGGGTCTGCCGACAAAACGCTCGGCGCCGCTTCCCGAAAGCTTGATATAATACCTGCCGTCGGCAAATGCCCGGAGTGAAACCGATGAACATCGGCCTGCCGGAACTGGCTATCATCTTCCTGCTGGCGCTGCTGCTGTTCGGGCCGCGCAAGCTGCCCGAGATCGGCCGGACCGTGGGCAAATTCATGCATGAATTCCGCCGGGCCAGCGACGAGCTGAAGACCACCATCGAACGCGAGGTCAACCTGGAGGCGGGCGACCTGCGGCCCGATCTGGTAAAATTCAAGCAGCAGATCGCCGAGGCGCGCAACGAACTGTCCGACATCCGCAGCGCGGTGGATCCGTACACGTCCCTGGCGTCCTCCGGCGGCAGCGGCGCTCCGTCCGGGCCCACCGGGCCCGCGGCCGCCGAATCCCCCGACGCCCATGACCGCCTGCTGGATGAGGCCGTTGCGGAGCACGCCACCGTCGACATGCCGCCGCCCGAGCCGGGCGATGACTTGAAGGGTTGACCATGCGCGAACATCCGCCCGCCGGCGACGCCGCCCGCGGTCCCGAAGCCGGCGAATCCTTGAAGCCCATGAGCCTGCTGGAGCATCTGGATGAGCTCCGGCGCTGCCTGATGCGCTGCCTGATGGCGGTCGCCGTCGGCTTCGCGGCCGCCTACGCCTATCACGAGGAGATCTTCCAGTGGCTGGCCCTGCCGCTGACCCGCTACCTGCCCGAGGGCGGGCGCCTGGTCTACCTGAAACTGCAGGAGCCGTTCATGCTCTTTCTCAAGGTAGCCCTGTTCGCCGGCATCTTCCTCGCCGCGCCCTACCTGCTCTACCAGCTCTGGCTGTTCATCTCCCCCGGTCTCTACCGGCACGAGAAGCGGTTTGCCGTGCCGTTCATTCTATTCGCGTCGGCCCTGTTCGTCGCGGGCTGCGTGTTCGCCTACACCATCGCCCTGCCGTCGGCATTCGCCTTCTTCATCGAGATGGGCAAAGGCTACACGCCGAACATCGATATCGACTTTTTCTTTGACCTCGTACTGTTCATCATCCTGGGAATGGGCGCCGTCTTCCAGCTGCCTGTCGTGATCGCCTTTCTGTCCATGATGGGCATGGTGACCCCGCGTTTCCTCATCCAGAAATTCCGCCACGCCGTCGTGATCATCTTCATCGTGGCGGCGGTCATCTCACCCACCACCGACGCTCTCAACCTGGTGATTTTCGCCGGACCGATGCTGGTGCTCTATATCCTGAGCATCGGGGTGAGTTGGATATTCATGCGTCGCCGCGCCAAATCCGACGCCTCCGACTCCGCGGCGACGTGAGCCGGCCCATGGCCCGTCGACGTTCTCCCAACTCATCGGCCCCTTGCCCTCCCGCCGGCGTCCGGCGTTCGGATTTTGAGCACGCGCCGCCGATCCGCCTGCTGGCCACCGACCTCGACGGCACGCTTCTGGACCGCCGCTACGCCATCTCGGCGGCCAACTACCAGGCGATTCGCGACCTGCGGGCGGCCGGGATCCACGTGGTGCCCGCCACGGGCCGCCAGTACCGGGTGGGCGCCGGCTACGCCTTCGCCCTGGGGCTGGACGGCCTGATGATTTTTCAGAACGGCGCGGTGACCAAGGAACTCCTCAGTCGCCAGCCGCTGCATTTCCAGCCGCTGCCGCCGGCGCTGGTCCCCGCGATCGCCGCGACAGGTCGCGCCGCGGGTTGCTCGCCGGTATGTTTCGGCGATCCGTTCGGCACGGGGCGGTTGTACCTTGAGGAGCGGCCGGTGGGCCAGGAGCGGATGCTCCGGTTCCTGGAGTTGAGCCGGACCGCCGTGACCGTGGTGCGCGATTCGGACCGGCTTGCCCGACTGGACGTGCTTCAGGCGATGTTCAGCGGCTCGGTGGCGGACATGCGGTGCCTGGCCGCCCGCTTCCGGGACCGTTTCGGCGACGACATCCGGGTGCTCCTCACGGAGTACCCCGACCGCGACCTCACGCTCCTCGACGTCATGCATCCCGACGTGAGCAAGGGGACCGCCCTGCGGCGGGTGGCCCGGACGCTGGGCGTCCCCATGGAACAGGTCGCCGCCGCCGGCGACAACTTCAACGACCGGGAGATGCTCGCCACCGCCGCCCTGCCCCTGGTCATGGGCAACGCCGACCCCGATCTCCGCGCGGCATTCCCGGCGGCGGTGCTGCCGGACTGCGAGGCCGACGGCCTGGCCTGGGGCATCTGGCGGCACGTGCTGCACCGGCCCGACCGCATTGCCCGGTGGTTCCCCGAGCGCCCCGAGCCGGTTGTCTGAGCATGCGCCTGGACGCGCCGCCCGCGATGTGTTGAAATGATCGGACCGGTTGTTGCCGGTCCCGGAGCCGAACCGATGGGAAAAATACGGGTGCTGTCGGACCAGTTGATCAACCAGATCGCCGCGGGCGAGATTGTGGAACGGCCGGCGTCCGTCGTCAAGGAGCTCGTGGAGAACGCCCTCGACGCCGGCGCCGCCCGCATCGACGTCGAGGTGGCGCGGGGCGGGCGGGAGCGCATCACCATCCGGGACGACGGCGAGGGGATGAGCCACGAGGACGCCCTGCTCGCCTTCGAGCACCACGCCACGAGCAAGCTGCGCGCGGCCGAGGATCTCGAGCGGATCGCCTCGCTGGGCTTCCGCGGCGAAGCGCTGCCGTCGATCGCCGCGGTGTCCCGTCTGGCGCTGCGCACCGCCCAGCGGGACTCCGGCGGCGCCGCAGGCGGCACGCTCGTGGAAATCCACGGCGGCGCGGTTCGCGACGTCCGGCACATCCCCTGGGCGGGCGGCACCGAGCTGGTGGTGCGGGACTTGTTCTTCAACGTTCCGGCCCGCAAGAAATTCCTCCGCGCCGAGGCCACCGAGTCGGCCCACATCGCCCGCACCGTGACCCATTACGCCCTGGCGTGGCCGGCGGTCCACTTCACCCTGCTCAGCGGCACCCGCCGGGTCATCGACGCGCCGCCGGTCCGGTCGCTCGACGAACGGATCCACCAGATCTTCGGTGAGGCGTTTCTGTCCGACATGATCCCGGTGGACGCGCAGGAAGGCGGCGTGCGGCTCTCCGGCTTCATCTCCGGCCCCCACCAGCGCCGGGCGTCCACCGAGGCGCAGTATTTCTTTGTCAACGGCCGGATGGTCCGCGACCGCGTGCTGGCCACCGCCATGTCCCAGGTGTACCGCGGGATCATCCCCGGCGGCACCTACCCCGCGGCGGTTCTGTTCGTGGAAATTCCCTTCACCGAGATCGACGTCAACGTCCATCCGGCCAAGACGGAGGTCCGGTTCCGGCAGTCATGGCAGGTGCAAACCTTCATCCGCCGGACGTTGGAATCGGCCATTCAGGCCCACCGACCCTTCGCCCGCCTGGCTGAATGGGCCGCGCCGGTGGAGCTTCCCGACACCCCGGCCGGCGCCGCGCCGGCGGGGGGTCCGGGTTCGGCCGCCGAAGCCGTCCGCCGGCGGGTCCACGAAGCGCTGGCTGATTTTGCGGCCCGGCCGGCGCCGCCGATGGAGCGGCGTTTCGCGTTTCACCCCGCCCGGACCGGCGCGCCGGATACCACCGCGCCGCTGGCTGAAAGTCTCCTTGAAGCCACCGCGACACCGCCGGCGCCCGCAGCCGTGGAGCCAGCCGGCGGCGGGTGGCGGGTGCTGGGCCAGTGGCGGGAAAGCTTCATTGTGGCGGCCAGCCGCGACGAGCTGATGGTGGTGGACCAGCACGTGGCTCACGAACGCGTGCTGTTCGAAGCGTTTCGCCGCCAGCTCAAGGAGCGAGCGGTGCCCCGCCAGCGCCTGCTGGTACCGGAGACACTGGAACTCTCCCCGGCCCATCGCGAGGAACTGGATCGCGTCGCGGACCAGTTCGCGGCGGCGGGATTCGAGATCGAACCCTTCGGCAGTTCCGGCACCGTGGTGATCAAGGCGGTGCCGGCCATGGCCAGCCGGGTCGAGGTGGAGCTGCTCGTGCGCGACATCCTCGACCGGATCGGCGATGCCGGCGCTTCGTTTTCCATCGACGAGGTCCAGCGGCGGGTGGCCGCGGCCCTGGCGTGCCACGCGGCGATCAAAATCCACACGCCCCTGGAGCCGGAGGTGATGCAGAGTCTCGTGGACCGCCTGCTGGCCGCCGAGGAGCCCACCACCTGCCCCCACGGGCGGCCGGTGGTGCTGCGGCTCCACATCCGGGACCTGGAGAAGGGATTCAAGCGGGCCTAGGCGGCCCGCTCCGGTCTCAGTCGCTGTTCAGGATGAGCGGCAAACCGTTCTTCCCGGCGCCGATCACCACCACCTTGCTGTTGGCCGACTGGGCCAGTTTCTCGGTGGCTTCGATCCCCTTCCACTGAAGCAGCTGCTCGCTGATTCCCTTGGAGACGATGTTCTGGAAGTCGGAGATGCCCTGCGCCTCGATCCGCTTCCGCTCCGCCTCGAGCTTTTCCTTCTCCAGGACGAACTTCATCCGCTGGCTCTCCTGCTCGGCGCGCAGCTTCTCCTCGATGGC
This sequence comes from uncultured Acidobacteriota bacterium, assembly GCA_937925645.1. Taxonomy (GTDB): domain Bacteria; phylum Acidobacteriota; class JAAYUB01; order JAAYUB01; family JAAYUB01; genus JAAYUB01. Next base: position 8,423 of record CALAMB010000109.1, read on the forward strand.
CTGGGTGAGCCCGGGCGGCAGGCCCACCTTGCGCAGGGGCGCCGACTCGATGACGACGCCGCGAGGACTGACGCTGCGGCTGATCTCTGCGGCGATGAGCCGCGACAGGGTTTCCCGTTCGGAGGTATACAAGGCCCGTGCATCGTAGCCGGCGGTCACGCCGCGGGCCACAGAACGCACTTGCGGCTCCAGAAGCACCCGCAGGTAATCGGGACCGACCGTCCGGTACACATCGGGCACCTTGTCCGGATTCAAATGATACAGGACGCTCACTTCCAACTGGACGGTGAGCCCCTCCTTCGACGGCACGTCCAGGACCTCTTTCATTTCCTGGGTTTTGACGCTGAAGACCAGCACGTTGGCCAGCGGATTGACCAGGTTGATGCCGGCGCGCAGCGGCGTCGGCGACACCGAGCCGAAGAAGTCCACCACCCCCACGTGTCCGGCGGGCACCACGGTCACCGCCTGGAGCAGCATGAGCAGCACGCCGAACACCAGCGCGCCGATGGCGGCGAGACGGGGCACGCCGCCCTGGCGGCCCACCACGCGGAACGCCACGACAGCCACGATCACGATCAAAAGGCCCAGAAAAAACATGGAGCTATCCTCCTCGATGATGTGTCGAATACCTTCTGAGTCCGGTCATTTCCCGCCGACTGACGATCGGCTTGCCTGACGGACCAATCCGAAATATCCGCGAGTCACTGTCCGGCCGAGCCGGACTGCCGTGACCGGCTCGGCCGGATCAGGCCACGATGGAGTACCCGCCGTCCACCACGAGCGTTTGGCCGTGGATCATGTCGGCCAGCGGGGTGCAAAGGAAAAACACCACGTTGGCGACATCCTCCGGCGTCGTGAGCCGGCCGGCCGGCGTGCGCCGGCGGGAGTTGTCCAGAATCTCCTCCCGGTGGGGGAAGTGCTTCAGCGCGTCGGTCTCCACGACTCCGGCCGACACGGCGTTCACGTTGATCCCGCGCGGCGCCAATTCCACGGCCAGGTGGCGGACCAGCGATTCCAAGGCGGCCTTCGAGGCCCCCACCGCCGCGTAATCGGGAATGGCGCGCACCGCGCCCAGGCTCGACACGGCGATCACCCGCCCGCCCCGGCCGCCCATGAGCGGCATGGCATGCTGGATCAGGCCGAGGAGGGCCCCGGCGTTGATGTCCATGGTCCAGTGCCAGTGTCGCTCCGTCAGCTCCACCGCCGGCTTGAGCACGCCCGACGCGGCGTTGCTCACCACGATGTCCATCCGGCCGAATTCCTGCTCGATCTTTTTGAAGATACAGTCCAGATGGCCGCGATCGGCCACGTTGCCCTTGATGGGCACCGCCCGGACGCCGAACTGCTCGATGGCCCGGGCCGTTTCCAGCGCCGGAGTCTGGCTGCGCAGGTAATTGATGGCCACGTGGACGCCCTCCGAGGCCAGTTTGATGGCGATGGCGCGGCCGATGCCGCGGGAAGCCCCGGTGATCAGCGCGCATTTGTCTTTCAGGTTCATGACCGCTCCTTCTCTCAACACGGTTCGGTTGTCCCGCCGTCGCCCGCGCCCGGTTGCAGTCGGCCGCGGGCGGCCTCGTATTCCGCCATGAATCGCCGAATGATTTCGCCGGCGGGCAGAATCTCCCGCACCAGTCCGGCCACCTGGCCGATCTCGAGCTCGCCCTCTTCCAGGTCGCCTTCGGCCATGCCCCGCCGCGCCCGGCCCGTACCCAGGAGGGCGGCCAACTCGTCACGACCGGCGCCGGCCGCCTCGCGCTCCAGTACCAGCCGGGCGAAGGCGTTTTTCAGCAGCCGGACCGGGGCCACCTTCTTCAGGGCCAGCACCGTGTCGGTATCGGTGGCCGCCACGACCGCCGCCTTGAAGGCCGGATGGGCGGCAGACTCCAGACTGGCGGCGAACCGGGTGCCCACCTGCACCCCCTCGGCCCCGAGCGCCAGAGCGGCGGCCATGGCGCGGCCGTCGCCGATGCCGCCGGCCGCGATCACCGGCACGCGGACCGCGTCCACTACCTGGGGCACCAACACCAGCGTGGTCAGCTCGTCGACTCCGTTGTGACCGCCCGCCTCGAATCCTTCCGCCACGACGGCATCCACGCCCGCCGCCTCGCACTTGCGGGCCAGGGCGACGTTGGGGGCCACATGGACCACTACGGCCCCGCCCGCCTTCAGGTCGTCGGTGAACTTCTTCGGGCTGCCGGCCGACGTGACCACGACGCCCACTCTTTCTTCCCGGCAGATGGCGGCGGACTCCGAGGCGTACTTGTAGATCAGCGGGATGTTGACACCGAACGGGCGCGCCGTGGCCCGCCGGGCGAATCGGATGTGCTCCCGCAGCATGTCCGGGCGCAGGGAACCGGCGCCGATCAGGCCGAGCCCCCCGGCTTCCGAAACGGCGACCGCCAGACGCCAGCCCGAGCACCAGACCATCCCCCCCTGGACAATGGGGTGCCGGATTCCGAATAGCTGCGTGATGCGTGTAATCATGAGAATCAGTGGTGCCATTGTAATCGTCTTGGCGAAATCCGGCAATCCTAGATTCCATCGGATCGGCGGCGTAGCATTTGGAGGAGCCAGAAAGTGTCAACTTTGTTTACACATGAACGAATAAAGGCGTCAGAATAATTTACAACAGTTGCCTTATCGGTCTGCTGCAAAAATTTAAACATAATATAATCAATATATTACAATACACCCTTGCCTCGATTCATAATTGGCAAGCAAGATGCTATTAGAGTGGTGAGTGTTGGAAAAGGAGAAACCCCATGAGCCAGACCGACGCAATCCCGATTCAACAAGCGAACGAGAAACAGCACGTCCGGAAACCGGCACGGTCCGCGGACGCCAGCGGCCAGATTCTCATCTTCGATTTCGAGGAATTCTACCGTCAGCACCATTCGCGGCTCTTTCACGCGGCTCTGCGGATCCTGCGCGACCGTCACCTGGCCGAAGACGCCGTCCAGGAAGCCTTCAAGAACATCTTCCTGCATATGAAGGAATTCCGTGGGGAAAGCCGGATGGAGACCTGGATGACCCGCATTGTCGTCAATGTCTCCCTGGGGTACATCCGCAAGCACAAGACCCGCCTGAAGGGAGAGGTGGCCCTGGACGCCGGCGAGACGCCGCTCGCCGCCCAGCTTCCCGACGCCGGCTCCGATCCGTTCACGGCCACCCGGCGCCGGGAGCTCCGCCAAATCCTGAGCCAGGCCATGGGCCAGCTCCGGGCCATCCATCGCCAGGTCATCGACCTGCACGACATTCAGCAGCGCACTCTGGAAGACATCGCCCGGCTGCTCCGCACGCCCGTCGGCACCGTCAAGAGCCGGCTGTTCTACGGCCGCCGCGAACTGCAGCGCATCCTTGATCAGTTGACCGCCCGCCAGGCATATCACCTATTGTGAGGACGTGACGGCACGACCCACCAAGATCCGGATCCGCTCGGGGATCCGGTCTTTTTTTTGCCCGCGCCGTCGGGGCGCCGGCCGGTCAGTAGCGGTGCAGGATTTTCACGATTTCGTCGATGGCGGTCTTGGGCGAGTCGTTGCCCGGCGGGACGTTATTGACGATGATGCAGAAAGCCACCAGCCGACCCGACGACGTGCGGACATAACCGGCCATGGAAATCACCGTGGCGAGCCGTCCCGTTTTCGCCAGCACCTTGCCGGCGGTTCGCCCGTTCAGCCGGTACTTGAGCGTGCCCTCCTGGCCGGCCGCGGGGAGCAGGGCGGAGAATCGCTCAAAGTCAGAAGCCCCGGCGATCAGGCGCAACCATTCGGTCATCAGGTTCGGCGTCACCAGGTTGCGCCGGCTCAGGCCGGACCCGTCCGCCATGGCGATATTCTTTCGCGGCTCCATGAGTTGCGGCCACATTCCGTAAATCGCCCCGATGCCGGCTTCGCGATCGGTGGATTTGGGCGGCACCTGGCCGCGGGCCAGATCACGCAGCAGAACCTCCGCGTAATTGTTGATGCTGCGCTCCAGTACCGGCATCAGGATCTGCTCAAGGGTCTGGCCCTCGATCACGGCCAACCGCGTCCCGGGCTCCGGTGGCGGCGCGTCGGGGAGATAGTGTCGGCGGTGCCGGGCGCTGACGCCCCCGCTCACCGTCACGCCCTGCCGGCACAGTTCTTCCCGGATCCAGCGGGCGGCGGTCAGCGCCGGATCGCTGACGGCCACCCGGAGCACCCGTTTCGACGCCCCGCTCGGGAAGCGACCGCTCACGAAAAACTCATCGGTGTCGAACGGCTTGTAGACGATCAGGTCGTCGGCTCCGGCGCCCCGGGTCGTCACGGCAAGGTTCCGCACCTGAGGTTGCAGAAAGGCGGGCACCGCTTCGATCCGGGGCGGCTGGCCGGCTTCGCCCGGGGTGAGCCGCAGTTCCATGACGCCGTCGTTGATGGCCAGTGCGCTGACTTTGGCGCCGTAGGCCCATTGGAACTCCTCCCAACTCCAGTCGGGGCCGTGCGGCTCGTCGAGCTGGGCGGTGGCGTCGCCGATGACGTCGCCCTCAACCTTCCCGATGCCCGTCCGGCGGATCAGTTCCGTAACGAACGTCTGGACCGGTTGAACCGGATCGTCGTCGAAAAAGCGGAAGGACCATGACGGATCGCCGCCGCCCCGGATGATCAGGTGGCCGCGCAGGGTGCCGTCCTTGTCCAGCCGGCCGGTGGTGGCAATTTCAGTCCGAAAGCGGTGGTCGGGACCGAACGTCCGCCAGGCCGCATAGCCGGTGACGAGCTTCTGAATGGATGCCGGGACAAACAGGCGGCGCTCATTCCACTTGTACAGGGATGCCCCCGTGGACACATCCACAATGGACACCCCCCAAAATCCAGCCGGGTGACCGGGGCGATCGAGCACTTTCTTGACCTGCCTGGCGACCTGCGCGGCCGACAGATGGCGGGCGGCGGGCGCCCCGGCAACTGCCACCGCCAAGCCCGCCAGCATCGCCGCGACAAGCATGGCGATCCCCCGGGGCCCCGCTGCAGCCAAGCGCATCCGTCCCCTCATCTCAATCCTGCGGCACATGGAAGATGAAATTGTCCGTGAAGCGGAACCGGCCCACGTGGGCCATCACGTAGACCAATGCGTTCTGGGTCACGCGTTCCAGCGGTTCCAGGTCGGTCGGGTTCAGAATGCCGGCGAATCGGAGCTGGAGCTGCGGTTCGCGGCTCATCAGCTCGCGCATCCGCTGGACGAGCTTGGCGGACGATCTTTCCCCGCTCATGAGCTCTTCCCGGGCGGCGCCCAGGGCCTGGCCGACCACCAGCGCAGCGCTTTTGTCGGCGTCGCCGAAAAGTCCGTGGAACGACGAGTACGGCAGGCCGTTTTCGTCGCGGACGGTGGGACTCAAAACGGGTTCGGTTCGCAGTTCGAAATCCCGGATCAACCGCTTCAAGATGAGAAAGTCGAGGTAGTTCTTCTGCGCCACGAAGACGAAGTTGGGCCGGAACAGGTTCATGGCTTGGAGATACACCGTGGCCAGGCCGGTCAGGTACTGGTCAGACTCGATACCTCGGAACCGCTGGTCCAGCCTGTCGAGGCGGACGCAGGTGCGGTGATCCGGCGGACGCAGCTCATCTCGTCCCGGGAAACAGGCATAATTCACGCCTTCCGCAGCCAGCAGATCGATGTCCGCCGGACGCTGCGCCTTGAGACGAAGCAGCATCTCGTCATCCTGGACGAGCGCGGGGTTGGCGTAAACCATCACCAGCACGGCATCGGCCATCTCGCGCGCTTTCCGGATCAGGGCGAGATGTCCCTCGTGCAGCATGCCCATGGCGGATACGAAGCCCAATTTGGCCTCGCCGGACTGGAACCGGGCGGCCATCTCCCGGATCTGGCTCTGCGACTCCAGGATTTTCATGGGTCACCCCCGCGCGGGCGGCGCATAGTACTGCAGTCCCGTCACGTTCTTGAATCGCAGGAACTTGATGAAGTCATCGGTTTTGGCGCCGGTCACGGTGAAATCGATCTGCTCGGTTTCCAACACCAGGACCGGCACGCGAGTCCGCTGCTGGTATTGGAAGAAGAAGTGTTCGTAAGCCTGGATGAGATCCTTCAGGTAGGACGGCGGAATCCGCCCTTCCATCGGGACGTTGCGCCGCTCGATCCGTTCCAGCAGGGTGTCGACATCCGCCTTGAGATAAACGACCAGATCGGGCTGGATAAGGTAGTCCGACATGGCCTCGTACAACTTGTTGTAAATCACCAGTTCTTCATCGTTGAGGTTCAGGTAGGCAAAGAGCCGGTCCTTCTCCAGCAGAAAATCCGAGATGACCGGCGCGGGGCTGGGGGACTGCCGGGTCAGCTCCCGCATCAGCAGCCAGCGTTGAGCCAGGAAAAAGAGCTGGGCCTTGAATGCGGCGCCCGCCTGTCCCTCATAGAAAGCGGTGATGTGGGGATTTTCCCACGGCTGGTCCAGCATCGCCCGGCCCTGAAACTCTTCCGCCAGTCGCTTGGCCAGGGTGGTTTTCCCCACGCCGATGGGCCCTTCGATGACAAGGTACTTGAAATTCATAACACTCGGAAACAATAGGGGTTAGCCACAGACCGGATTATAGAGGAAGGCCGGGCCATTTGCAATACCATTCCACCTCATGCCGATCGTCGCACGCGGTCAGCAGGCTGGCGACGGTCCGCCCGAGCACGGGATGCCGCAAGGCGGGCGCGATTTCAGCCAGCGGCACCAGCACGAAGCGCCGCTGGGCCAGGCGGGGATGGGGGATGACCAGATCGGGCTCGTCCACCACCTGCCGGCCAAACAGGAGGATGTCGATGTCGAGGGGCCGGGGCGCGTTGCGTCCGGCCGGCTGCCTCCCCGCGGCGGCCTCCGCCGACCGGATCACCGTCAGCAGTTCCCGCGGCTCCAGGCGGGTGTGCAACCCGGCCGCGGCATTGAGGTAGGCGGGCTGCGGCGGCCCACCGACAGGCTCGGATTGATAGAGCGAGGATACGGCGGCCACCTTCGCCCCGCCCGCGGCCAGGCGGGCGAGCCCCGCCGCCAGGCTGGACTCCCGGTCGCCCATGTTGGCCCCCAGCCCCACCCAGACCGTCCTCAAAAGACCCTCCGGCCCAGTTTCTGCAGTGTTCCAAAATCGCCGATGCCACGCAGATACATGGCGAAGCGGATTTCGCCCGAATTCTGGCGGTTGGCGATATCGAACTTGGCGTACTCCACCGAAAAGCCGATGCAATCAAAATAATAATTGGTCCGGATGTAAAAGTTGTCCAGATTGCTGTTTTCCAGATTGTACGAGACGTTGGCTTCGACGCTGAACCCCTGGTAGGGGCGTCCGAGCCCCACTGAAGTTTGCAGATAGTCGTTATCCACCAACTGGTCGCCTTCGGTGTAGAGACGCAGGAACGCCAGCGACGCGAACAGCCAGTCCCGGTTGTAGGTCCCGGCGGCGGACCAGTCGCGCAGCTCGCCGCGAACGGTGTCGTATTCGAGGCGGAGCTGCCCGCTGATCGTGGACGCCGGATGGACCTGGACGAGCGCCTGGATCGGCGAAAAGCTCCGCGGTTCCCGCGCCGCCGCGTAGGGGCTGAACGAGTAATACGGCGCGATCTGGTTGTTGAGACCCGTCTGAAAATTGCCGTAAAAATCGGGGTCGAAAAAGTACTTCTGGCGAAGCCCCACCGCCACCCATTCCCACGGCCGGTCGCCCCGGCGGCTGAAAAACCGCTGCATCACCCAGTATTCCAGCTCGTTGGTTCCCACGACCGCATCCTGCCAATCAAACTGGATGATACGCGCGTAATCTTCGACTTCCGACACCCACCGCCAGGTCACACCCGTCTCGATGACGTGCTTGATGGGTACGCCGAAGGGATGGAACATCCGGAACAGGCGGGGGGCGTCGAGTCGGGCTTCCATGGCCGCGAGGTAACGACCGACCCCTGACCGGTCCGCGTCGACGGACGTGGCATCCTCCGGCGGATCCGTCGGATAGCTGTGCGAGTAGTACGTCGCCCGGAGCGCGGGCTCCAACGACAGGCGGAACGCGCCGAGCCGCAGGGGCACCAGCAGCCGGGGGTAAACGTCCAGCCGGCCCACGCCCTGCGGCGTGTTGAACTGCATGTCCACGGTGCCGCCGCCGGGATCGGTCCCCTTCCAGTTGACCTTCTTGAACATGAACGCCGCCGAACTGTCCAGGAACAGATAGGCGGGCCAGTGACCCAGGGAACGCCCGAACACTCGAAATGACGCCTCCGGCAGGGCGCGGTCCAGCACCTGGAAGGTGTCGAAGTAGTACTGGGTCCGGTTGAATTCCAGGTTGACGGAACAATCCGACCAGCTGCGGCTGATGAACCCGCGCAGCGTCTCGTCCGGCCGGACGGCGCCCACGAAGTCCGATTCGTACACCTGGCGGAACACGATGTTGGAGACGACATTGGCGGAGATGGCCCCGTAAAACCCCCGGCTGAAAAGGAAATAGCCGTCGGCGTTGATAACGCTGCCCCCCTGGTCTTTCCGGTCGTCGACGGAATAGCTGGAGAAATTGATGTAGGTGAGTTCCGAAAACCGCCCCCGGAAGGTCGTGCCCACACCGAAGCCGCGCTCGGTGTAGTAATCGCCCTGCACGATCAAGTCCATGCTCCGGCCCAGCGTGAGGTAGAAGGCATCGGAGAACTTGTGCCCCTTGTCTTCGGAATAGCCGTACGAGGGAATCATGAAGCCCGACTTGCGCTCCTTCTTCGGCAGGGGGAGCCGGATCCAGGGCAAATAAAAGGTGGGCACGCCGAACAGCCGGAACACGCCGTGCGAGAGCGTGACCGATTTGTCCTTGATCACTGTGGTCTGTCGACTGCCCAGGCTCCAGTGGGGGTGGTCAAACTGGCAGGTGGTCACGCGGCCGTGGTGGAAGACGTACTCGTCGGGCCCCGTCTGCTCGGCCTCGGCGCAGACCAACCGCACGAAATTGTCCGACACGCCGCGGGCCTTGACGAAGCGGCCCGTCCGGTTCTCCACGTTGTATTCGAACGACTCGCAAGTCAGCTCCTGCAGTCCGCGCCGGAAGACGATGCCGCCCTGCGCCGAAATCGTGCGGGTGTTGCTGTCATAGACGACATCCTCACCGCGGACTTCGATATCGCGGTAGCGTATGGACACGTCGCCGCTGGCCCGAAAAACACCCCGCTCCGAGGTCTGTTCCCGCGAGCGAATGACTACGGGTTCGCCCTCGACCGGGATGACGGTTTCCACATAGGCCGGTTCCTCCGCCGGCGGCGGCGGGGCCGGCGGCGCCGGTTCCTGGGCGCCCAACGGCACAACCAACAGCCAAAACGCCACGATCAGGATCGCCGGGAGCGACTGGCTGGCAAACCGCCGGTTGCGTGGGGGCAGGCAAAGTACATTCATGGGGTGAATGTCGGGTCGGGGCATATCGTTGACCATTGGCGGCGCATTGTGCCACTATAAAAGTAGGCCCCGCCTTTGTCAAATCGGTTCTCGGCCGAAAAAAGGTGGCAACTTTTGTCTCCGGAGCCCGATAATAGTGTCAGATTCGCACAAGGAGGCGACGCCATGACGGTCCAAAACATCAACAATGTCAGCCAGACGTTCTCCATGCAGGACATTGCCAACATCACCCAGCCCAAGCCCAGCGGTTGGAGCAAGTTCACGTCCATCCTGGGCGGGATTGCCGGCGCGGCATCCTCGTTCATCCCCGGCGCCGGCATCGTCAGCGGTCTGCTCGGCGGTCTCGGTGGCGGCACCGGTTCGATCACGGGCGAAAGCAACCAGATGCAGCTCCTGCAGATGCAGTATCAGATCCAGCAGGAGACGCAGATGTTCAACCTCATGACCAACATTTCCAAGGACCGGCACGAAGCGTCCATGGCGGCGATCCGGAACATGAAGGCGTAACCGGCGCCGCGATGGATCCGGCCGATGGAAATCAATCCCAAGCGGAGCAGTGAAAGCACGCCCTTCGATCCGGAGGGCGTGGATCTCGGAAATGCAGGCGACGCCGTAGGGCCAGGGATGGCGGCGCCATCTCCGGCCGCGGATGTCGACTCCCTCATGGCCACCCGGTCGGTGGCCGATCCCCTGCAGGCGACGCTCACCGAAATGGTCCGCGGCAAGGATCTGTCCGATCCGCAGGTGTACGCAGGAACCGGCCGCCAGGTCTTGCACGAAATCCTGACAAACCTGTTCGGCGACACGCTGTTCCAGAGCCTGGATGCCGATGATCTGCTGGACACCTTCCAGGGCTTTATCCAGGACGACCCCATCATGAAGGAAGTGTTTCATGACTTCCTCAACGATCTGGCCAGACCCGATCACACCTAGTCAATTTTTGTTGGAAAATTCCAACCACATGCTAGAATAACTCCTCATTCGATCATCTTCGTCTGCAGGAGTGTCTTTATGGACATCGCCATCGCCCCGCTGACGGATGGGCAACTGAAACCTCTGTTCACCGACGTGCAGAACCTGGGATTCGGCCGGGTGTTCACGGACCGCATGTTCCTGCTGAACTATACCGCCGACAAGGGCTGGCACAATCCCCGGATCGTGCCATACGGACCGCTCGAGCTGGATCCGGCGACGCTGGTGCTCCACTACGGCCAGGAGATTTTCGAAGGGATGAAGGCGTTCGCCGGTCCGGACGACCAGATTGTGTTTTTCCGGCCCGAGGAGAATGTTCGCCGCTTCAACCGGTCCGCCCGGCGGATGTCCATGCCGGAACTGAACGAAGCGGACGTGCTGGACGCCATCGTGAAACTCGTGGCGCTGGAATCCCGCTGGATCCCCCGCCAGCGCGAAGCTGCCCTCTACATTCGCCCCACCATGATCGCCACGGAGATCGGCCTGGGCGTGCGGTCCGCCAAGGAGTACCTGTTCTTCATCATCCTGTCCCCGGTTGGACCCTATTTCAAGCAGGGTTTCCGCCCCGTGAACCTGTACGTGTCGCACACTTACGTGCGGGCCGTCGAAGGCGGCGTAGGCGAGGCCAAGACCGGCGGCAACTACGCCGCCAGTTTGCTGGCCCGGCAGGAGGCCCAGGAAAAAAGCTACAGCGAGGTGCTGTGGCTCGACGCCAAGGAGCACCGCTACATCGAAGAAGTGGGAGCCATGAATATCTGCTTCGTCATCGACGGCGTGATCACCACGCCGCTGCTGAGCGGGGCGATCCTTCACGGGATCACTCGCAAGTCGGTGCTGCAGATCTCCAGTCACCTGGGCTACACCGTCTCGGAGCGCAAAATCACCATCGACGAAATCGTGGACGGGATTCAGAGCGGGCGGGTGACCGAGGCCTTCGGCGTCGGCACTGCCGCCAGCATCGCGCCGGTGGGCGGCATCTGCTACCGCGACACGCTCCATACCATCGGCAACAATGAAGTCGGCCCGGTGGCCCGAAAGCTGTACGACGAATTGCAGTCGATCCAGTACGGCGAGAAAGAGGATCTGTTCGGCTGGACGCTGCGCGTCCCCATGAATCCGCCCAAGGAAAAAGCCTGAGCCCGGCCGATTGTCGGATCGCTGACCGTCCCCGAAACTCGCCGCTGCGCCGGCGAGTTTTCATTTCCGCCGGATCGCTGGTTCGGAATGGCCACGGCCGATGGCGCGTCGGGCGGCTACCCGTCGATCCGGGCCAGCGGCTCCGCGCCGGACCCGCGATCCAGCCGGCTCACAAACGTCGCGGTCGCGAGGTCCCCGGTCACGTTGAGAACGGTCCGGCCCATGTCCAAGACCCGGTCCACCCCCAGGATGATGGCGATCGCGTCGGGCCGGAGGTTGACCGTGGCCAGCACGATCATGATCATGGGAATGGACCCTCCGGGGATGCCCGCGGTGCCGATGGCCATCAGCACCGCCAGCAGCACCACCAGAGCCTGCTGGACCAGGGTCAGTTCCACGCCGAACACCTGGGCCAGAAACAGCACGGTGACCCCCTCGAACAGGGCGGTGCCGTTCATGTTCATCGTCGCCCCCAGCGGCAGCACAAACCCGGCGATATCGCTGGGAATGCCCAAATCCTCGATGGCCACCTTCAGGGTGGTGGGCAGCGTGGCGTTGCTGGAGCTGGTCGAGAACCCGGTGATCATTACCGGGAGCACCTTCCGCATGAAGTCCACCGGATTGCGCCGGGCGATCAGCCAGATCAAAACCGGGTAGACACCGAACAGGAGCACCAGGTAACCGCCCATGACCACCACGACGTACAAGAGGAGCTTCATCAGGAGATCCATGCCGAACCGGGCGGTGACGTTGAAGATGAGCGCCAGAACCGCATACGGGGCGATGCGCATGGCGAATCCGACGATCACCATCATGATGTCGGCCACGCCCTCCAGCAGGCTGATGAGGCCCTGCGCCCGCGGCGCGTGGATGCGGGTCAACGCCATCCCCACGATGAGGGCGAAAAAAATCACCGCCAGCATGTCCATGTTGACCATGGCCAGCAGGGGATTCCGGGGCACGACCGAGATCAGGTTCTCGATGCCGAACACGGGACCGGCCCCGGTTTTCTGCTGGACCTCGCTCTGATAGGATTCCAGCAGCCGGGCCTGGACGTCGGGATCGAAGCCGGCGCCGGGCCGGACCACGTGCACCAGGGTCAATCCCAGAGTGGCCGCCAGCATCATCAGCAGGCAAAAACAGAGGAACGTCCAGGCACCGAGCCGGCTCAGTCGCTTCAGGTCACCCAGGTGGGCAACGCCGGTGGTCAGCGTGCTGAACACGATGGGCACCACTGTCATGAAGAGCATATTCAGGAAGATCCGGCCAAGCGGACCGGTGACGTAACGGATCACCCATTCCACCCGCTCCGAGATCCCCGGGTGGTGGACACCCAGCAGGTTGACCGTCACGCCGGCGGCCGCGCCGATCACCAATCCCAGAAAGATCTGAACATGCAGTGAGCGGCGGCGAGGGGACGTTTTTTTCATGCCGGCATTCCCTTAACTCCAAGATCTGACGGCCGTTTGGATTGACTTTCAAACCGCTCCATTGTACATTGAACCTCCTTGGACGTCCACCGGGAACAGGAGTCGGCATGCTCTCCCAGCGCCCACTGCGCTTTTTTGTTCTCCCCTGGTTTGTGGCGCTCACGGGGCTGGCCCACGCTTCGGCCGCCGACACCGCCGCCTACGCCCGGAATTTTCCCCCGTGGGTGATGGTCCCGTTCGTCGGGATCCTGCTCTCCATCGCGGTCATCCCCCTGATCAATGCCCGCTGGTGGGAGCACAATTACGGCAAAGTCAGCGTGTTCTGGCTGTGCACCACGTTCGTGATCATGCTGCTGGCGCAGCCCGCCGAGATCACGTTCGCCAATCTGTTCGGCGGCGCGATTTTTCACACCTACGAAGAATACATTTCGTTCATTATCCTGCTGGGCTCGCTGTTCGTGATCACCGGCGGCATCGTTATCCGCGGCTCACTGAGCGGCCGGCCGATCACCAACCTGGCGATCATGGTCATCGGCACGGTGCTGGCCAGCTTCATCGGGACCACCGGTGCGGCCATGCTGCTCATCCGCCCGCTCATCAAATCGATCCGATGGCGGCAGCGGCAGCGGCACATCATCATTTTCTTCATCTTCCTGGTCTGTAATATCGGCGGCAGTTTGACGCCAATCGGCGACCCGCCCCTGTTCATCGGATTCCTGCGCGGCGTCCCCTTCGAATGGACCTTCGCCCTGACGCCGGCCTGGGCCATGACCAGCGTGATCCTGCTGGCTGTTTTCTATTTCCTGGACCGGCACTTGATGAAGAAGGAGACGGGCGTCCCGCCCGACATGGAACAGAAGGGCGTCCGGGTGGAGGGGGTGGTGAACATCGCCCTGCTGGCGGGCGTCGTCGGTTCGGTCCTTTTCAGCGGCCTGGTCAAACTGGGTGAGATTCCGCTCGGCCTGGGTGTCATCGAAGCACAAAACCTCGTGCGCGACGTCGCCATGCTGGCCCTGGCCGGAGCGTCGCTGGCGCTGACCCCCCGGATGCTACGGGCGGAAAACAATTTCAACTACGCGCCCATCATCGAGGTGGCCCTGCTCTTCGTCGGCATCTTCACCACCATGATTCCGGCGCTGATGGTCCTCAACGCCCGCGGGGCCGAGTTGGGAATCGATACGGCTTCGGAGTATTTCTGGGCGACCGGCATCCTGTCCAGCTTTCTGGACAACACGCCCACCTACATGAGTTTCCTGGAAACCGCCTGCGGCATGCTGCACATGACCGTCGCCGAACTCCTGCAATCAGCCCAGGGGACACTCTTCCTGAAGGCCATTTCCGTGGGGGCCGTGTTCATGGGAGCCAACACTTACATCGGCAACGGCCCGAACTTCATGGTCAAGGCCATCGCCGAACAGGAAATGATCAAGATGCCGAGTTTCTTCGGTTACATGATCTGGTCCGGCGCGATCCTCATCCCCGTCTTCGTCCTGGTGGACGTGGTTTTCTTCATCTGATCGACCGCTGGCCCTGAAAACGCGCCAGCCGGCTTCGACGGCCGGCCCGGCAGCGGCGCACCCCACCGGTCCAATCATTCCAAAAACCGGTAGGACAGCGCCTCCTTGAGGTTATAAAAATCGCTGCCTTTCGGGACGCAGCGCAGGCGCGTCACCAGCGTCTGGTCATCCACCAGATCTTCAAACGCGATGGCCGTAATGTCAAAATTGTCGGTGACGCTCACCATGTGGCCGAACTGCTTGTGTTCGAACAGGATGAAGGTGCCAAAACCCAGCATGCTGCCCATCACCACGTCGAAGCTCACCGGCGGCGCCGAGCGGATCTCGTAACCGATCTGCTTGCCGATCACCTTTTTCGATTTGCCGGTGCGTTTTTTGTACAGCTGGCCGATCTTGTCGGCCAGAACCTTGGCGATCTCAGCCTTGCCGAAGATGACGTTGCCATGCTTGTCCGTTTCATGGGGGCGGTACCGGTCGGGCAGCTTGTCCACGAGGCCCTCCGCCACGCAGATCACGCCCGCCGCCTTGCCCTCACGCTCGCGCAGAATGATAAGGTCGACGCATTCTTCCGCGACGGCTTCGACGTCGAATTCGGCCTCGATATCCTCGCTGGCGATCATCTTCACCGCCTCGCCGGCGATCCCGGCGGCGTAGGTGAGCCATCCTGACTTGCGGCCCATCAGCTCCACCACGAAATAGCTGTCAGTGGATTCGGCATCCGCCTTCAGGTTCAGGATCGCGTTTTTCGTCACCTCGACGCCGGTCCAGTAGCCGAACGTCCAGGGGATGCCGAAATAGTCGTTGTCGATGGTCTTCGGAACATGGATGACCGGCAAGCCCAATCGATGAAGGTAGTTGGCCACCTTCAGGGTGTCGTCACCGCCGATGGTGATCAGGAAACCGATCCCCAGGTGTTCGAAGGCGTCCAGGATGTTCTGCAGGCTGCGGATTTTCTTTGGCTCCTTGAGATCGTCCACCGACTGGATCTCCCGGCCGGGGTTCGCCCGGGAGGTGCGCAGAAAGACGCCGCGGATATTTCGAATTTTCGTGACCGATGTGTCAAAGTGGAAGTAGTGAACCTTCTCCACCAGCGAGTAGGGATTGTATTTCTCAAATTTTTCCAGGTACTCGA
This sequence comes from uncultured Acidobacteriota bacterium, assembly GCA_937925645.1. Taxonomy (GTDB): domain Bacteria; phylum Acidobacteriota; class JAAYUB01; order JAAYUB01; family JAAYUB01; genus JAAYUB01. The sequence goes on from CALAMB010000109.1 coordinate 23,972, forward strand.
AGCCGTTGTAGATGCCGATTACAGGGATGTTCTTGTTCAGGAACGCCAGCACCGCCGACGAGATGACCGTATTGGCCGCCGAGGCGGGCCCGCCCGAGAACAGGATGCCCACCTTTTTTCCGTTCTTGAAACCAAGCGACATGGGCTCCTCCCGCATTCAAAATAGGTGGCATTGTACTCATTGCCCCGGGTGATGACAAGGCCCACCTGCCCCGTCAAGAAAATAGTACCAATTTGACTATCCCGCCATTACAATGTGGACAATTCGACGTCCGTGGAGGGATTCATGATGCTGAACCGCAGGGGTGAATCCAAAATCGGCTGTCTGGTGGCGGTGGTTCTGCTGGCCGTCACTGTCTATTGCGCCGTCAAGTTCGTTCCGCCCTATTATAACTCCATCCAATTCCTTGATGAGACCGAGGCCATGACCGCCCGGGCGGCCGTGTACGGCTGGTCGGAAAAGAGGATCCACGAGTCCTACCTGGAAGTGGCCGTCAAATACGAACAGCCGGTCATCAAGGATAACATCAAGGTCTACCGAACTCGTAACGAGCTGGTCGTCGAAATCAATTACATATTGCCGATCGATCTCGGCTTTTATGTCTACAATCTGGAACGCAAGGCAAAATACTCCGGTCTCGGCGGCTCGCTCCGCTAGGGTGCATGCTCAACAAGCTGGGCAAATATGAAATTCAAGCTGTACTCGGCCAGGGCGCAATGGGGATCGTCTACCGCGCGTACGACCCCATTCTCAAGCGTCCCGTAGCGTTAAAGACCCTGTCGGGCGATTTCGGACAAAACCCCGAGCTGCTCAAGCGCTTCTACCGGGAGGCTGAAGCGGCCGGCGGGCTCCGCCACTTCAACATTGTCACCATCTATGATCTCGGTGAGGAAAATCACACCCCGTTCATCGCCATGGAATTTCTGGAGGGGTGCGATCTCCAGAACGCGATCCAGCAGCAGCAGATCCAAAGCTTGAATCAGGTGCTGCGCATCGCCCGCCAGAGCTGCGAGGCGCTGCACTACGCCCACGGACGGGGTATTGTCCACCGCGACGTCAAGCCGGCCAACGTCTTCCTGCTCGAGGACGGCACGGTCAAGATCGTCGATTTCGGCATCGCCCAGATGGCCTCTTCCACGATGACCCGGACTGGCATGGTCATGGGAACGGTGAGCTACATGTCCCCCGAACAGGTGCAGGGTCGCAACCTGGATGGGCGCTCCGACCAGTTTTCCATGGGCATCATCGTGTACGAGATGCTCACCGGCACCAAGCCGTTCCACGGCAGCAGCATCCCGGAGATTTTCTTCAAGATCATGAACGAGCCGCCGGCGCCCATCCGCCAGCAGTATCCACATTGCCCTCCGGCGCTCGAGGCGATCCTGCAGCGCTGCCTCATGAAGGACCGGGACCAGCGGTACCCCGACCTGAGCCAGATGGCCCGAGACCTGGAGCGCCTGCTGGCCAGTCTCAACCGGGAGTTCTCCCTCCAGGAGGCGGTCGCTTTCGGTGGCGAACGCTCCGGTCTGCTGTGGCAGGAGGCCGTCAACGATATCCAGCAACTGTTTCAGGATGGCCAGATCGATCAGGCCCAGCTCCGGCTGGACGACCTGCGCCGCCAGTGGGGCGACGCCGATCCGCTCCTCAACGCCAGGCTGGACAGTCTCCAAGGCAGCATCCGACTCGCCCGGAATCGGACGTCGGTTCAAAAACACCTTGACAACATTCAAGCGTTGGCCCGGGACGGGCAGGTCACCCAGGCGGAGCTGCTGCTGGACCGGCTGGAAGAGGAATACAGCGGACAGGACGAGATCCTCCAAACCCGCGGCTTCATCATCGACGCCAAGCGCCGCGGCGAGAAGATCCATTTCATCCGGGGCACCATCTCAAAGGCCAAAGTGTTTCTGGAGGCCGAAAACCACGACCAGGCCCTCAAGACACTGGAACAGGCCATGCGCGTCTATCCGGAGGAGAAGGCGCTCCTTAAATATTACCAGAGCACGCTGGAGCGAAAGGCGCAGTTCTCCCGGAAGGCGTTTATCCGCGACACCTGCGCCAACGTGTCGGCTCGGCTGAAGGACGGCCAGCTCGAAACGGCCATCCGGACCGTGGAGGCGGCCCTGGAACGCTTCGCGGACGAAGAGGTCTTTCAGAATCTGTACAAGACCCTCATCGCCCGCAAGCGCGGCATTCGCTGAGCGGGCCGCCCGCGCCGCCGATCAGGACAAGTCGCGATGACCCATTCTGTCATAGCCGAACACCACCGGTCCGATACCGCCGCCGTGCCCGGTGCGTCCGCGCCCGTTTCCACCGGCACCCGGCTGCTCATCTACAATCCCAACGCCGGAAACCGCATCCGCATGAGCCAGCTGTCCGCGATCTGCCGGCTGTTCGCCGACCGGGGCTGGCCGGTCATCCCCCATCCCACTCGCGGTCCCCGCATGGCGGCCGATGTGGTCCGGGAATACAGCGCGGATATTGACGGCGTCATTGTCCTCGGCGGTGACGGCACCCTCAACGAGGTGCTCCCGGCGGTGGTGGGCACGCCCCTGTTCGTGGCCATCATGCCGGGCGGCACCGCCAACGTCCTGGCCCACGAACTGCAACTGCCGCTCCGTCTGAACCGGGCGGTGGACGGTCTGACGGGCGGGCACATCCGCGCGGTGAACGTCGGCCGGGCCAACGACCGCCATTTTCTGGCCATGGCCGGCGCCGGATTCGACGCCCGGATCGTCGAGGCCATGCCCGCCCATCTTAAAAGCCGGCTGGGCCGGCTGGCGTTCGTTCTGGAAGCGATGCGCCAATTGCGCCGGTACGATTTCACCGCCATCCGGTTTTGCACCGACGACGACCGATGGGAGGCGCCGCTCGGCATCGTGTCCAACACCCGCTGTTACGGCGGCGGCTATATCCTGGCGCCCGAAGCCTCGCTGGACGAGCCGATGCTGGACCTGTGCCTGTTCCGCTCCCGCGGGCTGGCAGCCTATCTACGCTATCTGTATCATCTGACGCGCCGAACCCACACGCGCCTGCCCGATGTCGTCTATCGCAAGGTACGTCGAGTGACCGTCTCGGCGCCCGCGCCTGTCCCCTTCCAGTTGGACGGTGAGGCCGCCGGCCATCTGCCGCTGGAGATCGAATGCCTGCCCGGCGCCCTCCGCCTGGTCTTCCCCGCCCCGACCGGCGCGGCTATTTAAACCTTTGACAACCCTGCCGGCATCGAATAAGATCGAACCATATTTGGTCAGAGGTTGCAGCCATGCGCGCCACCGTGAGCATTGATGAAACCCTCCTGCAGGAGTTGCTGACGGTCTGTCAGGGGGACGATTATTCCGAAGCCATCAAGAAGGCCCTCAAGGAGTACGTCACCTGGAAAAAGTGGGAGAAGATCCTCACTTTCGGTCATCGGGTCGAGTGGGACTTCGACGTGCTTCCGAAATTGGACCGCTTTAATCTGCGCAAGTACGGCACGATCTGCAAGCGAACTTTCGGCCGGAAAACCGAATAGCCCCGCCAGGTCTACTCCTCACGCCAGCGATTCAGCAGTTGCGCCAGATCACCCGGCAGATCCCCGGAAAAGATCGGACCGGCGGGCGGTCCCTCGCCGACAGGCCGGTCACCCGGCGGGAATGCGGCCAGCAGGCGCGCCCATATTCCGTCGGCCAGGATCGGCTTCGGGGAAATACTCTTGGTTAACAGCTCCCAGACCAGGCTCAGCTCCAGCAGCGTGCCCGTGCCGCCAGGCAGGACCACGTAGAGGTCGCCCAGCTCGACCAGATGCGCCAGGCGTTCAAACAAGTCCCCCGCTTCGATTCGACGGCTCAGGAACGCGTTGGGTGGGACGGCGGCGAAGGAGCGGACGGTCACACCGATCACCGTCCCCCCCGCTTCACGGGCGCCGCGGGCGGCGGCCTCCATCGTTCCGCCGTACCCCCCGTTGACCAGCTCGCACCCGTGGCGCGCGACACAGGCGCCCACGGCGAGGGCGGTTTCGTATTCCGTTGAGCCGGGCCGAACCCGCGAGCTGCCGAACACTGTCACCCGCCGGATAACCATGGCTCAATCGATGAGTTCGAGCAGCGCCGCCACCGCTCCGTCGATGCCGTCCGCCACTTCGGAGATCCGTTGAGCCAGCATGTACGCCGGTGTCGAGACCACCCGGTGCTCCCGGTCGACCACGCATTCCCCCACCGGACACGCCACATGGACGCCGCCCATGGCGCCGATGGCGCCGGCAGTTCCGGCATCCGTACCGATGGTCAGCCGGGCAGCCACCCGTTCCTGTCCTAGCACGCGGGCCAGAACGGCCGGCGCGATGCAGACAGCGCCGATGGGCTTGCGGGCGGCCAGCATTTCCCGGATCAGCCGGGCCACTTCGGGATGCACCGCGCAGTCCGGCCCCTTGAACGCGAAGTCGCTCAGGTTCTTGGCCGCGCCGAAACCGCCGGGCAGGACCAGCGCATCGAGCTCGGTCGCCCGGACTCCGCTGATGTCGCGAATGGCGCCACGGGCGATCCGGGCCGATTCCACCAGCACGTTTCGTTTCTCTCCGGCGCTCACGTCGCCCCGCAGGTGGTCGACAACGTGCGCCATTTCGGCATTCGGCGCCATGCAGACAATTTCGGCGCCCCGACGGTCCAAGGCCAGCAGTGTGAGCACCGCCTCGTGAATCTCGGAACCGTCAAACACTCCGCAACCGGACAACACCACGCCCACTTTTGGCATGTCTACCTCCTCGGGTCATGATCGCCGCCGGATCACTCCGGACACCGTCGCTTCGTCACTCCACCCGCCGGTTCACGGCCGAGCGGCGGGAGGCCGCCAGCTGAACCGGCTGAAATCCAGGCGGCTGTCCCGGCGGGGCTCCCACGTCAGCGCGGCGTCATACCCGTAAATGTCGGGGTTGATCGTCAGGGGAATCACGGGACACTCCGCCAGCGCCAGGCGCTGGATGGCGGTGAGCATCTCCAGCCGGGCAGCGGGATCCATGAGGGTCCGGCTTTTGCGGATCCATCCGTCGAGCTGGGCGTGGCTGAAACGGCTGGAGTTGAAGGCGCCCAATTTTTCCCGCCCCTGGGCGGAACGGGTAAAGAGACACGATTCAAAAAAATCGCTCAGGTCCCCGCTGGTGCACGACCAGCCGTAGATCACCGCTTGAGGCGGATTGGACGAGAACATGCGCTGGTAGAAATCCTCCCACGCCAGGTACCGGAAGCGAACCCGGATACCCGCCTCGGCCAGGTTGTCCCGGATTCCCTCGCCCAGGCTCTGGATCGAGGAATACACATACAGTTCCATGGCGAAGCCGTCGGGGTAACCCGCCGCCTGCAGCAGGCGGCGGGCCGCGGCCACGTCGCGCGGCGGGACGGCCGACTGTCTGTCATAGCCGAACACTTCGGGCGGCGCGTACTGGTAGGACGGCTGGGCCCGGCCGTTCTGGAACCGGGCGGCGATCGCCGGACGGTCCAGCGCCAGTTGGATGGCCTGCCGGACTTCGCGCAAGGCCAGCGGATTGCGCTTTGGCCAGCGGGAATCGGGCATGAACTCGCCCGTGTACAGACTGAGCATCATGACAGTCAGGCTGTTCTCGGCCAAAATGGCAATGCCCGGCCGGCCGGCGAGGTCGGCGACATGCGACCAGTCCAGCGTGCGCGCCAGGTCCACGTCCCGGGCGCTCAAGGCATCGGCGCGTTTCCCCTCGTCGGGGATCCCCACCATCTCAATTTCTCCGACAGCCGGCCGGGGACCCCAATAATCAGTAACGCGCCGGAGCACAAACCGGTTGTCGGCGGTCCAACCGTCCAGCCGGTAAGGCCCGGTGCCCACCGGCCGGGTGGCCAGCGACGATTGCTCCATCGTCTCCGCCTGCGGGACGACAAAGGCGAAGGCCAGTTTGTTGAGTAAAATGGGATCCGGCTCGGTCGTCTCCACCACCACCGATTCCGATCCGGCGGAGGCAATTGATTTCACGCTCGCGAAGTAGCCGCTGACCAGCGAATCCTCGTGGAAGACCGCCCGCCGCAGCGAGTAGACCACGTCGGCGGCCCGCAGCGGACGGCCGTCGTGAAAAAGGACCCCGCGCCGGATCCGAAAAATCCAGTGCAGGGGATCGGGATTGGACCAGGACTCCGCCAGGCCGGGCTGCAGCTGCAACCGGCGGTCGAAGCGGACCAACCCCTCGTAGATATTGCAGAGCACCGCCCACGTGGCGCTCTCGTCGTGCGCGTGCGGATCGAAGGTTACCAGCCGCCCCTCGACGGCCACCCGGACCGGGCGATCGGCGAAGGACTCGGCCGGCGCATGGTGAGAATTCCACCACAGCCACGCCGCGACGGCCAGCCCGACGGCTAAGACCACTCCGACAATGATCCGGATTCTGGTCACCCCGCGTTCGCTCCTCGATGATTCCGCCACGGCGGATTCAACATTCAGTCCCGGTGCGCTGCCGACGCTGGATGGACCGTTCCATCATACCGCATGACGCGTTGGATGACAACGCGCACCCCCGGCCGCTGCAGTTCGCCCCTTCGCGGTTCATTTGACCGCCGGCCTCAGGCCGTATAGAATCGGCTGACACAACCGCCCGGCCGGCCGCCGAAATGACCCTTCGTCGGCCCGGTATCCGGAAGCGTGGAGGAGATTCCGAATGGCCGAACGGACTCGACTTGACAGATCCGCTCCACGGCCGGCGCTCGTGCGCCGCACCCTGACGCTCCTCGCCGTCGGGACCTGCGCGCTGGCCGGCCTGGGTCAGGCGGATGACTTCCGTGCCCGCCAGATGCGGTATCCCCGGGTGCGGGCGGCAGCAACGGCCCGCGCGGTCGACCTCGAACAACGGTTCCGCGGGCGCGGCTTGGCGTACCCGCCGCGCGCGGTATTCCTGCGGGCCCTCAAAGAGGAACAACTGCTGGAACTGTGGGCCGGTGCCGGATCCCGCGACCCGCTCACGCATGTGGCGGACTTTCCGTTCTGCGCTTCATCCGGCGGGCCGGGTCCGAAGCGGCGGCAGGGAGACGGCCAGATTCCTGAAGGGTTTTACATCATCAACCGGTTCAATCCCGCCAGCCGGTTCCACCTGTCGCTGGGGCTGGACTATCCCAACGCGAGCGACCGCCGACTCGGCGTGCCCGGCTATCTGGGTGGCGACATCTTCATCCACGGCGGTTGTGCCACCATCGGCTGCATCCCCCTCACCGACAGCGGCATCGAAGAAATCTATCTGGCCGCCATGGAGGCCACGCAGGCGGGGCAACGCGCTGTTCCGGTGCACATCTTTCCCGCGCGGCTGGATGCGGCTGGTTTCGAACGGTTGGCCGAACGGTTTGCCCACCGGCCCGACCTGCTGGAGTTCTGGCGGGAAATCCGGCCCGCTTACACGCACTTTGAAATCCACCGCCGCCTGCCGGTCATCCGCGTCGACGACGCGGGGCATTACCGGATTCAGCCGTAGACGTGGAGCGTATCCGGGTTGTGTTTTCACGCGCTGAAGTCTATAATCACCCGTTTTACAATCCGGATGCTTGAGCCAGATGCCTGAATCCATCCGCGACACCCGCACGATTGTTCTTGTCGGCAACCCCAATGTCGGCAAATCGGTGATCTTCAGCCTGATCACCGGCAAGTACGCGGTGGTCTCCAACTATCCCGGCACCACAGTCGAAGTCACCCGCTGCCACATGCGGATCGACGGCCAACCGTGTGAAATCATCGACACGCCGGGCGTGAACAGCCTGGTGCCCCAATCCGAAGACGAGAAAGTGACCCGGGACGTGATTCTGGCCTCGCGGCCGGACGCGATCATTCAGATCGGCGATGCCAAAAACCTGCGGCGCACCCTGTTCCTGACTCTCCAGCTGGCCGAGTTCGGCATCCCCATGATCCTCAACCTGAACATGATCGATGATTGCCGGGCCCGCGGCATTGAGATCGACACGGCCGGCATCGAGGCGTGGCTCGGCATCCCGGTCAATACATCCATTGCCACCATGGGCGTGGGCATTCACCAACTGCTCCGCCTCATCCCGAAGGCCGCCGTGCCCCGGCATCCCGGCGGTTTTGATCCGCGCCTCACCGATCCGGCCCGGGCGCTGTTCCCGCCCGGGGTTCCACCCGCCCTGGGCGTGGAGTGGCTGCTCAACAGGGAGTCGGCCGATCTCGGCGCCGTGAAGACCATGGTCTCCCAAGACCAGATGGCCCGCCTGCAAATCCTGGCCGACGAATTGAACCAGCGGCCGTCGATCAGCCCGCGAACCCATTTCGACAGCGCGCGGAACCGGCTGCTCGACGAATGGATCCCCCGGCTCAAAACACAGCACAGCGCCACCCCCGGCAGCCGGCCGGCGATGCTGGGCTACCGGACCAGTCTGGCGCTGCTGGGCGCCGGCGTGGCGGCCCATCTGGCCCACTGGATCCTGCCGCTCCTTGGAATGACAACTCCGGTGGCGCAAGTCGGCCGCCTCCTGCAATCGATCATGCCGGCGACCGCCGCCGTGTCCACCGGCTGGACCGGCCGGCTGTTCACCGCAACCGACGGGCCCGGCCTGCTCGTCGGCGAATTCGGTCTGCTGCATCCGCTACTGACCGTCATGATGTTCCAGTTGCTCCCGGCTTTCCTGCCGCTGTTCTATCTGCTGAAGCAGTATCCCCAATTCGCCCTGGACATGGACCGGCAATCCCGCCGGCCGGTCGTCGGGCTGGGCATCCTGGCCGTTTGTCTGAGCATGGTCTATGTTTTCGTGGGAGTGGTCGGCGCCCAGATTCTGGTGGGCTTCATGGAGGACCGTCTGTTCGGTGATGTATTGAATCCGGCAATGGCCCGCCTGATCGGCTGGATTCCCTCTCTCTTCGTGCAGGACCTGATCACCGGACCCTACGGACTCTGGTCCATGGGGTTGACATATGCCGTCGCCATCGTGCTGCCCATCGTCGGAGCCTTCTTCCTGGCGTTCGGCTTTCTGGAAGACAGCGGCTATCTGCCCCGGCTGGCCATCCTGGTCAACCAGGTCTTCCGACGGATCGGACTCAGCGGCAAGGCCGTCCTGCCCATGGTGCTCGGCCTGGGCTGCGGCACCATGGCCACCATGACCACCCGCATCCTCAATTCGCCCAAGGAGCGCCTGATCGCCATCCTGCTGCTGGCCCTGGGCATCCCCTGTTCGGCTCAGCTCGGCGTGATTCTGGGCATCATCGCCGGCGTCTCCCTGCTGGTGCCGCTCGTGCTGGCCGCCGTTGTGGCCGGCCAGATGCTGCTGGTGGGATTTTTAGCCAGCCGGCTCCTGCCTGGGGAGCGCAGCGACTTCATTCTGGAACTCCCGCCCATCCGCTATCCGGTCTGGAAAAACATCCTCACGAAAACCCGGCTGCGCGTCATCTGGTTCCTGCTGGAGGCGGTCCCCCTGTTTCTGCTGGGTACGCTCATCCTTTTCACAATGGACCGTCTGCATTGGCTGCAGGCGCTCACCACCGCCGTCCAACCGGTGGTGCAGCACTTTCTCGGCCTGCCGCCCGACGCGGCCACGGTGTTCGTCATGGGCCTGATCCGGCGCGATTACGGCGCCGTCGGATTGTTCGACATGGTGCAGCACGGCGCGCTGACCGCCAACCAACTGGCCGTCGCCCTGGTCGTGCTCACGTTGTTCGTCCCCTGCGTCGCCAACACCTTCGTCATCTTCAAGGAGCAGGGGCTGAAACGGGCCGCGGCCATCGTCTCGTTCGTGATTGTGGTGGCGGTCCTGACCGGGGGAATGGTGCACGGGCTCCTGCGCCTGCTGCACATCACGCTGTGAGGTTCACGCCATGCGTCAGGAACTGATCGATGAATGCCTCGAACGAATCTGGGTGCTGTCGGAGGGGGGTCTGCTGACTCCTGAGGCCTTGCTGGCCCGGCATCCTCATTTCCTGACCGAGGACAATTTGCAGGAGCTGCAGCAGCTTGGGCTCTTGGAACTCTCCCCCGGCCAGGTGCGCCTGACACCGGCCGGCCGGGCCAAAGCGCGGGAGATCGTCCGCAGCCACCGCCTGGCCGAGCGCTTGCTGGTGGATGTCCTCGGCATGGATGACCGTCGGATCGAGGAAGAGGCCTGCACCTTCGAGCACAACCTCACACCCGGCATCGTGGATTCGATCTGCACCCTGCTGGGCCATCCCCGGTTCTGTCCCCACCAGAAACCGATTCCCGACGGCGAATGCTGCCGGCGGGAGCTTGACTCGGTGGTCGCGCTGGTCACCGCGCTGTCGACCTTGCACGTCGGCGAGAAAGCCACCGTCGCCTACCTGAACTCCACGAATTATCCCCGGATCAAGAAGCTGTACGCCTTCGGCATCGTGCCGGGAGTGACGGTGGAATTGCTCCAGCGGTCGCCGGCGTACGTGCTCAAGGTTGAAGAAACCCAGGTGGCTCTGGAAACCTGTCTGGCGGCGGATATCTTCGTCCGCCGCTGTCCGAACGGCCGCTAGTCGATCGGGGCCTTGTCCAGCACATCGAAGAACACGTCCACCAGATCGGCATCGAACATCCGGCCGCGCCCGGCGAGGATTTCGGCGCGCGCCTGCTCCGCCGCCAGGCGCGGCCGATACGGCCGGTCGGTGGCCAGGGCGCGATACACATCGAGAATCCCCAGGATCATGGATTCGGTGGGGATTTCGTCTTTCTTCAGGTGCCAGGGATAGCCGCTGCCGTCCCACCGCTCGTGGTGGAACTTGACGAACGATAGAACGGGCGTGAAGATTTTATGGGCGCGGAGGATGTCCTGGACGGCGGTGTTGACATGGCCCATGACCGTCTGCCGCTCGGCCGGGGACAGCTCGCGCGGGGCGTGAAGAACGGGTTGGGGAATCGAGAACTTGCCGATGTCGTAGACTTTCGCCGCCAGCAGCAGGGCCCGCTGTTTCTGGCCGTTCATGTTGCACGCTTCGCCCATCTGCCGGGCCAGGTCGGGCACGGCCACGGCCAGCGCCGGCGGATCGCCCGGATAGTCCAGGCGGAGAATCAGCCGGGCCAGCACATTCCCCAGCGCCAGGTCATTGCAGCCCATCTCCGTCAACCGGCTGATGACAGCGTTCAGAGCCGCCACCGTATGCGGTCCCGCCTCGCCGGATACACCCGTGATCTCGCGATAGAGCGCGGCCAGATCGACCTCCACCGTCTTGCCGGACACGCTCAGCGTCTCTTCAGCCGGAAGCTGAATGTGGGCGCCGCCTTCCCGGGACTGCGCCAGCGCCTGCTGACAGGCCGCCACCAACTGCCGGACCGACTGTCCATGCTGCGGAAAGGCCGTGACCGCCACGGTGAGCGACAGGCCGTACTCCTGCAGCTTGGGGTGCCGCCGGAACGCCTCGCTGAGGCGCCGTCCGGCCGCCAGCGCTTCGGTTAGCGGCGTCCGCGGCATCAGCAGGGCGAAGGTGTCGCCCACCCAGCGCGCCGGTGTGTCGCTGTTCCGCGCCAGGGTCCGGATCAACTCCGCCACGATCTTGACGGCGTGATCGCCGGTGGCGAATCCCTGGTTGTCGTTGAGCCGGGCCAGGCCGTTCATGTCAGCGAGTAGAAAAGCCAGCGGCTCCCGGGTCCGGGTGTGTCCGGCCAGTTCCTGCTCCAGCCGCTCCACCATCAGCCGGCGACTGAATAGCCGCGTCTCGGGATCCGTCACGGCCGACTGGTCGATCCGTTCCCGCAAGCGCAGATTGGTCAGCGCCAGGCCAATGAGGGGCGCCAGGTTGGTCAGAAACTGGAGGTCCTGACTGGACAGCGAATTTTCACCCGTTTTCTCGACCTCGATGGCGCCCAGCAGCTCGTCGTTCACCGTCACCGGGACCGCCAACCGGCTGGCGGGCAGGGACCCGGTCTCGGAACAGTACGGGTCCCGCATGGTGTTGGTCGCCAGATAGCCGGACTTGATCTCGCAGGCGTGCGCGACCATCGTCTGGGTGCCCAGCGGCACCCGCACCTCCGACCGCTGGCCGGTATCCGGGTCACGCTCGTATGCGATCAGTTCATTCGTTTCGGGATTGTGCAGGTAGATCCGGCAGAGATCATAATAGAACTTCTCCACCAGGCCCCGGCCGATGTCGACGAGCATGTCCTCGCGGCTGGCGGACTGCCCGTTGACCTCGCCGATTCCGGCAAACGCCTCCCATTCGGCGATCTTGCGAACCGACGCTGTCTGGACGGCACACCGGTGGACGGTGAACCCGAGCGCGGCCTGTACCGAATTCAGGCTGGCCAGGTGTTCGGCGCCAAAATAGCCCGGCTTCTTGCTGCCCAGCACCAGCGCGCCGTACGGCGGCATGTTGTCGGCTTCCGCCAACGGCAGGACCAGCAGGGAGCGGAGGTTGTTCTGGACGTAGTACGGCGTGTCGGCCAGGGTTTCGCCGGAGTCCTCCTGCTCCTTGAGCGTGCTTTTCATGATGATGCTGCGGCGGCCCATCGCCCGCCCCAGCAGGGTGTTCGCACTGGGCACCATCAGGCCGCGGTTGATGGTCATGGCGTCCAGGGAGCGGAGATCCGCCAGTTCGAGCACGGACCCGGTCGTGGACGTGCGGAACAGCAGCAGGCAGTCGTTGCCCACGGTCTGGCGGACCGCCGCCTGGATGGCGTTCATGGCGGCGTCGAGATCCATCGCCGTGTTCAGCCGGGCCAGCAGGTCCACGGTGGCGCGGCTCACCTGGCCGTCGCGCTGCTGGTTCTGGATGCGGGCGGCGAATTCTTTTTTCTCCGATTGGATTTCCTCCATCTTCAGGACGCTCCAGATGGCCCCGGCCGTCGCCTGGCGCAACGTCTGAATGAACTCCCGCTCGTCCTCCAGGAGTTCCCGCTGGAGAAACACCCGAGCGCAGAACGACGTGTCGAAACCGTCCTCGTGAAAGAGCGGCGCGTACACCTCGTGGGGATTGCCTGAAACCGGCACGGTCAGTTCGCCGGTGGCCGTGCGACAGGAATGCGCGGGCACGGCGGCCACCTGCAGATCCCGGTTGGCCAGGCACTGCTTCAGGCCGTAGAGGCTGTCGGTGGCGAACTCCTCCGTGACCTGGTCAGGCGCGCTCGGATTGCAGAAACCGGCCCGGGCTCCCTGTACCCGGACCAAGTCCACCTGCGCGCCCGGGAGGCCGTCCAGCAGTCCGGTGCGCGACTCCATGAGAATCCCCCGCAGGGTCCGCGCCGAGGCCAGCCGCTCGATGGCGTCCTGAAGCCGGCGCCGGTTGTGCAGGATGGCCTTGATCTTGTCGTACAGGGTGATGAACGGGTTGACCGGTATGCCGAGCATGCCCAGGTAGACCGCCATGGACAGGAAAAAACCAACGACGAGCCCGAGGAGCGCGGGGTTGTCGCGGGGCAGCCAGGGTTCGATGGGCATCAGCCGCTGCACCGCGAGACCGATCATGAGCGCAAGGATAAACAGGGTCTGGCCGATCAGCAGCTTGAAACTTCGGGCGAAGAAGCCGCTCACATAGAACACCGTGCCGAACAGGATGACCAGGTCGAGGTCGTGGCGGATTGTGGCCAGGGAGAGTCCCAGAACGAAAAAGATGTAGTCGCCCACCGCCATGACCACCAGGCGAATGTTGGCTTTGGCGTAGCTGTCGGGCAGCAGGAGGATCACGCCGAGCACCAGCTGGAAGAAGCCCACCAGGATGATGTCACCGATGGACACCTTGACCTGGAAGCGGAGAAACAGGATGAAGCAGACAAACCAGATCAGCCGGCTGGCCCAGAGCCATCCCCGGTGGTGGATGCTCTCGCGAAAAACACCTTCCAGTCTGGGAAAGTCGAACATCGGTGCTCCCTTTTGCCCCTGAGATGCCAAGGTCGTGTGGTTGAAAAATATCACAGAATATTGTCAGGCACAAGCCATACCCGCTGATGATTCCTGCTTTGACGCGGGTCCCGACTGATGGCACAATGGGCCGATTTCAACCGGAGGATACCGGATGCAGAAAACAGTCTTGTGGATCGCGGCCTTCATCGTCACCCTCTCCATGGCGGTGTACCAGCGGATGACCGGGCCGACCTATCCGTTGAAAGGCACCCTGAAACAGAGCGGTGCGGTGATCACCTACCGGTTCGACCGGACCTGCGACGATCCGGGTGACCAGGAGGTCACGGTCCACGTGACCGGAACTCGCGAGGCGTCCGGCCGTCTCATCTGGCGCCGCATGAACACCGGCGAAGCATGGACGGTCACCTCCATGTCCCGGATGCAGAACAACCTCACCGGCTTTCTCCCCCATCAACCGCCCGCCGGCAAGCTGAATTATTATGTGGAGCTCGAACTCGACGGCCAGGCGGTCACGTTGCCCGCCCAGCCGGTGACCACGCGGTTCAAGGGCGCCGTGCCCGTGTACTGGCTGTATCCGCACGTGATCTGCATGTTCACAGCACTGTTGCTGGCGGTCCGGATCGGTCTGGCGATGATCTTTCGGGAGCCCGTGGCCAAGATGGTGGGCGTGTCATTCTGGTTCATGCTGGCCGGCGGACTGATCCTCGGCCCCATCGTCCAGCAGTACGCGTTCGGCGCCTTCTGGACCGGCATCCCCTTCGGCTGGGACCTGACCGACAACAAGACGCTTTTCGCGTTCATCGCCTGGGCGGCCGCCTTTGCGCTGACCCGCCGCGAGGGACGCGGCCTCCTGGCCACCGCTCTGGCGGTGGCAATCACGCTGGCCGTTTACCTCATCCCCCACAGCGTGTGGGGCACCCAGTACGACTACACCCGCGGCCGGATCACCGCCGGGCCTTCCGGCCAGTGACCGCGGCGAGTGGGGTTGGCCCTCAGCGCGCGTCCGTAGTGCAGAGCACGTCTTCGAAACCGCACAACAGCACCCGTTTCGGCTTTTTAGGCAGCATCACGTCGATCTCCGGACTGGTGCTGTTGCCGTTCAGGACCACCGTGCCCAGGCGGCGCACGCCGCCGTCGAAATCGATATAGATGGGCACGCGCATGACGAAATCGCTGTCTACCTGGCTCTGGGTCACTTTGCATAACAGTCGGGTTTTGCCCCCGTCAGCCGGCTCCAACCGGTATTCCAGCTTGTAGTCCGGCAAGGCGGTGCCGTACACCCACTGGTCGAAGAACCAGTCCATCCGCCCGTTGCCTGCCAGGTTCAGCTCCGGGATCATGTGTTTCTCCACCGCCCGCTTGAAGTCGTCGGTGGAGACGTTCTGGTTGAAGTGCGTCTGCACGAAGTCCCGCATCATCGCCGAAAAGCGCTGGTCGCCGGTCTTGGGGTCCCACATCATCATCCGCAGCATGTGCAGGATGGCCGCTCCCTTGGAGTAAATGATCTGGTAGGTGGCCGAGCCGGTCTTGGCCGTGTTGAGCCGGTAGCCCATGGTCACGCTCCCCAGCTCCAGCGGGCGCCGGCCCTTGTCGTTCTTCTGGGTGATGTCCTTGCGGATGTCCTCCCAATATTCGACGAACTTCTCGTTCTTGTAAGCGACCTGGGCGAACAGCGAGGCGGACAACACCGCGATCCCTTCGCTGAGCCACTGGTCGCGGTATGAGTCCCAGCCGATGGCGTGACCCCACCACTGGTGCGACACTTCGTGGGCGGCCACGTATTTGAAGAAGGAGGATGCGCCCGCCATGCCCAGCTGGGCGCGGTACGTGCTGTCGAGGAACGCGGTGATGGGCATGTAGACCAGCATGGGCCAGGCCTGTCCGAAGGAGGGGTACGGCTGCTGGGTCATGGCCAGGCGGCCATAGGGAAGGGGCCCGAACATGTCGGTGTACAGCTGCATGGAGAGCTGGGCCTCCGCCCGCGCCTTGTCCATGAGCTTGGTGGTGTCCATGTTGCCCAGGGTGGTTCCCGTGGACTCGCCGGTCCGCTGTTCGTAATTCTCGATACTCTTGATCATCCCCTGGATGTCATCGGGCAGGAATTTGTTGGCGTATGTCTCGATGGTGTAATCGATCTTGTCGACTTTGACCGTGGTCTTCTTGAAGCGGCCGTAGTTGAAGCCGGCCACCGCCAGCGGGACGTCCGATTTCCAGCGGGTGACCAGCTCGTCCCCCTCGCGGGCTTCCCCCAACGGCTGGCCGGTGGCGACCATGACGAGCTCTTTGGGATTCCGCAGCGTCAGCTCATAGGTGGCCCGGTCGCCGAAGCCGTTGCTCGGGTACCAGCTTTCCCGCGCCGCCAGCGTGAAGTTGCCGCCGCCCAGATCCTGCACGGCGTCGTCGCCGGCGTACTCGAAGACCAGGCGATAGACTTCGCCCTGCTTGAGACCTTCCGCCAGGATCACGCCGAAATTGGCATCCTCGTCCTTGTCCTCCTGCACGAAGTGGAGCTCGCGGTCCTGGGCGTCGGTCACGCGGGTCACCCGCAGCTTGGCGAACAGGTCCAGCGGCAAGACGCGCGCCCCGTTCACGAGCGCCCGGAAGCGGGCGGTGACCTTCGCCTTCAGGTTCTTGCCCCGGGCCGTGGCGTCGATCTGGTAGTGCTCCATGTCTACCAGCCGCAGGTCCACCTTGGCCGGAATCTGGCCCGTGTAGCGGTCGTGCCGCTGTTCCGACACCCAGATGCCGAGGTTTCCCTCTTTCAGCGCAACGAGCATCACCTCCTCCGGCGTCACGTACGGCGCGCCGAGGGGGTCCACCAGGAAAAGCAGGTCGCCGTACTGCTTCCCCTCGCAGTAGGCGTGGAAATAGCCGCCGTGGCCGGGCCAGAGAAGGTCGGTCAGCAGCCGCAGCTCGAGGTTGTACTCGAGCAGGGCCGCCGCCAAGTTGGGATTGATGTACCGGCGCCCCTCGCGGAAGAGTTTCCGGGCCGATTTCCAGGCGTCGGCGGCGCCGCCGTCCACGGGGCCCGGCCGGGGCTGGTCAAATTTCGTGATGTCGGCAAGGGTGCCGTCGGTGAAGCGGATCACCATCCGGTTGAACGTATCGCTGAAGGTCCGGGTGTCCGCGAGCCAGCTCAGCTGTCGCTGCTCCACCGCCAGGTGCGGCTTCACCTCGATCCGACCGTCACCGAGGAACACGACGCCGGTGACCTGTCCGTTCACGTCCTGGGCCAGATGGAAACGGCCGTTGACGAACGTGATCGTGGCGATGTCCCGCTGCAGGGACAGGT